>JBEKMF010000003.1:0-49422 GCA_050008655.1 Smithellaceae bacterium
TGCGGGAACTGCTGGAAACCATCCTTCCCCAAAAGGCAACCTTTGATAACTATGAGGTGGAGCACGATTTTGCAACCATTGGCCGGCGCATAATGCTTTTGAATGCCCGGCAAATTCAAAGATTGTCGGGCAAAGAGCGGGTAATCCTTCTGGCCATCGAGGACATCACCGAGCGCAGGGAGATAGAAAACGGTCTGGAAAAAGCCCATGAAGAGTTAAAGGAGTTGGCCGCCGAGTTAAAACGCACCGCTCAGGTAAAATCTGAATTTTTGGCCAACATGTCACATGAGCTCAGGACCCCGCTTAATTCCATTAACGGTTTCTCTGAGGTATTATACGACGAGACTTTCGGAGTGCTTAATGAGAAGCAGAAGAAATACGTTAATAATGTTTTAACCAGTGGAAAGCATCTGCTCTTACTGATAAATCAGATACTGGATATGGCAAAGGTTGAGGCCGGAAAGATGAAGCTGGAATTATCCAGCTTACCTATGAAAAACCTGTTAAATGATATTTCAATGCTGGTAGCGGATATGGTCAGCAAAAAGAAAATTGAAATGTTGCTGGAAATAGCCGAGGATCTGCCGAATATTGAGGCCGATGAGCTCAAGGTAAAAGAGATAATTTACAACCTGCTTTCCAACGCAGTTAAATTTACCCCCGAGGGTGGTAAAATTGGCATGCGGGCCTCTACGAGAAAAGCCGATTCCGGGATAGAAGTAGTGGTGTGGGATACAGGAGTCGGTATCGCATCTGAAAACATGGAGAAAATATTTGAAGGTTTTTTCCGTGTCGATACCCCATATTCTCGTGTAACTGAGGGGACCGGACTAGGTTTACCGCTTTCTAAAAAGCTGGTTGAGCTGCACGGCGGGAATTTTTCCGTAGAGTCGGAAGGAATAAATAAAGGCACCGAAGTCAGGTTTACTTTACCTATTGTATCTAGGGGGGTGGTGTGAGGTGAGGAAGAGAGCATTAGTTGTCGATGATAATGGAAACAATCTGATGTTGGAAAAAGATCTTTTGGAGGTCGCCGGCTTTGAAGTATTTGTAGCGGAAAATGCTGCTGATGGAATTGCCATTGCCCGGAGAGAAAAACCGGATATCATACTTATGGATGTGCGGCTTCCAGATATGCGTGGTACCGAAGCTGCCAGGATATTGCGTCAAGACAAAGAGACCAGCGATATCCCCATTGTTTTTGTGACTGCTTCGGTTATGGCAGAAGGCAGAGAAAAGATAAACAACATAACTAACAGCGGATTTATAGGTAAACCGATAAATACGCGCACCTTTGCGAAAGAAATTAGTCAATTTATTAAGTGAGTTTTCTAACCCCGATAAACGGGATAAGTGCTAACTTACTAATATGTGGAAAAGTCAAATTGAAGCTCTCCGCGGCAAGTTATGGGGAATGCGCTCGCTACCGAATTAAAAAAGATAGAAAATGGAAGCCAAACCAGTAATTTTAGTTGTTGATGACCAACCTCAAAACATTGAACTTCTCGAAGCACATCTTGTTCCCCAGGGTTATGAAATTGTTACGGCGGTAAACGGTAAAGAAGCGCTGGAAAAACTTTCCGGCAAGCAAATCGATCTGATTCTGCTGGATGTAATGATGCCCGGCATGGATGGTTTTGAAGTTACCCGCCGGATCAGGCAAGATAATACACATCGACTGCTTCCGATAATCCTGGTTACCGCACTGCGGGAAACGGAAGCCCGGGTAAAGGGAATTGAAGCCGGTTGTGATGATTTTATTTCCAAGCCTGTTGATAAGATGGAGCTTTTAGCCCGGGTCCGGTCCCTGCTGAAGGTCAAGGCCTACAACGACTTGATGAGTAATTACCAAAAAGAACTGGAGTCCGAGGTAACCAGAAGGACCGAGGAATTAAAGCAGGCCTTGGAGAAGATAAAGGCAGCTTCGCTGGAAACTATTTACCGGCTGTCCATGGCCGCTGAGTACAAGGACAAGGAAACTGGCGCACATATCAAGCGCATGAGCCGTTATGCCGCTGCCGTTACCCGCCGCCTGGGACTTACCGAAAGTACTATTGAAACCATTCTTTATGCAGCGCCCATGCATGATTTGGGTAAGATAGGTATACCCGACCTGATACTGATGAAACCAGCCAAGCTGGATCCGGCGGAGTGGGAAATTATGAAGCAGCATACGGTCATCGGTGCCAAAATCCTCAAGGGCTCGGACGCTGAATTCATCAGGCTAGGAGAAACTATCGCTCAGCACCATCACGAGAAGTGGGATGGAAGTGGCTACCCAAATAGTCTAAAGGGTATAGAGATACCAATCGCCGGCCGCATCACGGCAATCGCAGATGTATTCGATGCCCTGACCTCCAAACGACCCTATAAGGAACGATTCTCTGTGGAGAAATCACTGGCCATTATTAAGGAAGGGAGGGGAAGCCACTTTGATCCGGATGTGGTGGATGCTTTCTTTGCCATCCAGGACGAGATACTTACTATCAAGAAGCAATATGGCGACGATAATCAACAGGCCTAGGATATTCCTGAACTGAAAACTCTGCTGCGGCAATACAGCCGTGAAGAATTGTATAAAAAGCCAAAAGTATCAAATGATGATTTCATCCCCACAAATTTCATCAGCTGTAAGAACATTGGAAGATATAGAGCGGAACCAAATTCTTAAAATCCTTTCTGAAACCTGCTGGCGCATCGAGGGAAAGGACAATGCCACAGCGATCCTGGGCCTCCACCCTAGCACCTTAAGAGCGAGAATGAATAAGCTCGGGATAGTCCGGCCGCAGACAAAAGAACCGGATTAGCTGTCCAGTTCCCGTTCAAAGTATCCCTCAATATACTGAGGTTCCACCAAATATTGAGGCCAAACGAATTATTTCATACGCCTCTACCATTCTCTCCTCTTAAGCTAACCGGCTGTTATTAAAAATGAATCCAAACTTATGATTTTCCGTCAGCTATTGGCAGGCCATTTGCTATTACTATTTTTATGATCCTGGTTATCACACGAATGAATGTCCTTTCTGAGAAGCGTATGGAGTTGTCACAGACGATTACTTCACTGTCCGTTCTAACAAGGATGGAGAAGGGGTGTCGGAGCTACGACTTCTGCCAGAGTATCGATGATGAAAATCAACTCTTTCTTCTTGAAGAATGGGATACCCAGGAGAGCTTTATGACCCACCGGAAGTCGGAGTATTTCAGGGTGATCCGGGGGGCGATGAACCTTCTTCAAGAGTCCCGTGAAAGTATATTCCACACCGGTTCCCACCCGGCCGGGATGGCGGAGATGCAATCGAAGAACGGATGAAAGAGTGATGACGTTTCCATCACTGCTAGGCCGGTGCCCTGAATACCAAGGTCGAGACAAAGCGCGGTGTGGTCACATTGTACGGTAAAGCCGGCAATACAGCCGAAAAGGACCTGGCCACCAAATTCGCCTAACGACGTAAATGGCGTGAAGAGTGTAAAAAACCGGACGACCATCGAGTAGACCGAACTAAAGAAGAAAAGGAGAAATGTTTATGAAGAGATTTAAGGCTCAACAAACTTATTATTTGTTTATCTTAATCCTGGGTATTTTTTTAATTACGGGATGCGGTACTGGCGGTAGTGATGGTGATCATGCCGGAGGAGGCTCGGGCCATCTCGCCATAGACCTTGGAAGTGCCGCTACTTTCGGAATTGCCTCGCAAGCCGGAATGACCTCAAGCGGTGTTACCGTGGTTGATGGGGATGTAGCGTTGTATCCCAATGCTGCATGTACTGATTCCACCGGTGGCTCCGGTGGTTCTAGCGCGGACTGCACAGGTTTTAAGACCTGGGCTCATCCCACGGGAATGACCGTGACTGGGTCAATATACTATGCCGGCGGTCCCGACGACGCTTTCGCGCAGCAGGTCACGAACGATTTGCATACCGCGTGGATCGAGGGCAAAGCCAAAATAGATACTTTTGCTACAAGTCACCTCAGCGGTCAACTAGCCGGGCAAATCCTCACACCTGGCGTCTATCATGAGACTGTCCTTAATCTAGCGGCAGGCGGGACTTGCCAGCTCGATGCCGAGGGGCATGCGAACGCTATTTTCATCATTAAGGTAGATTCCGATTTTACTGACTCGGGCATTCGTACAAATCCGAGCCAGATTGAACTGATCAACAAGGCCAAGGCCAGAAACGTCTGGTTTATTATCGGTGGTGCCGCAACCATCGGAACGGGAACAACCTGGAATGGAAACATACTGGCCGGTGGGACTCTCTCGATCTCAGGCGGCTCAACGGTGTTGGGCAGATTATTAGCGGGTGCGGCCGGGGCCGGCGCGTTTTCAATGACCACCACCCCTCCCGAGACCTCTATCACCGTTACCGTACCTTAGTAAGGCAGGAGGTAGTGTGAAAAAAAGATACGATAAGGGAACAGGTTGCTTTTCAAAATTCAGACTGTTCCCATTTTTTCCTGGTTATTACAATTGCTCGTCGGTTGCGAGCAAGAAGAATGCTCATAATTAAAGAAGAAAAGGAGGAGTGTTTATGAAAAGATTTAAGGCTCAACAAAATTTTTATTTGTTTATCTTAATCCTGAGCGGTTTTTTAATTACCGGATGCAGTAGTGGCGGTAGTGATGGTGATCATATTACTAGAGGTCCGATCTTGGGGGCAGTCTGCTCGGGAGCGGACTGCGTAGATCTTGGAAAAGCCGGCAGTTTTGTTATCCTGGCAGAAGCAGCAATCACGGACACCGGAAGCCATAGTTCGGTTATTACCGGAAATATTGGATTGAGTCCAACTACCGGTGCAGCTATTGGTGTACGGTGCCCGGAAATGACGGGGAGAATCTACACGGTTGATGCGCTAGCTGCATACGCAGGCGGTCCGGGCGGTAGTGCTGATAATAGTTGTGTTCAGCCTGGTCCCGGAGCTAACAAGACCACCGTGGACAACGCGGTAGGCGACATGGGAACCGCGTACACCGATGCAACTGGAAGGCCACACGGAACTGGTGCTTCCAATCTTAACGTGGGCGGTGGAACTCTCAACGGGCAGAACTTTGTCCCTGGCACCTACACTTGGGATACCCCTGGCGATGTTGATATAACAGGGGATATCACCATTACGGGTTCAGCAACGGATGTTTGGATTTTCCAGATGTCGGGAAATCTCAATATCGCCTCCGGTGGCAGCGTCCCCGCTGGTATTAAGGTTTTACTTGCTGGTGGCGCACAGCCCCAGAACATCTTCTGGCAGGTCGGTGGTGGTATCGGGGCAACTCTCGGAACCTATTCTACGTTCAATGGAATTATATTGAGCGCCAAGCAGGTTATCATGCAAACAGGCGCAGTATTTAACGGCAGAGCGTTTGCGCAGACTGAGGTTACCTTAGACGCCAATCCCGTTACTGCTCCATAAGGCAGAAGGTAGTATAAAAGCGAGATAGAATTAGGATGGGGAAACAGGCTGCCATTCAAAATTCAGCCTGTTTCCCATTTCCCCCCTGGTTATTACAATTGCCTGCCAGGACCTGCGTGGTCCTGTACGGGAAAGGAGAACGTACCATGAAAGCAAGGTATTCTATATCTCTAATGGTGGCAGCAGTAGCACTGCTTATGCTCAGCATGCCTGTGCACGCGTCCCAGATGGATTACCGCATCGAATCAACTGCCCGGAATTCGTATGTGTTCAAGACCTACCTTCAGAATGATGATATCAAAGTCGAGTCCAGGAACGGCGCCGTAACCTTGACAGGGATCGTCGCCGACAACTTCAATAAATCATTGGCCGAGGAGACCGTAGCAGGAATCCCGGGTGTGAAGAGTGTGGACAACAGGCTGGAAGTCCAAGGTGCACCCCCCACCGCAAACTCGGATGCGTGGATCCGGGATAAAGTGAAAGACACGCTCTTGTTTCATCGGAGCGTGAGCGCCGGCACAACCGCGGTTGACGTCAAAGACGGTGTCGTGACCCTGCGAGGCGATGCCGCCAGTGAAGCACAAAAGGAATTGACGACTGAATACGCCAAGGATGTCGAAGGGGTTAAAGGCGTAAATAATGAAATGACCGTGACAGCGACTTCGAAAAAAACACGAACGGTGGGCGAAACGATTGATGACGCTTCCATCATCGCTCAGGTCAAGATGACGTTGTTATCTCACCGCTCGACCAGCGCCATTAACACCAAGGTCGAGTCGAAGCGTGGCGTGGTCACATTGTACGGCAAGGCGAGCAACACAGCCGAAAAGAACCTGGCCACCAAACTCGCCAACGACATAAACGGTGTGAAGAGTGTAAAGAACCGGATGACCATCGAATAGTCCGAGTCGAAGGCCAAAGAAACTGCATAATCACTGCCGGCTGATATGATGATGCAATAGCCGGCAGTGATTATGCACAATCAAAAAGGAGGATTAAATGTTGTGGACGGTTGTTGTGGTACTGGTAATATTGTGGCTGTTGGGGTTGATCTCTGGCTATACGATGGGTGGGGTTATTCACGTCCTACTGGTCATTGCTATCATCGTGTTAGTGGTCCGACTTATTCAGGGGAAAAAAATATTATAGCGATTTGAGCCCTTACGCAATCAAATTTACAGGGAGAAGTTACCGCTGTGAAAAAGAGAAATATCATTATGCACTTTTTACGCTTTTTAATTCTTCTTTTGCTGATCGCTACCTTTGCCGCCTGTGCATCGACACGCACACATGAAAGTACAGGTGAATACGTTGACGATTCGGTCATCACGACCAAAGTAAAATCTCTGCTGGCAGCGGATGATTTTTTAAAGTCATTCCAGATCAGTGTTGAAACTTACCAGGGCACTGTTCAACTGAGCGGCTTCGTTAATTCTCAAAAGGCCGTCGATAAAGCGAATGAAATCGTAAGGAGAGTCCAGGGGGTCAAATCCGTAAAGAATGATCTGATCGTGAAATAGACGAAGGAGGAATACCATGAAATCCAGCACGCAGGACGAGGCAGAAGGCAAGTTTCACAAAGTAAAGGGTAAGCTCAAGGAGATTGCCGGGAAACTAAACGACGATCCCGAGTTGGAAGCTGAAGGTACCGGGGAAAAGATAGCCGGCAAAGTTCAGGAAAAGATCGGTCAGGTCAAGAAGGTTTTGGGGAAGTAGTGAGAGAGCGGCGTATCATGTACCAGCGTGTCCTTGGATACCTGACCGAGGTTGTATTGGGCATCGATACCATAACTCAGTGAAACATAAATCACGACCATCACGGAAACCAAGCAATTTAAGGAGGCGTTCAAGATGGCAAAGAAAAGCAGAGGCGGCAGAATGACAGCAGCTAAACGGCGTGCGGCGAAGAGGCCTGGTGGAAAAGGTATGGTAAAGAATCGCCCAGCAGGTAAACACATTATGAAGACGTAAGAAACATCCGTATGACAGTGCATGGGCGCTGGGTCTGCGTGGTTGCCTGAGTATAGCGATGCCATGATAACCACTGTCCCATAAACTATGAGGTCTCCGGAGTAAAGGAGTTCAAAAAACAACAGTAACAACAACAAAAGGAGAACGTACAAATGAAAACAATTTATAGATTGGTAGTAATGATGGTGGCGGTTGTAGTTCTGCTGGCTCTCAGCGCGACTGTGTATGCGTCGAAAATGGACAGCCGCATCGAATCATCGGCCAAGCAGTCGTATGTGTTCAAGACCTACCTTCAGAATGATGACATTAATATTCAGTCTAAGGATGGCGCCGTCACCTTGACGGGAACCGTTTCCGAAGAATCCCACAAGTCATTGGCCCAGGAAACCGTAGCAGGCCTCCCCGGTGTCAAGAGTGTGGACAACAAGCTGGAAATCAAAGGTACACCGCCCCCTAAGAACTCGGATGCGTGGATCACAACGAAAGTGAAAACCATGCTCCTGTTTCATCAGAACGTGAGCTCCATGACGGAGGTTAACACCACAAACGGAATCGTCACCCTGCAAGGCAAAGCGAACAGTATGGCACAAAAGGATCTGACGACCGAATACGCTAAGGATGTCGAAGGGGTTAAAGGCGTAAAAAATGAGATGACCATAGGAAAGACAGCGAAAAAGAAGCAAACGATGGGCTCAAAGATTGATGACGCTTCCATCACCGCCCTGGTGAAGATGACGTTGCTCTATCACCGCTCGACCAGTGCCCTCAACACCTCTGTCGCTACGAAGAGGGGTGTGGTTACGTTGACAGGCAAGGCGAAAAATGCAGCCGAAAAAGACCTGGCCGCCAAATTCGCTAAGGACGTAAAAGGTGTGAAGGGTGTAAATAACCAGATGACCATCGGGTAGTCCGAGTCCAAGACCAAAGAGACTGAGACTGTATGTTCACTGCCGGCTGGTATGGTGATGCAAGAGCCGGCAGTGGGAATAAACAATCAGAAAGGAGAATCATATGTTGTGGACAATTGCTGTAATACTGATCGTTCTGTGGTTGCTGGGGTTCATAACCAGTTACACGATGGGAGGGTTTATTCACATTCTGCTGGTCATTGCCATCATTGTCCTGATAGTCGGATTCATTCAGCGACGAGGGTAGCAAAGCAAGTCCTTATTGTCCCATTAAAGCCAAGGAAAAGGGAGGTTCTATGAGACCAAAGAATATAATTGCGATCATACTGATCGTTCTGGGAATTGCGGCGTTCGTTTACCAGGGCATCACCTACACGACCAGAGAAAAGGTTGTCGATGTTGGCCCCATCCAGATGACGACGGAGAAGACTAAAACGATTCCATTGTCGCCTATTTTTGGGGGGATTGCGCTCGTGGGCGGCATCGTGCTGCTGGTTGTGGGAGGTAAGAAAGGCTGATGAGAGGCAAAACACTGATATGTATAGGAGAGAACAGAATGAAAAAGTTATTTTTGGGAACATTGCTTTTGGCATTGGTAATTGTACTTCCTATTCCAATGATGGCAAGGGCAGATGTAAACGTTAGTATTGGTCTGCCGCCGCCCATCGTATTTGCCGCACCACCGGAGGTGGTAGTACTGCCGGAGACGTATGTCTACGTTGTCCCTGACGTAAACGAGGACATCTTCTTCTATGGAGGCTGGTGGTGGCGTCCTTGGGAAGGACGCTGGTATCGCTCGCGTTACTACGACTCAGGTTGGGGCTATTATCGAAGCGTTCCAAGTTTTTACTTTGATGTAGATCCAGGTTGGAGAGGGTACTACAGAGACAGTAATTGGTACGGGCATCGATGGGAACATGAACGGATTCCCCACCAACAACTTCAACGGAACTGGAAGGGCTGGCAAAATGATCGACATTGGGAAAAGCATGGAACCTGGGGTGTTCAGAACTATCAACCTCGACCACAACAACAGAGACAGAAATTAAGACAACAAAGGCAACAGCAATATCAACAGAGGCCCGAGGTTCAGAAACATCAAGGTCAACAACAAAGACAACCTCAGGTTCAGCAACAAAAACAAAAACCTCAGCAGAAAGTGCAGCAGCCGCAAAGAAAAGAGCAAAAAACTCAGATTCAGCAACCAAAACAGAAACCTCAGCAGAAAGTGCAGCGGCCGCAAAAACCGCAACCACAACATCAGAAGGGACAACCTCAGCAATCGCAGCAGCAACAAGGAAGCCATGAAAAGGAGGGGAAGTAGAAAAGCAGGACAGAAAGCAGGATGATAAAAGCTTCATCCGACTGACTATAAAAAAGGCTCATATATATCAAAGGGGCTCGCATTGCCCTCTCGAGCACCAGACGTAATATAATGTGAAGAGTGTAAAGAACCGGATGACTACCGGGTAGTCGAAGACCAAAAGAAAGCAAGGCCTTGTCAAAAAAAGGAGAGCAAACATGAAGGAGGTGAGAATGAGAAAAGATTTTTTTTGGTATGGCCAAAAATACGAAAACAACAAAATTTGTGAAGGAAAAGGAGGAGGGGTTATGAAAAGATTTAAGGCGCAGCAAGTTTATCTTGCATTTATTATGTTAATCCTGAGTATTTTTTTAATTACAGGATGCGGAGGACATGGAGGTGAAACCGATAAGTGGTTAGGCGGTGAAGGCACCGGCGGCACCGGCGGCCTCGGACCCGCAAGCTGTGATGGACCCGGACCCGTGGACATGGGAGCGGCAGCTAACTTTGGCGTGTTGGCTGGCCCACCGCTTACAGGTGCGCTCACCTGTACACTACCTTTCACGGTCAACGGTGATGTCGCCGCATCAACGCAAAGTTGCACCCTTACCCAGGGCGCCGGTTTCCACAATTACACCGGTACCGATCCGGAGTATGTGGCCGCATCGGCCGATATGCTAACGGCCATTGCCTGTGCCCAAGCCCGTCCATGTAGTGCAGGTCCAGATTTCAACTTCACTTCTGCGCACAATTTTGGCGGAGCCACGCTGCAACCAGGCGTATATTGTGTCGATGGGGCGATGTCTGTCGACTCAAACCTTACCTTCACTAATCCCGGTGTATACATCTTCCTCTCCTCCGGTGCTTTGACCACATCATCCACTGTCACGGTGGCCTTTGGTGGCAGCGCGAACGCTACCAATACCAGTGTGTTCTGGGTGCCAGGTGGTGCAGCTCATATCCTTGGTACTAACGTATTCCTGGGTACCATCATGCCGGGTAATGATGCCGCGATCACCCTGGACGCCAACACAACATTGATACCTGGCCGTGTGCTCTCGAATAGCGCTGTGACACTGGGCGGCGGCGGCCTCAGCGAGATCACCATCCCGTAAGGCAGAAGGTATTCGGGGTGAAAGCAGGCAAAAAGGGAAAGACAGGCTATTTTTCATAATTCAGCCTTCTCCTTTTGGCCTCTCGACAACACCTCGTTCTTTGGGCACAGAGATATCCCCTACGGCTTTTTTCTAAGAGCCGGAGGGCAACAGCAAAATGAAAAAATATAAAGGAGGATGTACAATGAAATCAATTTATCGCGCAGCGCTGATGGCAGCTGCCTTTCTTTTTCTCCTGCCCTGGTCTGCTCGCTCCGAGATAAGGGGAGGAACCGTTGAAGTGGAGCCGTTCGTAGGTTACAATTTTTTCGAAAGCAGTCAGAATCTGAAAAACAACTTCATGTTTGGCGGACGGGTTGGCTACAATTTCACGAGATATTTTGGTATTGAAGTCGCCGGGGAATTTATCCATACTCGCGTTGATAACGACACAAAAGTTGATGCCACGGAAGGACAGTTCAATGGCAGCGCGGATAAAGTGGACGCTACTTTTTATCATGTTGATGCCGTCTATCATATTATACCCACTGGTAGATTCAACCCCTTTATCGTTGCCGGTATCGGAGGAGCCCACTATAGCCCATTAATATCGCATGGGGACATGCCTCTTTTTAATGTTGGTATAGGAGCGAAATACTGGTTTACGGACAATATTGCCCTCAGATTCGATGTCCAGGATAATATAGTTACCGAGATTTTCCAAGAAACCTACAGTAATCTTGGAGTTACTCTCGGAATAGTTTTTGCGTTCGGCGGGTCCAAACCTGCCCCTGCGCCCGTGGCTAAGGAAGAGGTTGTGGCCGCCGCGGCTGAGCCGAAGATCATTGTTCTTACTTTTGAGGATATACATTTTGATTTCGACAAGTCGACCCTGAAACCGGAAGCGCAGGCGATCCTGAAAAGAGACGTCCAAAAGCTGAAAGATAACCCTAATGCTAAAATCCGTGTTGCCGGGTATACCTCTGCTTCCGGCACTGAAGCCTACAACCAGAAGTTGAGTGAAAGAAGAGCGAATGCCGTCAGAGATTATCTCATTAACGAAGGCCTCGTTACACCGGACAGGCTTACCATAATCGGTTATGGCGAGAAACACCCGGCAGAGTATGAAACGGCGCCTAAAGAGCTTTACTCCAAAGCAGCAAAGGCCAACATGAGGGTTCTTTTTGAAATAATCGTGCAATAGGAGCATCAGGATAAGGGTCCGGAAAGGTGTTCTGCCTTGATCCGGACCCTTGCTTTTGAAACAAAATAGTCCTGTAAAGACTACTGTATATCAAAACCGGTCGATAGCAATATAGCACAGGCAGAAGGCAGGCATGAAAGAGAGGGGAAGTAGAAAAGCAGAACAGAAAGCAGGATGATAAAAGCTTCACCCGACTGACTATAAAAAAGGCTCATATAGCAAAGGGGCTCGCGTTGCCCCATCGAGAACCAGGCGTAATATGATGCGAAGAGCGTAAAGAACCGGATAACCATCGGGTAGTCCGAGTCCAAGACCAAAGAAACTGTAGGACCACTGCCGGCTGGCAGTGATAAATGAACCTTAACGACTAAGAAATGTAAAGGGGATCTTATTATGAGAAAAATCGGTTATGGATTAATTTTTTTGTTGATGTTTTTTGTACTATTTACCGGTTGCGCGACATTTAAACCGGTTGATCTTAATCCGCAGATTAGATCAGGGCAATTGGTTCAGAAAACAAACAATTTCATCGTCCTTTTTGACAAATCTGCTTCCATGGGTGATTTGCATGTTAAGCGTCAGTTTGTGGACAATCCAACTCGCCTGACGTATGGGAAAGATACTACAAAAAACATGATTGCGACAATTCCGGAAATCAGGCTGAACGCAGGGCTCAGGACCTTCTGGGCCGATAAAACTGTTCTTATTTATGGAATGAAGTCACTGGTCAAAGAAGATTATACGAAGGCAATAAACTCTATCGAATTTGTCACCGGTGACACTCCTCTGGAAATAGCTATTAAAGCAGCAGGCAATGATCTCAAAGGGATGGATGGTCATTCGGCCCTTATTATTGTCAGTGATTTCGATATGAGTCCGATTGAGGGTGACATTAAAAACAAAGCTGACATTAGTAACCGAGCTGTCATAGACGCCATCTCCAGAGTTAACTCAGACTACGGCGACAAGCTCTGCGTTTATGCCATTCAGTTAGGATATACTCTCGCTGGGAAAGACCTTTCAGAACGGATTGTGCAGAACGTTAAAGGCGGATATAACGTAAATGCTGATAAACTGGCAACTCCGACGGCCATGGCCGCTTTTGTGGAAAAAGTAATCTCCGGAAATTGCTTTCGTTATAAAGAGGTCGTAAAGGAGAAGGTCACCATCGTTGCGCTCGAGGACTTACATTTTGATTTCGATAAATCGACCCTTACACCGGAAGCGCAGACGATACTGAAAAGAAACATCCAGATGCTGAAAGATAACCCTAAGGCTAAAGTTCGCATTGCAGGGTATACCTCTGCTGCCGGCACTGAAGCGTACAACCAGAAGCTGAGTGAAAGAAGAGCGAAAGCTGTCCAGGAATATCTCATTAACGAAGGTATCATTGCACCGGACAGGCTTTCCACAATCGGCTATGGCGAGACAGACCCGGCAATGTACGAAGCAGCGCCTAAAAAGCTTTACTCCAAAGCAGCAAAGGCAAACATGAGGGTTCTTTTTGAAATCGTCGTTCAATAAGAGTGTTGGTTAAGGGTCCGGAAAGGTGTTCTGCCTTGATCCGGACCCTTGCTTTTGAAACAAAATAGTCCGGCAAAGACTACTGTATATCAAAACCGGTCGATAGCAATATAGCACAGGCAGAATGCAGGCATGAAGAACGACCGGGTGCGGAAGGAATGAGATCACCCCATTACTTTACAAGCCTTTTTAAACAGTAAGGAGATCCCATTATGTTGACGAATATTAAAAAAAGATGGCAAGCATTTTGCGATCAATTGCGGATATACAGCCTCAATATTACAATCATGGCAGCCGTGCTCTTAATCTTTGTCTTTCTCGGTGCAACGTCTTATCTCTATATGCAATCACCATCGACAATTTCTCACCGACAGGAATTGGAAGAATATTTCAGGCAAGAGAATGCCAAACGGGAATGGAAACAATTGCATAAATATCACGGGTATCCGGCAGTGGTTATTTACGAAGAAGGGAAGACGCCTTATTTTTACGATAAACAAGGCAGCAAATGTGCATTTATTTATCCGTCAAATAGAGCCGGACTAGTTATTCATCAGGCGGAAGATAGCGAGTATTACGCGGCATTGACGTTGAACAAAGAATCAATGATAAAATGATAAGATATTGTTTTTTCCTGATTAAACTATAGGAGTATCGATATTGTAGGTTCAGAGGATTTTGACCCCAAAATATAGGATGCGTTGCCGATCATTGTGCGAATAATGTATCGAGTCAACTGTCCTTTTTGATAAATCGGTTCACCATTTGGTCTATTTATCTGCCCCAAAGGTATTTTATTCAGACAGACTTCATCCAATCATATTCCTTTTCCGGTCATTATCTTTCTGGATGAAAAGAAAGGAAAAACCATGAAACATGCAAGAAAAAAAATCAGGACGATTCTTACGGTGCTCCTTGTGGGTGTAGTATTTTCTGTTACCAGCTGGGCCTTTGCCCAAGGAGGCCGCATCGCTGGTTCCGTAAAGGATATCTTTTACAACCAGGGTATTCAAGGAGTTATCCTCACGGTAAAAGATATAAGTACCAGTGCTTTGGCCGGAACAGCGACTACTGATGCGTTGGGTAACTATTCAGTGAGTATTCCAGCCGTGGGGAATTACACACTCGTGGCCTCAAAACCTGGATATAATAATATGTCAGCACCGGATGTGGTTGAGCTTTCCGATATGGCCTCGAACCGGACCATAAATATCTTGATGAGCGAGGAAGCGCAGTTGAAGGAAAAACTCGGAGAGACGTCACCTGACCTGTTTTGGGAGAAGGGTAAAGGCAAGTGCTACCTCATCCCAGCCCTGGAAATCCCGGCCTTCCTCATTCTCCTCAACGTGTACGACCGGCTTGCTTACCCCAACTCTGTAGAGCCGTCAGGGGAAAAAACCTATAACTCGAATCTGTCCACTTTCTGGGATCACCTCGTCCACGAGCCCTGGGGGATTGACCAGGACTCCTTCGCCATGAACCAGTTCGGACATCCGTATCAGGGATCCATGTACCAGGGATTCGCGCGATCAGCGGGCCTTAACTACTGGGAATCGCTCCTTTACACCAACGTGGGCAGCTTTCTCTGGGAAATGGGCGGGGAGACCACGAATCCATCCGTCAATGACCAAATCGCCAGCGGTATTGGCGGGAGTTTCTTCGGGGAGGCGCTCTTCCGAATGGCCAGCCTGGTGCTCGAGGGCGATGGGGACAAACCCGGGCTCTGGCGCGAGTTGGGTGCAACGATACTCTCACCACCCACAGGGATCAACCGTTTTGCCTTTGGAGACCGGTTCAAGCCCGTATTTCCCAGCCATGATCCGGCCACTTTCTGGCGCCTGCGGCTCGGCGTAAGTCAGAATACGGACATGAGCGACCAGGGCGGTTCGGAAACTATCAAACAAAACGAGGCGAGCGCGGACTTTTCCATGGCCTACGGGCTCCCCGGGAAGCCCGGCTATAGCTATACGCGTCCTTTCGACTATTTCCATTTTGAATTCACCAGCGTCAGTACCTCAGATAACCCTTTCACTGACATCATGATCCGTGGCCTCCTCCTCGGAGATAAATACGAGGCAGGCAATTCCTATCGCGGGATATGGGGTCTCTATGGCGGCTATGACTACATATCGCCGCATATCTTCCGCGTCTCTAGCACGTCCGTCTCTCTCGGCACTACCTTTCAATGGTGGCTCTCGCGGGCGGTAGCGCTTCAGGGCTCGGTCCTCGGCGGCATCGGCTATGCCGCGGCCGGTAATGTCACCCAAGTGGGTGACCGCGACTACCACTATGGCGTCGCCCCGCAGGGGCTCCTCGCGCTCCGCCTCATCCTGGGAGATCGGGCCATGTTCGACTTAACAGGACGCGCGTATTATTTGTCTGGCGTCGGCGGCGATGACCCGGGGGGAACGGAGAACATTGACCGCCTGAACATGGGATTTACCGTTCGCGTTTACGGTCGTCATGGCCTCGGGATCCAATATATTGCATCGATCCGGGATGCGCACTATCCGGACCGGGCCGATAGTCGCCAGACGACGGGAACCTTCAGCCTCGTTTACACTTTACTTGGCGGCGACGGGTTCGGCGCTGTCGAGTGGCGCGGCGCGGACAACCATTGAGCAGGAAAAAAATTCCAAGTATTAAACGAACGATCAGAAATGAGGATTACTATTTGAAAGGTGTAACGTGCAGATAAGTGACGGATGAAAGTTGTCCGCTGCATTTATTTGTTGGACTAAAAAACGAATTGAAGATGTTCGTAGATGTTGAAAAAATTGACCAAGCGCGTATGTTATTGAATTTGGTGGGCCGTGCGGGGATTGAACCCGCGGCCAACGGATTAAAAGTAGTTTTTGCCGTGTAATTATTTCAACCTCTTACCTTTCTGCTGCGTGCAAATTGCTCGCAACATTTAATGTCCTAAAGGAGTTTTAAGCACAAGTAATTGTATTAAAGCAATTGTAAGATATACAAACAAGGCGAATCCTGCCAGAACCAAGACAATGGCTATTCTTCTTTGCCAATTCTTGATCACGGGTTGAGGAAACATAGCGATTGTTTGGGCAACACATTGATCACATCTAACTAAAAGCAAACTCGGCAAATCAATATTGACTGCTAACAATTCGCAACCCAAGTTTTCATCGGGTGCCAGACTATCAAAACGCATAGTATAGCGACCATCCGTTTCTGTCTGTTCACTATAATGCCGTGGTGGCCAGACATTTATGAATTGAGGCTTCCAATTGAACAATAGATCGATGTTAGTGGCTGTTTCTTTGCCAGCGTTTTTAATCATATACGAAGTCGTGTGGACAGTCTGCGTTGTAGAGATCTGGTTACCTTGCGCATCTACTCTAGGTTCCGGAACTAGAAATCTGAATGCATGTGGGCTCGACCAAAGCAACTTAGCTTTAGTTTTGAAAAAATTATTTAATGCATAAGTTATGAGTGGAATAAGAAGCGCGACTATTTCCTTGCCGTAAGTCTCTAGGAAGTTCATTTTGCTTTTCCTCAACGATTATATGGCCTAAAACTCATTCAAATATGTTTTCATATTTTTTTATCACTATTCGCATTTAAAGTCTATCTCTAATATATAATAAAATATTATTTACTTGACAAAAAAATATAAGATTATATAATGCTGCTATGCATAAAGAAAGGAGGTGCTCTATGCCAGACAAAGAGCTCGCTTCCCGTCTTAAAGCTGCCCGTCAATCTGTAGGACTTTCATTAACTGAAGCAGCAAAACGTCTTGGTTTTAAACAATATCAAATTTTAAGCAATATTGAAAATGCGGATCGAGCGGTTAAAGTTTCTGAGTTGGCAAAATTTGCTCAGATTTATTTCCGAAATATCAGTGAATTCCTAGATGAAATTAATAAAGACCGTGCGTATTCTTTTTTATGGCGCAATGGACCCAAGGCGGATGAAAAAAAAGAAATTGAAGGTAAGATCTTTCAAAAATGCGAACAATATCATCTCTTAGAGAAATTGCTAAATATTTGCGTTGATAGAAGCTTTCTAGACGTAGCGCCAGAGCATATAAGAAATTATTATTACATTAGCGATCTTGCAGAACAGACAAGGTTATTGTTGAAATTGGGAAGCAGACCGGCTTTCGCTCTTTTGAAAGTATTGGAGCAAGATTATGGTGTAAAAATTCTTTTTCTCCCTCTCGGTGAGAGATCTGCCGCTTCTTTGGTACACACACAATGCGGGAAATTAATTATAATTAATTCAACTGAAGTGCCATGGCGCCGAAATTATGATCTCGCTCACGAGCTATTTCACCTAATTCTGTGGAAGATATATCCCCCGGAAACACTGCAAGATAAAGAACCTTTTGATGATATGGAAAGGAAAGCGAATTTTTTTGCTTCAGCGCTTCTTCTGCCAGAAGATGAATTCAAGAATGTAATGGTAAAAATATTGGAATCTCAAAAAAATATAACCTATTCCGATTTAGTTGATATGGCCATGGATTTCGGTGTTTCAACGCAGGCAGTCGTATATCGATGTGCTTTTCTAAAATATATTAAATGGGATGATGCTAAGAAGATTGCGCTGGATGTGCAGCTTGCGGAAAATAATAGGGAAAAAAGATTTGTTGAACAAGAGCCAGTTGCCATGTCTGACCGATTTGCAACTCTAGCTGTTAAATGCTTGCGCAAAGGTCTTATATCGCGAGGCAAATTTGCTGATATTGTTGAAATTGATAGGAGTGATATAGACAATTTCATCGAAAATAAAGGCATAATGGAAAAAGAAGGTAAACAAATTGAAATTATGGCTTCTTGATGCTGACATAGTAATAGATTTTCTGGCATTGGACATTTTTGACAAGCTCGTCGAGAAGCACAAAATATATTTAGCTTCAACCGTTATTAATGAAATTAAATATTATATCCGGGCAAAGAAAAAAATTGAAATAAATTTTAGAGAAAAATATGTAGACAGTGGATTGGTAGCTGAAGCTAGTGCTACTACAGAAGAAGTAAGAGAAACTTACACTTTAATACCAAAAGAATACCATCAAACAATACATGCAGGAGAAGTAGAATCAATAACTATTCTTGTGAAAAAAGAAGATCTATTATTTTGCGGCTGCGATGCCGCATCAATTAGAATCCTTCCCTTTGTAGATTTATCCGACAGAGCTTTATCAGCTGAAAAACTTCTTGAAAGATGTGGCCTAAGCAATCCTAATAAATTACTTGAAAGACATACCGAAAAATATTTCGAAGACAATCTATCAATAGGCAAACAAAATAAAATTTATCATTTCCAATCATAAATGATGCTTTTGCCGGAAGATATGGGAAATCAACGTTTCAGGAAGTATGATTTACAGTCTGCCAGAAGGATATCGATGCTTGAAAAAAATGGGTGCAATTTGCTCGCATAATCCGCTTAATTTGGCGAGGTTTGGCGAGAAATGAAAAACCGCCTTTTTTGATGTAAGGGGGGATGTATTCGGAGACTAAGGCTGGTGGCTGATACCTATGGACTTTTACTGGCTCTATAGTGGGCGTATACTGGACTTTTTACTAATTACTATAAAGACTTAAAAAAATTGGCCGAAAAATTTTACCGCGTTTTTTTACCCCACCGGCGAAACCGTGTCTCCAAATACGTTTTTAAAAAACCTCCAAACAGCGCAACACAAACGGTGACAAAATATACCTTATTTTTCCTGGATTCTTTTCAATCCAAACTCTCCTATTACCCACCCGATATCTTTGCCGTCCCTGGTCTTTAACCTGAATGCCTGCAGGTTGGGATTGGGGAAAAAGGACTCGACTTTATATACAATTAATTCGGTGAAGTTTTGGAAAGCATATCTATTTTTTATTAGATCGTTTTGATAGTTTGTGGCCGATTCCTGGTCGGCTTCAAGCATCTGGACAAATTTTATTACATGGATCTGGTTTAAAAAAATTACGTTATATTTTTCAAGGGTGTAATATTGAGTGGAATAGGAAGTCGTCGAAATCATCAGAAAGGAAAATATAACAGCAAGGCAAAACAAATTTTTCATAAAACCCCTTATTCTAAATAGATCACATTGCCTCTTTGTCCGAACCAGCGTCGGGCTCTACGGCAGAAGAAGGGTTTGGGGAAAGACGCTTCACCCATCCTTTAAGCTCGGCCACTTGTGCCTTCAGCTCTTCTATTTCGGCCCGGCAAGCCAGGTCTGCGGCGATTTGCTGGATATTTAAATAAAGGACGGCGGCCGCGGGTGTGCCAGAGGAGAGAATCTTATAAGCCTTTCCTACAGCCTCTTCAATGTTGATTTTCTGCTCTGTTATGAGAGCGCCATAAGGCGGCGATGGCTCATGCACCGCCGGCGCGGATCCCGCTGGGCCACAAATTTCAGGATGGTCTTTAAAGGCTCCGGGGAAAGGCTCACCCACACCCGAAAGAAACCATGCTTCATTAAATCCAAACTGTTTACAAAACGCCTCCATGAATTCAGCACTGGGGCGTATTTTTTTAGAGCGATACTGGCTGATGTTGCTGGTATTCATCTTTAGAAGATCGGCCAAAGTTTTATTGGTTAAATTATCCCTTCGGCAGACGTAATTAACAGCCCATCGAGTTCTTGTTTTTAATTCTTCACCAGCCATAATTACCCTTTTCCCTCGTTCGCAGTTCCCCGCCTAACTGCGAAATGAACTGCGAAATACTCCGAAATCATCATTTTTATTTATAATATCAATTACTTACCATTAATAAAAGCCAAAAATAACGAAATTTAACTGCGAAATGCAGATTTTACTTGACACGCTTAAATTTTCGGTTTATAAGACAATTCAAATAGTAAATAATCCTTTTAAAAAAAAGGAGCCTTTTAATGCCCAACAACCCGAAGGTCGCACAACGACCGCAAAACATGACACCCAAACAGATCCGGCAATTGCTTTTTGACGCCGAGGTTACGCAGGCAGAGATTGCCCGCGACTGCGATAAAAAGCCGACACTTGTTTACCATGTGATCGAAGGCAATACGGTTTCTGATGTTATCCGGAAGTATATCGCCAAAAAAGTGGGTGTCGATATCAAACGCATCTGGCCGGACCCGTATCTCATTTACGGTGGTCCGCGCAAACCGGGAAGGCCGATTGGCGGCGAACGGCGGGCGGCTTAACCTGCCGGGATTTAGGAGTCGGCTTTTCATGGCTACTTTATAACTTATTTAAAAAGGGTTTTCAATGGCTAAGTTAAAACCAAGAATAGACAGCAAACAGACCTCCCTTTTCGATATTCTGAAGGCCTACCAGGAAGAAAATCAGTCCCCGCACCCCGCGGGGAGCTTCGACATCGACAGTCAGTTCCGGGCGGCTATCAGCGAAGCGCTGAAACACTGCCCATTATCGCGCTGGCAGGTGGCAGGGCGAATGTCGGAATTGACCGGATGTGAAATCACAAAGGCCATGCTCGATAGCTGGACAGCGGAATCCAAAGAGGGTCACCGTTTTCCGGCTATTTTTTTGCCCGCTTTTTGCGAGGCGGCCGGTTGCAGTGAACCCATGAAGATGATGGGACGGCTGGTCGGCGTATTTATTCTACCGGGGCCGGAAGCACTCCGGGCGGAAATTCAACGAATCAGCGAAGAGATTAATCGCAAGCAGGCAGAGAAGCGAAAGCGGGAGATATTCTTAAAGGAGATGGAGAAATGAAAAAAATACTCAACGACAGATATGGCGGACTCGCCAATCATCTTAACCGCCGTGATGCCTGGGCCGAGGGAATTATCGACGGCTTTGAGGCTTTTTTTAAAAGCGCAGGGTTGAAGAAAGTAACCTGGTTCATCATCGGCTTCGCTGTTTGTTTTTTTGGACGGGTCATTTTTATCATTATTAACAGGTGAGGTGCAATCAATGGACAGGACATTTACGGCAAATAAAATCGCAACACTCATGGGCAAATCGACGCGCCACATTGAATTGAGAGCCAAAAAGGAAGCCTGGACCTATATAGAAGAGAATGGTAACGGCCGCAACGGCAAAACAAAGAAGTATGCCCTTTCCGTTCTGCCGGGGGACATCCAGGAGGCATATATATATAAGGAAGGCGTAAAACCGGAGATTCTGCCGGTACTCAAACCATCCGCTGCCGCCATGATGATGGAAAAACACACCGGCTTCGATGAGGTGATCAAACCCCTTGCCCAGGTTGCCTTCGCATCCCCCCAGACAAAAGATAAAAATGGTTACGACGTGGAGACCTGCATCAGTGATCAGGATCTGCAAAACCCGCGCATCAAGGCGCTTCTGGCCATCCTCCGGGAGGCCGAAGCTGTACCGACCGACTGGGCAAAAGGCAAACGCAAATGGCTTGAGCTTGTCGCCAAGAAAAACAACGTCCGGTGGCAATCTATATATAGATGGATAAAAAAATATGAAGCAAAGGGCATCGCGGGCCTGCGGCATACCAAATCCACAAACGGGCAGGCCCTGGCCTGGACGCCGGAGGCGGTTGATTTCTGGGTAAGCCTTTGCGGCAAGCGTGAGCATCGCGGGGCTAACCGCAGAGACCTCTATGAAATATTGGCCATCGAAGCGCAGCGGCGCGACTGGAAAATCGGCGGTTACGAATCCGCCAACTGGTGGTTTAAGAAAAAGTGGAATCCACTGCTCGACGCCATGCAGCGCGGCGGCATGCGCGCCCTGGATAATCTTCTCCCGCCGGTTCTACGCGACTATTCGGATCTCGCGCCCTTCCAAATCCTGGTCGGCGATCAGCACCGTTTCGATCGCTGGGTAGTGGATGAAGAAACCGGCGAGATCTTCCGCCCGGAAGGCTATCTCTGGCAGGACCTGCGCACCCGGGTAATTTACGGCGCCGCGGTGGATAAAAAATATGATGCCTGGCTGATCGGCCTGGCACTGCGCATCGGCGTCTCCTGTTACGGCGCTTTCGGCAGCATCTATACGGATAACGGCAAACCGGAAATATCCAAATTTCTGACCTCGGTTCTCGCCAACATGCATTCCCTGGGAATGGACTGGCAGAAAACCGAAGAGATCATCCTCGATGTTCTGGATGTCGAAGCGGAAAACATCACACCCTGCTGTGTTCTGCCGGGTACGCACCGCAAAGCCATCGTCAAAAATGCCAAAGCCAAGATGATTGAAGGCACATTTTACCGCCTCGAGCAAATCATGGGATCCGTAATGATGCTCCCGGGGCAGACGAAGAAACTCTCCGATGACATTCACTGGCAGGATATCGACCATGAAGAAGCGATGAGCCTGGTTAAAAAAGGGAAACTTCTCACCAGCCGGGAATTTGCACTGGCGATGTATCTGGCCTGCGATCATTACAACAGTAAGAAAACGCACCGCGGCGTGCTCGCCGAGTGGGCGTGGAAGCCGAAGCCGAAGGAAGTCACACCCTGGGATTGCCTGAAAGCCTGCTATGGCGCGGGCTGGCGGCCGAAGATGGTTTCCAATAACGCGGCCGATCTTATTTTCCTCGCGCGGGCTTCGCGCATGGTTAATCGCGGCCGTATCAGCCTGGAAAACGAACAATACGAAAGCGACGCGCTCCTGGAATTGCACGGCGAGCGCGTGGATATCCGTTATAACCCGATGACGCTCGCGGAGCTGCATATTTTCCGCGGCGGCAAGTATTTATGCACGGCTGCGCCGGTAGAATATTCATCCATGATCGATGCGGATCTCGCCTCAAGGAAAATTGCCGAGAAACGCGAACGACGTTTAAAATTCGCCGCAGAATTCCAGAAGATTTCCGCCATTGCCCCCGATTTCCGGCAGTATTCAAAGGTTCCGGAAGCCGAGCGCGTAGCCGCACTCATCGGCACGGATCGGAAACGCCGCGCCATCGAAAATAAGCAGTTCACCAAACCCGTCTCCCAGCAAGAAATCGAACAGCACATCGAAAAGATGGAAGCGGGGATCGTGCTCCCAAAAAAGGCCGCAAAGCCGCTCCCGGAGCGGCCGCAATACTTCCTGGATGATCTGACCCGGATGGAATGGATCGCCAAACATCTCCGCGCCGGCGGCGCTTTGAATGAAGATGATGAAATATTCCGCGAGCAATATCTGGCGGCACAATCCGAAAGCCAACGGGAATTCTGGCAGTATCAAATGGGGCAAAGTTAGGAGATTTGGATAATGAATTTTAGCAATTTAGGAAAAACTTTTTTAGGGTTACTCACTGCAGCTAGTTTCAGGAATCCAAGTGCGAAAGTGAAGAGAGGATCGTCATTAAAGAGACGGTCACCCTTTGCAGACCTCGACGCTTTATTCACCCCGCGTCTCATGGGCGATAATTATCCGGCGCCAAGTCGAGGGGGCAATTTCAAAGCTAACCAACAAAAAGAACGGAAAGCGGCGGCGAAAAAGAGAACCATTGCCGCGCATAGGAAAGCCAAAAAACGTGACGCTCAACGCAAGAGAAGAGCGAGGAGATAGTAGTTAGAAATTTTAATATTTTTACGGAGGACTGCCCAAATGATTAAGAATGAATTTATCGAGACAATCAACATCAACAAGTTTCAGAAGATTTGCGAGGAATTGGAGAATCCCGATGCGCTTATCGGGCCGTCGCTGGCGATGGTCACGGGGCCCGCGGGACGCGGAAAAACGGAAGCCGCGAAGCATTACGTCATCCACGAAAGCGCCATCTATATCCCGCCGATGAACATCTGCTCGGCGCCGATGCTGCTGAGGGAAATCGCCTTTGAACTCGGCAAGGTTCGTCCCCGGACATCGGAGGCCTGCCTCGAAATCATCGGCAAGGAAATAGCCAAAGAACGCCGCCTGATCATTATCGACGAAGCGGATCTGAAGCCGATGGCCATCCTGGAGATGCTCCGCAATATTAATGAACGATACGGCTGCCCGATCGTGCTCATCGGCGAGGACCGGCTGAAGGGCAAGATCGAATCACAAAGAAGGCTGGCCAGCCGCGTCCGGAGGCGCATGGAATTCGCGCCCATTTCCCAGCAGGATATCGCTTACTTTTTCAAAAAGTGCATGGCGCTGAAACCTTCCGCCGACGTAGTTGCGGCGATCCTGAAACATTGCCGCGGCGACTGGCGGCCGGTACTCACCTGCGCGATCGGCATCGAGCGGGCAATGAAAGCATCGAACCTTAAAGAAGCCACGGTGGAGATGATAACTGATGTCATTAACGACGGCCGTTAAGAAAACAAATCTGGCCAAACGCATGCGGGCCTGGATGCGCTCTCGCACCGGCTCTGTCGGTGAACGCCGATTTTTCTCACGGGAATTATACGTCGCTCTGGGTATTCCGGAAGGTTATGAGCGGCAAAAAGTACGCAACGCGCTGACGGATTTTCTCCTGCGCGGTGAGGTCACATTCCGGTTTAACCGCAAACGAAAACGGCGACATTATTTATATAACCAGACCTGGCGCCGGGCACTTAAAGGCCGGATAAACCGCAAAATATTCAAGGCCATGTATGTTTCTTCGAGTTTTGCCGTGACGGATATCGTGCGCCTGGTGGGAATCAAAAAACAGAAGGATCGAAACTGGGCCGACAAGATCGTGCGGCGGATGGTCAAAGAAGGATATTTGCAGCAGGTCGCACGTAGGTTGTGCGCTCACGGATCCGGCGCGGAGAAGGTTTACCGCGTCGTCGATCGGGACAGGTTTAATTTGGAGTTAATGAAATGACGAGAAAACAATATTGGCTTACTCCTGCCGACACATATGCAGCACTAGACGCCGAATTCAAATTTGATTTTGATCCATGTCCTTATCCGCGGCCGCAGGATTTTAACGGGATAGAGGTTCCGTGGGGTAAAGTAAATTATGTCAATCCGCCGTTTCGACGATCTGACGGGGCTTTCGGCGCGGGGCCAACTGCATTTGTCCGCAAAGCCATCGCGGAACAACAATCCGGCAATTCATCAGTAAGCGTATTGCCCACGATGTCTTTTATCAACCTACTTTTAAATGCAGGTGCGGAATTAAGACCAATGGGACGCATTCCCTGGATTGAGACAACATCAAGAAAGCAGTGCAAAAATTCATCGAATGTAACGGCATTTATTTTGAGAGGTAAAAAATGAACTCACCAATTTTAATCCCCGGCACAGATTTTCCTTTTACCGTTATCGCCCGCAAAGGTCCGCCGCCGCTCAGAAACGCGGCGGAAGTGAAACAGCGCAACGGCCTTCTGGCAAAGATTCACATCGCTAAAAAGCAGATGGGCCTGAACTCCGGTGAATACGAGATGATCCTGCGCGGTTTCCATGTTGCTTCCGCCGGAGATATGACGATCGAACAATTGGAAAACTGCGTGAAACTGATGAAACGTTATGGCTGGAAGGAGTTATCACTACGCAAAGCTGAGGTCAATCCTGAGCAGATAATAGCGCTCAGACAGCGCTGTATGGACCTTGCCCGCGAAATTCCCAACGGCGAGAAGCGCCTGGCGGGATTGGCCAGTAAAATCTGCGGAACTTCGCAGGTGATCTGGTGTCAAGACGTGAAGAAAATAGAACGGCTTTTGGCCGTTCTGAGGAAGGTAGTTGATGATGAAGAAAAGAAAGTCACTACAGGATAATAACCTCGAATACGATGCCGATGTTTACCGGAATAAACTTCTGGCGGAGCTCGCCATGCGGATCTGTAAAGTTAATGCCATATCGATGACGGAACTTTTTGAGGTTGTCTATGAACGTCCCTGGCATGATCGGGTCAACGATACACGCGATATTCGCAGACTCACTGCAAAAATGCGCAAAGAGGGCATACCGATTTGTTCGACTTCCACGCGCAACGGCGGCGGCTATTATCTCGCGGCAGCCGGTTCGGAATTGGCCGATTTTCTGAAAAAAAGAAAACTCAAGGCGCTTTCGATGCTCCAGGATAATGCCAAAATCATGAAGATAAGCCTGCCGAATTATATGGGGCAGATCAAACTGGAAATGGAGGGGACATACAATGAACCAGGCCAAAAAGAACTTTTCTGATTCTCCGGCCCATCAGGCCGACACACTGCTTGATTGCATCCGGAGACAGAAGACTAAAGTGGCGAAAGTAGAGACACGTTTTTATAAAGAACAGGAAGCTTTGGATAAAAAATATGCGTCTCTGTTCTACGATAGCCATGAAGCACTTTCTATTGCCGAACAGTCACTCATTGCCCTCATGAAAAAAGAGCGGGCTTATCTCTTTGCCGGTACCGATATTTTGAAACTCGGCAACGGCAGCCTTATCCACAATACCGCAGACAAAGTGAGCATCCCGAAGGATGCCGTGGAGCGGTTGAAAGAGCAGAAATTCTTCGAGGCCATCAGGACTGTGGAGCACGCGGATCGCGACATCATCGAAAAGTGGCCGGATGCGAAACTGCTCCTCATCGGCGCCTCGAGGAAAACGAAAGAAGAGTTTGGGTACGAGTTGAAGCATCCCGTTTCAGCCCGATAGAACCGGAGGACGCGGGTTCGAATCCCGCACAGGAGAAATCTTGTAGGCGCAGCGGTCGCGCACCGGAACCGGAGAGAGGGACTAAGTCCCTCCTCCGTCTAAAAAGGAAAGTAAGGAAGGCCGAAATCATGTCAGAAAAAATAAATTTTTGCACACTTGACGGTCAATGCGGCGCTCAAAACCTCGATGATCAAAGGGCATGTGCCTTCTATGCGGAGGCACAGACATTATATCCAGGTAATTGTGTGACGCTCATTCACTCTAATTGTGTGCACCCAGAGGCGCTGACAGCTAAATTAAAGGAACTGAGAAATGAAAAAGAGCCAAAGCCAGATGAGAAAACATAGAGAGAAAAGGCAGGAGAGGCGAACCGTTTTGGAGCACGGGTCTTGTCTCACTATTACTATTCCTGACGTCCCGGTACCGGCAGGGCCGATATTGGAAAAAGAAGTGAAAGAAACCCGGCAGACAATGACCTTGAAAATGGGGGCTTGCCCCGTTAGAAATTGGATTTCTAACGGGGTGAATTGGCTCAGGGAATACAGCCTGGAATTGGCGATTGCAGTTGTAATTTTGTCACTGTTTGTATTAATCGGTAGCATCAATTATTTATATCTAACTGAAAGGACATTCTGATGAAAATATGCGAACAAATCATGGTTATTGTTCTGGCCGTCATCCTTATTTTAGGTGGCATCTATTTCATTCCCAAATGGCTGACGCCGCAGGCCTCGCACGTATTTTACTGGTGCCAGGAGAGAAAAGAATTTACAAAAGAAGGGAAATTTAAAGGCAGCAACAATAAACTTGCCTATCCCCGGACCGCCCGCATTTATCCCGCGATCAAAGACATGTCTTATATTAAGTATGTCGAATATGACCTTGAACAAAATACCGGATGTTCAATAGCATCTATTCAGAGTTGGCAGAATGTTGATTGCAGAGATTGTGGAAAAGAGGTCGAAATAAAAAAACTGGAAAATGAGTTAGATAAATCCCAAAAGGAAATCCAGCGGCTTGCCCCGTTAGAGGCGAAGACCTCTAAAGCGGGATTGGGGAGAGGTGGAAAATAATGCCGCAGATCGACCAACAAACTCTCAATATCATTTTGGTCGCGCTGTTTTTAATTGCTTTATATTTTTGGTGGAAAAATGAGTGATCCCCGTTAGAAATTTCCGGAGAATCGACGGGGGAGATAAGCACTAGAGGGGGGAATGATTTACGATGATTTCTAACGGGGTGAATGAAAAACGAAAAACAGGAACACGTGAATGGGCAGAAGTCAGCAAAAACCTCTTCGTCGGTTGTAAACATGATTGCCGGTATTGCTATGCCCGCGAGCACGCCCTGCGCGTGGGCTTAATCAAATCAGCCGAGGAATGGGTGGTGATGAAGAGAAATAAATCTTTGATCATCGCCGCGCCAAAATACCTCTCCGGCCGGATCATGTTTCCGACCACGCACGATATTTTTCCGGAGCACATTGATACTACTATTGCCGCACTTCATCAATGGCTTATAGCCGGCAATAATGTCCTGATTGTCACGAAGCCGCATCTGGATGTGATTCGGGAACTTTGCGCTTCATTATCAGATTTCAAAGAGCAGATCGTTTTCCGCTTCACCATTGGGTCCGCGGAAAATCAAAGTCTTGCCTTTTGGGAGCCGGGAGCACCGACCTTTGAAGAACGCCATGCGGCATTGGCTTTTGCCTTCCATACAGGCTTTCAGACATCGGTTTCCTGCGAGCCATATCTCGATCATACCATCGAAGATCTCGTCAGTTGCCTTTCCCCGCTGGTCACCGATACGATTTGGATCGGTATAATGAATGACATCGTGAAAAGAGTTGATAGCGCACGGCTTACAGGGGGTGGCATAGATTTTCTCAACAATGTTTTATGTTTTTCATCGTGGCACCATGTCGAGTACCTTTATAATAGATTGAAAAAAAATCCCAAAATCCGTTGGAAAGACAGCATCAAAAAGATTCTGGGGTTACCGGAGGAAGAAGTCGGATGACCTTCAACTGTCCCTACTGTAAAAAGGAGTTGGATTTTATGGAAATGCACTTTGAAGCGGATCTGCAGGCGATCATTGATATGCTGCCGGCATTCGGGACTCGATATTCGCAGTACGTCATGGGCTACTGTTATCTTTTCGGCGTGACACCCTTCCGTCTGAAAGCTAAAAAAATGCGGTTGTTATTGGAAGAATTGAAACGGCTCTTCGATACGCAGTCATTTTCCTATCAGAAAAAAACCTATCCGATCAGCCATGCAGGAATTGCCGAGGCGCTCGATATCTGCATCAAAAAAAACTTCGAGACTCCGCTCGAAAATCACAACTATCTTAAAAAAATCATGATCGGGATCTCCGAACGCGAGAGCAAAGACAAATCCCGCAGTGATGAAAAGGTGCCGAGGGATAAGGAGCAAAAACTTCAGGACGCAGTGCGGCCGTCTCCGGAGAAGGCACAGGAAAATTTGAAAAAGATTCATGACCTGATTGATGGTGTGGGTAAAAAGAAATGACAGTGATCCCCTGCCCTATTTGCGGGAAGCGGTTATTCGATTTTAGCGGGCATTCCTGCGCTCCGGATTTTGAGGTGCGTATAAAATGCCGGAACACTAAATCTTGTGGAGTCGTAAAAATTAATGCCCAATATATAGGGAAAATATTGGGGAAAGCGTCCCTATCGCCTGGCGGCGATCACCCATGCGGGTGACTAAAAAGAGAGGGATCAATTCCGCTGGCGCTTCGAGCTTCACCAGGGTTCGCTCTTAGCGAGTGTCATTGAAAATACGGTTGCAGTCGCAACTGGAAATTGATATAAAACAAAGGCTTTTTTAAGAGAGGTAGGTATTCATTATGAAACAAAAACGCTTTTATTTATCGTGGTTGCTTATTATCACAATGTTATTTTTAATTTCCGCTTGCAGCAAGGGCGATCCCACTGATTCCAGCACAACTCCGCCCGTTTTAGGCACTGATGTCAAAGCCTGGACGATCAAGGGTGACATGGCCTGGGAACTTGCCAATCAGTGGGCCGGTTCGGAAAACGACGGCGTGAAGGGGGCAAAAATAAAGCTCTTCCTGGATAATCCCGATGCCCGGCTGCTGTGGCCGAACAAAGCCGTTTTATTCCTCGGCGCGAGCGATCTGACGGGCGCCGCGGATCAGGATTTGACCCAGATAATAATCGATTGGGCTACAGTGTTTTGGTCGATCAAAGGCGAGACTTTCGGTGTCAGCATTCCTTTGAACACCCCGGGCAAAGATCAGGCGAAAATCGCCGAACTCAATGCCGCCATTAAGAGCATCTGCGGGACAGAGCATTATGTGGATACCTCGGCAATGACCCTGACCTTTGATGTTGACGGACATCTTGATGCCGCCTCGAATGCACAGATTCAGGCAAAGATATTACTCATGGCCGCGGCGATATAGTCCCTATTGCCTGAAGGCGAAGGGATCAATTCAGCTATCACATTTCAGCGCGATTCACTTCTGAAATGTAAGTTTCATTGAGGATAAATATTATGAAGAAAAAAGCAATTAAAAAACTTTCACCTCGAGTAAAGAAATTAAAACCAAGAACGCGGCGGCGGGTATTTTTAGTAGATCGATCGGGCAAAAAAACCCATCACGGAACACTCTCGACGGATCCGCCAAATTTATTATCAGAACCATTATCAAAGGAATTGATCGAGAAAATAGGAACAATGCCGCTGCCAGTATCGGAAGGATTGAAATATATCCGGGTTGACGAATCTCAGTTCAGTGCCGGCGCGACTAAAAAATATTATTTAGTATTTCAATTTTCCAACTTTGGCTTTGCCCTGAATTTCAAAAAAGGCGACTCACCGCAGTTGGCAATCAGGAAATTGCAGGAACTGATAGAATATTTTAAAAGTAAGGCAGGATGAAATAATTCTTGCAATTGTAAAAAATAGAGGTAAAATCGCAGTCAATTAAGATTATTGAATGCCGAGAGTCCCCAGGGAGGGATCAGTCAGTAAATCTGGCCGGCATGTATCAGGCCCAGGGAGGCCATCGATCTTCGGATCGGTGGCCTCTTTTTTATTTTAAGGAGGTAACATTATGTTCGAAAATTTAGCTTTGGTCGCATTGGGAATTGTACTTTGCATCGCGGCACAGTGGGCATGGAAGAAATACGGTATTCAGTTACTCGGGAAATTGTTTCCAAAGAAGGCCGATCCCGCTCAGCCGAAGGTGTAGCTTCATTGATAAATCTCTTCTCCTTCTTTGTGTTGGCTCCGGCCGGAGTGGACGGGCAGCCCCCGGCCGGAGTAAAAAATGAGGTTAGAAAAGAATGCGCAGCAGTTTCGATAAAGCTTTTGAATTGACCATCGGCTTGGAGGGAAAGCCCTCCAATGATCCCCGGGATCCCGGAGGATTCACGATCTGGGGATTGGCTAAAAAATATCATCCGGAAATCAATTTTTATACGTCGATTGAATATGCCAAAGAAGTTTATCTGAATCAATATTGGATTCCTGCCGGATGCGATAATGCTTCCTTCCCGATGGATATATGTCTTTTTGATTCGCAAGTAAATCCACAAAACGATCCGAGACTCCCCGGCGGCGGCAATCAGGAAATATTAAATCAGGGCCCGGAAAACTGGGAAGAATACATGATGTTACGGATGGTCAGGTATATGCACGTTTCCAAACCGGATTATGTCAAAGGTCATATTTTTAGAGTGCTACGCCTCTATGAACAAATCAAAAAATTAAAAGGAGCAAACTGACGATGAATGGAAAAGTAAAATGGTTCAATGAAAAGAAGGGTTTTGGATTTATCGAAGCCGACGACGGCAAGGATGTGTTCGTCCATTACAGTGCGATTCAAAGTTCCGGATTCAAGACACTAACCGAAGGGCAAAGAGTTACATTCGATGTCGAGACCAACAGCAAGGGCCCGGCTGCAGTGAATGTAAGACCGGAGTGAAGGAGGAATATTGATAAAAATAATACACATCATGGTTGCATTTAGAGACTTTTGTCTGGCCTATATTAAATGCATCTGGCGACTGCACAGGAGCGAAACCATAAAATATTTTATCCGTTTCGGACTTGTGATTATGGTCGTCGTTCCCATCCTCAAATATTTTCGCGGCCCTGATTCCATTCCGATCATTTTTTATAAAATTGCCAATGTTTTTATAGGCGTCGCGGTCGCCGAGTTGATCTGGGCGGTATTTTTCAAACCTTATTTCGGCATAGCGGAGGCTACATCCGATGATTGGAAGAACAGTTGCATGGTTTTTCGCGGCCTGCTTTACGCTGGCTGCATTATTGGTTTCTGCCTCGGCCTCTAGTGCATCAGGCAGCATCAATTACTGCCTGAAGTATTGGCCGACGGTTATCCGCGAAGCTCGTTATCACATCGGGATGGATGCCCCTGCGCATGATTTCATGGGGCAGATCGAAATCGAAAGCAATTGTAACCCCAAAGCCATAGGCCCTACCGGTGATATTGGGTTGGGACAGTTTAATTGGGATACTGCCTCCTGGCTTCAAAAAAAAGAAAAAGCACTCCGGGAAATTGCAGTAAAGGCGCGGCCTCTCAATCCGGCATGGTCGATCCGGGCGGTCGTTCTTTTTGACCGCTGGCTCTATGAAAATGTGGATTGCCGGGATTGGCATTATGCTTTCCGGGCTTATAACGGGGGCCTCACCCTGATGAATAAGGAAATTGCCAGAGCCGGAACCTGTTTCCATAAGGCAGTAGAGAAAAAATGCCGCCGGAATATTATCGAGACGGCAAAAGGCAACCTGAATTTGTGTCAGATTAATATCTATTATCCCTACCGTGTGCGTGCGGCCGGGAAAAAATATCAGGCAATATCAGTACCGGATCCGAGTTATGAAAATATAGAGATCACAAGAAAGAGCAGGTCTTAATGGGTAAGTTAAAAATCACGCGAAAGAAAAAAATCATCATAGGAATTGTCGCCATCCTAACAGTAGTCGCCGGCGCCTGGGGTTTATTTAAGATACGTGCGGCGAGAAAAAAACATAATAAACTGCCGGGAGATATCCCTGTCAGGTAATTCCCGTTAGAAATCTCCGGAAACATGAAAAACGGAGCATTTTGGCGGGATAAGCAACACCATACATGAGGATTTCTAACGGGATAAAGAGGAGGGAATAATATGGACTGGGGGAAAGCATTCGATTTGATTAAAGTAGCCGCGCCTATGGTGGGATCGCTGTTTGGTCCGGCCGGAACGGCAGTTGGGGCAACCGTCGATGCAGGCATAAACCTTATTTCTTCCGTGCTGGGAGTTGAACCGAGCAAAGAAGCCATTGCCCAGGCGGTCGTAACCGATCCCAATGCCATTGAAAAAATCAAAGAACTGGAGATCAACGCTAAAGTTGAATTGCAAAAATTGGCAGTGCAGAAATTGGGCATGGAATTGGCCGATACTCAAAATGCCCGCGACCGGGACGAAAAAATCACCGAGATAACGGGGAAAAGAGACAAGGAAGATAAGGCTTTTGATTGGATCATTATCGTCGCCTTTTTTCTTTGTTTGATGGGTTTACTTTATTTTAAGCCAGTCGAGAGCACTTACATAGGCATGATGATTGGTGCAATAGTCGCCGCCTTTATGAGTGTGGTCAATTTCAGAAAAGGAACGACTGCAAGCAGTCAAGCAAAAACGGCAATGCTTTATAATTCGACGCCAATAAAGGAATAATATCTCCGGTGGATACAGCGGATTTTGCGCAAAAAAATAATGAGATTTATCTGGATGCAGCGTTGAAAACGCAGTTGGCGAAGAGACCGGCAGATGTGGAAGCCGGCGAAATAGAGCCAGGTATCTGCATCGATTGTGAAGGGCTCATATCGCGGGCGCGCATGGCGGCAAATCCACAAGCCGTGAGATGCATCGATTGTCAGACAAAACAAGAACGGAGAGAAAAAAATGGACACATTCACTCTTCCTAATATTCTGAAAATACTTGGTGACTTTGGAGCTCTCGGTTTGGTGATCTTTCTCTGGTGGAAGGATAACCGGACGATCATGAATATTTTGGAACAATACAAAAAAGACATGACCGAACAGCGCAAAATGTATGAAACCAATGTGTCTCTTTGCAAAGATTTTGCCAGTATCGCCAATGATTTAAGGGATATTGTCACTCTGAATATTCAAGCAATGACGGAAGCAAAAGATGCCATCAATCAAAATCAGTTTTGTCCGCTGGTGCGTGTGGATCAGCAAAAAGTCGTGCGCCTGGCTAAAAGACTGCAGAAGGAGAGGGTCGAGGGATGACTGAATATCTGAAATTTTTAGGGCGCAGGCAGGAATTGAATCTGGAAAAAAGGAAAACGGAAATCCACATCCAGGGTTTGATTAAAAATCTGCGTGACGCCCTTGATCCGCTTATTTCCATAGTGGAATTGAAAACGGATGCCATCGCGGAGTGGGCAATCGAACTCACCGTGGCCAGAGACAGATATATGGAAATTCTCGATGGCCTGAAACAGATCGAGGGCATCCTGGGGAAAAACTGTGGCTAAAGAAATCGACTGGGAGATCCGCGAGAGGGCGGAAGAATTATATGTCGTTGACGGACTGACCTTTGAAGAGACAGCGGCCCAGACGAAGGTTTCCGTAAACCAGCTCAAGAACTGGTCGGCTGCCGAGGGATGGCGAGAAAAAAGGGAGGAATACCGCAAAGCCAAAAAAGATATCCGCTCCACGTTAATGCTTCTGCGCCAAAAACTCGCTACCGAGGCGGCTAAAGATGCCGATCCGCAGAAAATTTTTGCTTTTATCCGCCTCGAGGCAATCGCGGAGAAAAGAGAAAGAAGGCCGGAAGGCGCTGCAATGAAGATCGACCGCCCGGCCCTGTTCATGGAAGCAATTGAATTTATAGCGGCTTTTTTAAAAGATAACGACCCGGCGGGTCTGAAGATATTGGGCAATAATTTTGATAAACTCATCGAAACATTTAAGGCGAAATATGCGCAAACGACCTGAAATATCCGAATTTAGATTCGATCAATGGGCGGATGATCTTCGCGAGTGGATCCGCAAGAGCGTCTCTCCGTTTGAGGACGATACTCCCGATAAACAAAAAGAGCGCAAAGAGCGCGCCTCCTGGGATCGCCTTTATTTTTTTAAAACATATCTGCCGCATTACTTTTTTGTGGAGTTTGAAGATTTTCATGAGGAATGGTCGGAACTCGCCGATCTGAAAAATGAAGTGGGACTTCTGGCTGCTCCGCGTGAGCATGCGAAATCGACATTCTTTTCCTTAGGATTACCGATTCACGATATTGCTTACGCGCTCAAGCATTTTATTATTTTGATTTCTGACACCAATGACCAGGCTAAAGGATTTACTCTGCCGATACGGCTCGAGCTCGAAGAAAATCCTCGGCTCCTGCATGATTTCGGCGAATTCCAGGGACGGAAGTGGTCGGACAGTGATTTCACCACGGCGAACGGCGTGCGGGTACTGGCGCGCGGGCGCGGGGAAAAAGTGCGCGGCCTGAAAAATATGCAGTACCGCCCGGACAGGGTTATCGTTGACGATTTTGAAAACGATCAAAACGTCCGCAATCCCAAACTGGTCAAACAGGGAATTGATTGGCTCTTAACCGCCGTTCTGGGATCCCTGGGTGAAGGCTTCTCTTTTACGATGGTCGGCAATCTGTTTGCCGCCCGGTCGATTCTCTCGCAATTGATGAAAGAGACGGAGGATGAAACCGGAAAGCCCCTGTACGTCAGCAAAATTTATGATGCCATCCGGGATGACGGATCTCCCTTGTGGCCTGCTCTTTGGCCTGCGGAAAGAATCGAAAAACGCCGCCGGCAAATGGGAACCGTCCGCTTCAACAAGGAAATGCGCAACCGTGTGGGCGCGGAAGACAGCCCGATCAAGGAATCCTGGATTCTTTATGTCCCGGCAACCGAACTCGCGCCGGAGATCTGGCTCAAAAAGAAATTTGTCGTTGCGGCTTTTCTTGACCCCTCGGGGAAAGGCACGGAAACGACCGATTATAAAGCTATCTCCGTAGTCGGCAAATGTGTGGAGACCAATATCATCGATGTTCTCCATGCCTGGATCCGGCACGCTTCGGTCAATGAAATGTGGGCGCACGTCTGGAAAATCGATGAGGAATTTCATTGCGGGATGGGCGTGGAAATCAACATGTTTCAGGATTTCCTGATCGATTCTTATAAAAATTATGCCGAGAAGGCCGGGCGCTGGGTGAATATGAACGAAGTAACTCATTCCACGGAAAAGATCGCCCGGATCGTCAACCGGATATCGCCGCTGGCGGAATTCGGCCGGCTTCGTTTCATCAAGGGCAATTCCGATCAGGACCTCCTGGTCGAGCAGGTAATCTATATCATGGACCCGAATGTCAACGATGACGGGCCGGACTCGCTGGAGGGAGCAATCAGCTCACTGGGTTCGGAAGCGGTGAGTCTGGGAACCGACCCGAAAAAAAGGGAAACAGCATTCGGCAGAAACTACCGGGATCCGGCCCGGCCGGGTGGATTTTTCGGGAGGTTTGCAAAACATGAAGTGTATCATCCCGATCCCACCGCATAGCGGTTAGGGACGGGATCAATTCGACCTGCGAATTTCAGTGCATTTTATTTCTGAAATTCGGGTCTCATTGAGAGGCTGAAATGAGCATTTTAGAAAGCATCGTGAAAAAAATAGTGCCGGGATTGAAGAATGAGACGGAAATAAAAACTCTCGTCGCCGAGGAAATCAAACGCGTGCGCATGGCGCTGCCGATCACCTCCAATTATGATCTCACGGGCGACGGTTACCGCCGGTATTCCGACAGCATAATCAACCGCAATCTCATGCCGGTGCAGCAATACCGCATGTATGAAATCGCCTATTTCATGTGGGATTCCTCCGCAATGTTTCGCCGCCTCGCGGTACTCGACCGCGGATTTCTCTTCTCGGACAGGATCGATATCACCTCGGAGGACGATGATGTCAAGGCTTTGATTGATAAATTCTGGAACGATGAAGAAAACAAAATGGACATCCGCTACCCGGATAAAGCCATGTGGCTTTCCATCCTGGGAGACCAGTTGTGGCCGGTGGAAGTGAATCCGCAAACCGGATTTGTACGGCTCAAATACATCGACCCGTCGCTGATCAAGGAGGTCTGGGTGAATCCGGACAACACCGAACAGGTGCTGCAGGTGGAAACGATGCAATTTTCCGGGAGGCCCTCCAGAAAATATAATACCATCCGGCGCGATACGAACATTTATTCCAAAAGCTTTGAGAGGCTGATGGGCGATTGCCTATATTTGTCCGTCAATCACCCGCCCAGTGCTCAACGCGGACGTTCCGACTTCATCACGCTTTTTGATTGGATCGATGCCCTGGAACGCTACGGCTATAACTATCTGGAACGGGCGGAACTGCTTCTGAATTTTGTCTGGGATATTGAACTCAAAGGCGCGGATGAAACAGCGATTCGCAAATGGCTGCAGGAGAACCCGCCGCCTCAGCCGGGAAGCCAGCGGGCACATAATGAAAATGTGACCTGGCAGGCGGTGGCGCCGGACCTCAAATCGCACGATATGACGGAAGGTTTCGACATGGGCAAGGCTTTCATCATGGGTGCGGCAGGCAGGCCGGATTCCTGGTTCGGTAAAGGCGGCAAAGTTTATCAGACCGAAGCGGAACAGATGCAGCAGGTGCCCATTGCCGATCTCGAACAGCGGCAGGAATTCCATCAATACAACATTGAAACTTTAATCCAATTCGTCATCGATCAGGCGGTAATTCATGGAATGCTCTCCGCCGAAAAAGCCGCCGCCGGATTTACGGTGACCATGCCGACGATATCGAAAAAAGATATGAACAAAATAATTGCCGGTATTCCGCAATTAACGGCGGCGCTGGTTGTGGCGGAAAATCAGAGTTGGATACGCAAGGATACGGCAACGAGGATGTTTGCCTTCGCGGCGGATAACCTGGGTTATGAAATAAGTGCCGATGATGAAATCGAAGCGGCGGGAAAGACATTGCCGCCTGAACAGACCGACTATGCGGCACTGTTAAAGAAGACACCGAAGGATGAGACGATAAATAATAAAGCATCACTACTAGATCAGGCGACCATCGATAAGATGACAGATGCAATCAAAGATTTTAATTCACGGCAGAAGAAAAAGGGGTCTCATGTCTCTACAAACTGAATTTGATAATAAGATAGCTGAATTGATCCGGCAGGCCGAACAGATGACGGATGACCAGGTGGCGAAAGCCATCCAGATTCTGGAGCGGGCGCGCCGGGAAGTGCTTTCGACCGTCGGCACAACGGACTGGCAGATTTATCATCTGCCGCAGTTGAAAACGGCAATCGAACGGGCGATGCAGGAGTTTGCTTCGCGCTACGGCGTGGAATTGAACCGTGACGAATCGCAATTCTGGAATTTCGGGCAGCAGATGGTGGATGACCCGCTGCGCACGATCGGCATAATTGCCGCCATACCGGCGATCGATACCACTATTTTCGGCGCCTTGCAGAATTATTCCAAGCATCTGATCGACAGCCTGGGCGCCGACGCCACGGCCAAAATATATAACGAATTCGCAATGGGATTAATCGGGAAGAAATCGCCCTTCGAGGTGATGCAGGCGGTGGGCGCCAATCTGAATGAACCGTCGATTTTTAATTCGATTGCCTCCCGTGCGGAAACGATCACGCGGCAGGAATGCGGCCGGATCCTGGAGGAAGCCACGCAGGCGCGCATGGAGCGCGCGGCGGAGGTGGTGCCGGGACTGAAAAAACAGTGGAAGCACGGCACGTCAAGAGTGCCGCGATTGACGCATCTCGCGGCTGTGGATCAGGTCCGTGCTGTTAATGAACCGTTCCTGGTCGGCGGCGAACAATTGATGTACCCGCGCGACATGAACGGATCGCCGAGGAATACGATCAATTGCAGTTGCTACACCGTACCCTATTCTGCGGATTGGAGTGAGGCGCTGGATAAAGCGGCTTGAAATATAAATAATTTTTAATATGGAGGTAAAAAAATCATGGACAAGAAAGCAATCGACAAATTAATCGCGGATGCATTGAAGGCTTACGGCATCGATAAGAAATTCGTTGCCAGCAGCAACTTCGATGACAAGACCGAAGAGGCGGTTATCGTCACCGCGGCGGGTAAAGAAGTGCGCTTCAAGGCAGGAGCAGAAGTCACACCTCTGGCTGAAGTCGACATCATCAAACCTAAGTCCGGCAAAAATGCAACCGGTGACAAATTAATCGCCGAAGCCCTGGACGCTTTCGGCATCGGTGAAAAATATGTGGCGGGAAGCCGCATCGATGATGTTACCGGCGAGGCGGTCATTACGACTGTCGGCGGAACAAAGGTGCGTTATTCATCGGGCGCTAAGGTCGATCCGCTCCCGGAGATTGCCATCACCGGCATTAATCGGGCGCCCAAGAGAAAACCGATCACCGGCGGCAAAGATAAAAAATAACGAGTCCCGGCGATAATTAGACTCGGGGGTAAGGAGAATAGACAGATATGGCGAAAAAAACTCAAAAAGAAGGCGGTGTTGATTATCCGGCAACGGCGTACTTATATGTGCCTGATCCGAAAAGCCCCAGCACCTGGAAACTGCGCTATAAAAATTACATTGACGGCAAGTTGCAGCTCGATCCGGCGCAATTGGGAAAAGCCGTAGCCGCATTTTCTCCGGGCGGATTCCGGGGCCAGAAGGTGGAAATGCCGGAAGCCGATAAAAAGAAAGTCATGGCGAAGATTCGCAGCATTTATACCAAAACGCTGAAGACCAAAGAAGCGGATCTGCCGGAAACACTGCGCTCGGTACAGGATATGAGTTTCAGCGATATCCGGAGTGCCCTGTGGGATGCCCTGCAGGCCCTGGCTCCCAATGATCCGATCTGCATCGAGGAAGTTTATCCGGATTATGTGATTTATGGGCAGGGAGATACTTTTTTCAAACGATCTTACTCCGTCCTCGATGATGCCGTTACGCTGGGCGAAAACCCGGTGGAAGTCGAGGAGACCTGGATCGAAACGCAATCCGCTCAGGCCGAAACGGATGAAGGCATGGAAGTCATCATGCAACTTGCCGCCAAAGACGTGGAAGGCAAGGCCTTCGATGTAACGATCTGCGAGCCGGGCTTTACCAAAAACGGCTGGTTTATTCCCGAAGACATACTGCCGGCAGCGGCGGCATTGTTCGAGAACGTGGATGTTAATATTTTCGAGTTGCCGGAGGGGAAAGGCGCGACACATCTGCCGGATGAATTGTTCGACCTGAAATCGCTCCTGGTGAAAAACAAGGTCGCCTTTATTGACAGTGTGAAGGCTGTTGCCGGCAAAGGGCTGATGGGCGTGCTGCACTTCCTGGATTCCGCTCAATGGCTCGGGAAAAATATACTCAAAGCACTGAATGATAAAAAATTCGTTTACGGGCTTTCCTATGATGCCCGGGTGCGCGCAGCGAAAGACGAAATCGACGGCAAGAAAGTTTTTAAAATTCTAAAGTTTATTGCCGCCGATTCCGTGGACATAGTAACGAGGCCCGCCGCGGGCGGGAAATTTAACCGGGCAGTGGCATCCATGCCGGCCCAAAACAAGGAGGATCTCATGAAACAAAAGATTTGGGATTTGATCAAAGCGAAAAGGCCGGATCTCCTGAAAGATAAAGAGTTCGACAAGGTATCCGACGACGAAATGGAGACACTGGCCAGGATGGCAATGGAGCCGCCTCCGGACGGAGACGGGAAGGACAAGGACAACCTGGTAACGAAGGAAATGTTTGCGGCCCTGCGTTGCGAGATGGCGCTCAAAGACACACTGGCAGCGAGTGATCTGCCGGAAGTGGCCAAAGACCGCATTCGCATTACCTTCAAGGACAAGGTTTTCAAAGATGACGAGTTGACTCGCGCCATCGCGGCGGAAAAGGAGTATCTGGCCAAAGTCAATCCGCAGCCGGGCGACGGTACCGTCATCCCCGGAAGTTCGGTCACCGGCGGATTAGGATCGTTTTTACGCGCCTGCATGGCCGTGGATAAGTTATTCGGGCTGGATAAAGCAACTATCGAGAAGATGGCGAAAGTGGAACGCCTGGATCATCGTCCTTTCTTCGAGGACATGCGTTCCACCCAGGATTACGCCGATTTCGAGAAGGTTCCGGCTTTCCACTCTCTGCGCGAGATGTACACCTTTTTCACGGGCGATCCGGAAGTAACCGGAAGGTTCAACCGCAAAGCCCTGGCTCCGGAGTTGCGCTCTTCGATGGACATCAACTCCGCCACTTTCACCTATGTGCTGGGTAATACTTTAGGCCGTAGGCTCGTGGCGCTTTACCGCGAGATGAAATACCAGGAAGAGTTGCTTATCTCGATAAAGAAACCGGTCAAAGATTTCCGTCAGCAGGAAGCGGTGCTGGTCGGTGGATTCCCGGATCTGTCCACTGTGGATCCGGAAGTGAATGATTATCAGGAAATCGCCGGCGTGACCGATGAAGAGTCCACCTACTCCATCGGGCAAAAGGGCAACCTGCTCTCCATCAGCCGGAAGACCATCATCAACGACGATATCAGCATCATCATGAGATTGATTGCGGGCCTTTCCCGTGCCGCACGCAGAACTCATGCGAAGTACGTGTGGAATTTCGCCATCAACAACTCGAATTGTACCGATGCCACAGCCTGGTTCACCGGCGCGGGCGCCCACCTCAACCTGGGCACCTCGGCTCTGACCTATGCCACCGCGCTCATCGCCTATAAGGCGCTGGCCGAGATGACGGAGAAGGATTCCGGCGAAAGATTGGGGCTTCTGGATGATCCGAGCGTAAAACCGAATCTCATCGGCCCCATCGACATTATGGAAACAATCAACAAGATCGCCACGGAACAGTTCTATTATTCCGCGAACGATCTGACGACAAAATTGCCCAACCCGCTCGCCGGGAAAATCAATGCGGTGGTGCTTTCACTTTTGACCGATGCAAACGACTGGTATCTGATTCTGCCGCCGAATGTTTGCGACATTATCGAGATGGGTTATCTAAACGGGCGCGAGGATCCGGAATTGTTCGTGGCCGATATGCCGCAGTCCGAGCAGGTTTTTGTGGCCGACAAAATCCGCCACAAGATCCGCCATGAATATGCGGGCGCAGTGATCGATTACCGCAGCGGCTACAAAGCGAGTGTATAGCAGCAAGTCGTGAAGAAGGAAGTGTTCGGCAAAAGTTAATTATCAGGCCGGAAGGCTGAACCATTGAAAACTTCAGCCTTCCGCCTTAATCCTGAAAGTGAGGCTAATATGAAAAAACTGCGATTAAATATTTTTGCCGTGTTCATGGCCTTGATTTTTGCAGCGGTAATGGCCATGCCGGCACAGGCTGCATTGCGTTGGACAAATAAGTTCGTTCGTTTTACCGCGGTCGCCGGGGAAACACTGGCCACCGGCAATGTAGTTACCATCAAAAACTCCGACGGCCTGGTTTATAAAGCCAACGCCGCTTCCGGGACTCTCCGGCCAGCGGTAGGCGTTATCGACAAGGGCGGAGCGGCCGGCGCCAGCGTCGAAATCGTTGGTTATGGCATTTTGGAAGGCAATTCCTCGCTGACTATAAGCGGCGCAGGTTATCTTTCCGGAACGACAGCCGGCGCGATCACACAGTCGTCACCGGCGTATAGCCAGCAAATAGGTTATGCCATCAGCACTACGGCTTACCTGATCAATTGCCGCAACTATCTGGACACTACGGCATTGACAACGCTGGGAACACTGACCGGGGCGACGCCGCTGGTGTTTGATGGAGCGACGGTAGATTCCTATACGACAACCCTGAATATAGTTGATCCGACGTCACCCAGCAAGAATGTTTATCTGCCAAATAAGACCGGTTACCTGCGGGTGGCCACACAACCAACCACGGCGGCAACGGTATTGACGCCGGGTGCGGCAGTTGCATTGAATGTCGCGACCTCGACCCTCTTCTCCCTGACTCCTAACGATGGAGAGGCTGAAGAAATCACATTTTCAGGGGCAGGAGCAGTCGGCGATGAAGTAACTATCATTCTTGTTAGTTCCACATCATCGACTGAGGCTATTACTTTCAATGCGACCCTGGTTTCATCCACCGGCGCATTGACTGTCAGTGCCACGGCGGCGAGATATTATGTCATCAAATTCATTTCCAATGGGACGCATTGGTTTGAGTTGACGAGGACAGCGGTCCAGACATAAATATTCAATCCTGATCGCCTAAAGGCGACAGGATCAATTCGCTTTGGGATCCTATTCGGGATCCAGAGGCTCATTGAGGAGGATGCCAATGAAACAAAAAAGATTTGGGTTTATTGCCGAGCTCGCCGCGATACTGGTGGTTTTATTCATCGCCACAGTCTATGCGGGAAGTTTCTGGCAAACAAAAAATATCCGCATTTCCGGGACAGCCGGAGAGACACTGGCCACCGGTGATGCAGTTTGCATTAAGGCGGCGGATAGTAAAATCTGGAAGGCCGATGCCGATGATTCCAGTTTACGGCCGGCAATAGGCGTTATCGGAAAAGGTGGGGCTGCCGGAGCGACCGTCGAAATCGTGATGGACGGGATACTCACCGGACAGACGAGTGCCAGCCCCGGTGCCAGAGTATATCTGTCGGCAACGACCGCAGGAGCACTGACGACAACTGTAGGAACAAATGCTCAACCGATGGGGTTTGTAATGCCCCAGACAGTCGGTACCAGCGGCGCATCGACGATATATTATGTGCGGCCGGTAATAGTCGGTACCGGCGGAGCTGGATACTAATTTGAAATATCAATCATCCGGAGGGAGACTTGCCCCGTTAGAAGTTATCGCTTCTAACGGGGGGACCTCCTCCGGTTTCCAGAAGCCGGAATCAATCCCATTAGAGGCGTCGCCTCTAACGGGACAAGCAGATTCCCGCCTGTGGAAACCGAATTTCGGGCTGAAGGAGGGCAAAAAAGATGAAATCCAGCTTTGCAGGACTCAAGAAACGATTTAAATGGCTTTTTCAGGCGTTTTTCAGGGTCGGAGGCTATATTCGGGTATTGGAGGGGTCGTTCGTTAAAACGAGGCTAGGTTTTGCCAGCCTGGTCATAGTTTCCGTGCTTATTCTGACCCCCTTTTCGCCAATTGCGGCTGCTGATCATGCCACACGGGTGATCAGTTTCCTTTCTTCCGGGGTCAAAACAGCAGCCACGGTGCAAACAAGCGCTTTTGAAGTTTCGGCCTATACCGAAGGCCAGATCTTCGTCGATGTGACCGTCGAGGCCAGCACTTCAACACTGGACATCACGATTCAAACATCGCCGGATAATATCACCTGGTTTACACACACGGCGATGACGCAGATTACGGGCACCGGGCAATACCGGCAGGCGATCACCAATTTCGGCAAATATGTGCGCCTATCCTATACGGTCGGCGGCACAAGTTATACTTTCAGCGTGACGGGGGTATTTAAGAATTGAGCACGAAACAGGATTACATAACAGCAGTGGGTTTGCTTGTAAAAGGAGATAACCTTCCCCTGGGAGAGCCGGAGAAAATATTCGCCATCGACACGGCGGTAAAAAAATATTCCGGGCATCGGCCGCGGGAAATTTCAGAAGATGAAGTGGGCAACGGCACGCGCGATTACGCCATCAGCCTGCTGGCCGAGTGGGCGGAAGGTTTTTCCGAGATTACAGGAGTCGAGTATCCCATCGATACGCCGCTTATCGATGATGAATGGAGCATCATTCATAAACCGGCTGGTTTCTATCTGCGGATTGCCGATTCCCCGGCAGCTTCCCAGAGCATGCGCATTTTTTATGAGGCACTGCATACCTGCACAGATGATGCTTGCACGATTCCGGCCTACGATGAGGCGGCAGTGCAGATGCTGGCGGCAGCTCTTTTCTGTGAGATGCTCGCGGCTTATTTTGCCCAGAATCAGGACAGCACGATCATGGCCGATGCGGTGGATCACAAGAGTAAATCCGCTGAATATCAGGCGCGTGCCAAAGCCTACCGGGCTAATTACTTCAGTCATCTGGGCATTAAAGATGGTGAAAATCCGGCGGCATCCGTGACGAAGAATCAGAATGTCGATGGTTCTTATGGCGACAGGATAACGCATAGCAGAAAGTTTCGCTGATGTTAGATATTAGTGTCAAGACCGACATCAAAGGCCTGCAACAGTTGAGCAAGGATTTTCCGGAAGCATCACAGCAGGCGCGCTTCGGGCGGATAACGGAAGCGTTGTTGTTTCTGGAAGGCGCAGTTAAACAGGCCACGCCGGTCGGCGCCGGGCCGATTCACTTGAGGGATACGATTTTCAGCAAGGTGGATAACGGCGAGCCGGTCGAGGGGATCCTGGGGACGCCGGCGGTATATGGCCTACCGGTGGAAATGGGCGCCAGGCCGCACTTTCCACCCGTAGAGCCGATTCAATTCTGGGTCGAGCAGAAGTTGGGATACAGCGGGAAAGAGGCAGCCTCGGTGGCATTTTTAATCGCCCGGGCGATAAGCAAACGCGGCACAAAAGGATACGGCATGTTCAGTAAAACTTTTGAACAGAATGAGGCGAAGGTTATTTCCATACTGAATTCGATTCCGGCCGATATTATAGCGAGGATAACGAAATGAGCCAATTAACCGACATACGGGAACAAATAAAAGTCATCCTCTCCGGCGTCCCCGATATCGGCATGGTGCATGATTACACCCGACTGGCGGTGGATTACACTACCGTATTGAATTTCTTCAAGACACCGGATGGCCAGTTTAAGGGCGTGATGTTTGCGCGGGAGAAAATGGCCAAAGAGCGCGGTAGTTCCTGGGCGCGGGCGCATGTATTTGTTTTTCGCGCCATCATGGCACTGAACGATGGAAAGCAAAGCGGCATCCAATTCGATGGGATGCTCGATGCCATCGAACGGGAATTTGAAAAGTATGACGATCTTAACGGCACGTGTTCTACCTGTATGCCGGATTTCGGCCCGATGGCCGGGCATGCCGGAATGCAGATAACGATAATCGAAGAAAGAATGTTCGGAAACGTTCTGTGCCACTACGCGGAAATGCGTCTGTGTGCAGAGGAATATCAATCATAAAACGAGAGGTGATTTATGCCATTCAAATTAAAAGAAACAGCGGAGGCTTTTCAGGTTGTCGACGGTCCTTACGCCGGCAAGGATTTCAAACCGGGAATAATTTACAACGATATCCCGCCGCAGGAAGCTAATAGATTTGAAAAAGCAAAAGATGAACCGGCGAGCAAAGGCGACAAAAAAGGAGGTAAATGATTATGCCCAGAAACTATCAAGCGACAAACAATTTAATTGCCGTTTCCGCCGCCGCGCGTGAGACGGCGATCAATACCGAGCAGACGCTGGATGTCACGATGCTCTGCGCCCTGGCCAATATTATCAATCTGGACTTCCGCCGGGAGAATAACGGCAATGAGGCCATCGGCAAAGAAGAGCCGGATGTAATTTATGATCGAGGCGCCCTGGCCAGTGCAGTTTTTGATTTCGAGAAAGCACAGCCGCAACATTTCGCCTTCTTACTGGCTTATGCTCTGGGAGTGGACACGCCCTCCGCATTGGGCGTCGGCGGTTATAAACATGTCATTACGCCGATTGCCGGAGACCTGGATGCCAGCCGCTCCATCCCCTCTTTTACGGCGGCACAGCGCTATGGCCTGACCGTCCTCAAACGGCGATTCGCCTCGATGTTTGTGGATCAAATTACAGCCACCTTCGCCCGGGATGCCTTTTGCAAAATATCCGGAACGATCAAGGGAACGGGCAAGAGAACGGATAACATCACTGAGGAAATTGTCTCCGCTTACATTGACGGGACATCTCTATCCCTGGCAGCCAATAGCGTGGAAGGAGCAGATGGTCCCACCAGGTTAATGAATGTCCAGAGGATCAGGGTAGAATTGACGACCGGTGTCTGGACAGAAGTCGTTTATTCGGCGGTTACCGCCGGACCTCCGTCAGTGATCACGATGGTCGCTCCGGGGGCTACTCACACGCTGAAAAACTTCAAGATTCTTTATATCCCGGCGGAATCCGGATCAGCCTGGATGACCTTTCCGGCCCGCATTACGGAAACACCGCTTATCGTCTCTCAGATGAATTTGAATGTGGGCGGAACATGGAGCGGATCGGCATTTGCCGGAGGCAGGATCCTGTCGGCGGAAATGAAGCAGCTCGTGTGGACATTGCAGAATAATTTAAAGGTCGAATATGTCCCGGGAGCCGGCGGCGTCTATGCGGCGCGCGCTATCCGTGACGGCCGGGCGCAGATGATCAAACTCGACCGGGAATTCCGCGAATATATTATGCAGCAGCACATGGCCGACAATGACTCTATGGGCCTCTACATTCTGGCTGAAGGCGAGCTATATGATACCACCTACAAATATCAGGTGGAGATTATCTTCCCCAAAGTAGCAGTCCTGACTGCGCCGATTTCCGTGGACGGAAAGCGTTTGGCCGAAGCCGGAGATATCCAGGTGTTGGAAGACAGTACTTACGGCTCCGTGATCGTGAATGTTCAGAATAAACAAACCGCGTATGCGGGGTAGAAAAATTAAAGGAAGAAGTCCTATCCGCCAGGGAAGCGCTCCGGCGGATAGGATCAATTCAACTATCAAATTTCAGCGCGCTTAACTTCTGAAATTTGAGTTTTATTGAGAGGATTTTTAAGATGCCCAGACTATTATCAGACGAAATAAAATCAATTAAAGGCAAAGATACAGCAACTGAAAGCATGTTTACCTTGTTTTATCGTCCACCCACGGTCGAAGAAAGAATCAGTTATGCCAATTCTTTTGTGACCCGGAAGGGAAATAAAATCGAAACCTCCCTGGGAGAGACCAGAATCAATAACGGCTTAAAAATAATGACTGGCTTTGACGATAATGCATTTCTCAAAAAAGATTCTCAAGGCAATAAGGTCCCTTTGTCTTCCGATCCTAAATCAAAGAATTATGATCCAAAGTGGAAAGAGATCGTACGACAATATGCCTCTGATGTCGCCGCATGGCTGGCCATGCAGGTATTCGAGGCGGGATTGCTGAAGGTCGAGGATACAAACGAGGACCCTACTTAGCGGATCTGGAAGCGATCCGCAAAGGGCTGTGCAGTGAATTCGACCAGGCGAAATGCAAAAATGAATTCGGCGACTTTTTGGAAGTTACCTGTGCCAAATGCGGAAAATTGCGGGCGCAGGATTTGAACGTTTACACACTCAAAATGCTCCGCATCCGTAATTTGCAGGCTGCCGGCTATCCCTTCGGCAAAAATGATCTGACTGCCGAGGAGTGGGAAGATCTGGGTAAATTAAACGATATCTTGAGACAGGGATTTTAATGCCTAACCAAAACACCATACAGCTCACACTCACCGTCAAAGACGACGGTACCGTCGTCGTGCAGCAATTCGGCAAGAATGCCGAAGACGCCCTGGGAAAGGTAACAACCGCTGCTCCGAAGACGGCATCCTCTCTGGATATAATGAGCAGCGCCTGGGTGAAAGCCGGGCTGGCGATCGGCGCTGTCGAATATGGAGTGGCCAAAGTACAACAAGCAATGCAGTTTCTGAATGAAGGCGCAAAGGCCGCCCAGGCGGAAACATCCTTCCGCGCTCTGGCGGCCACAGCCAATGAATCCGCCGACCGGATCATTGCCGCCATGAAAAGGGCATCCGCCGGCACGATCGATACCTATCAAATGGAGCAGAAAGCCACCAAAGCCATGATGCTGGATTTTTCCGGCGACCAAATTACTAAGATGATGGAGATGGCCAGGCAGGGCGCCAGGATGACCGGAGAGGACGTTGGACAGGTCTTCGATAAGATCACTGATGCCATCAGCACCAATATGCCCCGGGCCTTGCGCCAATACGGGCTCATCACCAAAGAACAGCAGAATATAGTCAACCAGGCAATGGCCGAAGGTGTGGCGGATATTGATTTATTAAGCATAGCGACATCTAATTATGCTTTGCAGCAATCCCGACTGGGTCCGCTTCTGGATGACTCCGCAGAAAAACTTCAGGCCAATAGAGCCAGATGGCAGGAATACAAAGAATCTCTCTCCCAATTTTTATATAATACCGGCATCCCGGTGCTGGAATGGCTGGAGAAGGTGTCTCCTCTGGCGCGGGCAATACAATTTACCTCAATTCATTCCCCCGAATCGACTCCCGCCGGCGCACAATCAGCCGCAGATGTCGCCGCTGCGGAGAAGATGGCAAAGAATTATAATGACCAGTTGAAGGCATCGCTCGGGTTGGTCGTTCAAAAGAAAGCCGACCTGGAATCAATGAAGGCGCTCGATAAGGATTATCTGAAATCCCAGGAAGACAATATCAAATATATCGTGGCGCTGATGACTGCCGCCGGCGGCGATGAATTTAAAATCAACAGCGACTCTCTGCAAAAAACTGAAGCTCTCAATGCCGAATATTATACCCGCACCGCCAATGAAATTAAACTGGAAGCGGAAGCCCGCTCTAAA
>JBEKMF010000030.1:0-18710 GCA_050008655.1 Smithellaceae bacterium
AGAAGCACATGATTACCGTTATTTCCCCGATCCTGATTTAGTTCCGGTTTTAGTGGACAAAGCCTGGGTGGAAAATATCAGAAAGCAGATTCCCGAATTGCCGCTCGCCAAAAGGGAAAGATTCATCAAAGATTATCAAATTCCCACCTACGACGCGGGTGTTTTGACAGCCGATAAGGCGCTGGCCGATTATTATGAAGAAGTCGTCAGGCTTTGCTCTAAGCCGAAAGCAGCCAGTAACTGGGTGATGGGTGATATGTTAAGATTTTTAAATGAAGAAAAACGCGACATTTGCTCCTGTCCTATAACCCCGGCTTCTCTTGCCGAAATGATCAGTCTGATTGAAGAAGGAAAAATCAGCGGAAAAATGGCCAAAGATATAATTGAAGAAATGTATAAGAGCGGCAAGCCGCCAAAAGCGATTATTGAAGAAAAGGGCCTGGTGCAAATTACGGATGAGGGTGAGCTTATTAAAACCATCTCATCAATTATCAAAGCCAATCCCCAACAACTCAAAGATTATCACGGCGGTAAGGAAAAGCTCTTTGGCTTTTTTGTAGGCCAAGTGATGAAGGCGACGCAGGGGAAAGCTAATCCGCAGTTGGTCAATGAACTTCTCAAAAAAATGCTTGCCGGATAATCACGGGTATGTTTCCAAAGCAAGCTACGAAATATAGCACCTTCCGCTGCGCGGGATTGTTCAACTTGCCAATTCCGCTTCTCTTCGGAATTGGAGGTTCACAATGATTAAAACAATCGTTTGGAAAAATAATTCTGTTATTTTGATTGACCAGAAAATCCTGCCTGTAGCTGAACGCTATGTAACATGCAGGCGTTATCAGGAAATTATTTCCGCCATCAAAGACTTAACTGTGCGCGGCGCTCCGGCCATTGGTGTAGCTGCGGCAATGGGCGCAGCCCTAGGAGCTTTGCGCCTTGGGTCATTACCGGCGGAAAAATTTCGACGAAAATTTATTGCTATTTGCAATGAGATCGCGCGCGCTAGGCCGACAGCGCGTAATCTTTTCTGGGCTTTGGAACGCATGAAAAAGCGCCTGGACCAAGCGGTGCAGATCGGCCAGAACAACTTGGTAAAAGAACTTGTTGACGAAGCTAAGAGTATTTACGCCGAAGATATAGAAGCAAATCGTCAAATAGGCAAACAAGGTAGCAAGCTTCTTGCCGATGGGAATAACATTTTAACGCACTGCAATGCCGGAGCTTTGGCGACGGCCGGATACGGTACGGCGCTGGGTGTCATCCGCGCAGCCCATGAGCAGGGCAAAAAACTGCACATTTACGTCGATGAGACCAGGCCAGTCTTGCAAGGAGCGCGGCTTACCGCCTGGGAATTGAAAAAGGAAAAGATACCCGCCACAGTGATAACCGATAATATGGCGGGCTTTCTGATGAAGCAGGGCAAAATTGATAAGGTTCTTGTGGGGGCGGATAGAATTGCCGCCAATGGTGATACAGCCAATAAAATCGGCACCTATTCTTTGGCCGTGTTGGCCGCGGTGCACCGCATTCCCTTTTACGTTGCCGCCCCTCTCTCAACAATCGATGTCTCTTTAAAAACCGGAGCCGCCATACCTATCGAAGAAAGAAAAAGCGAAGAAGTAACTTGCTTAGGGAAAGTGCGCATCGCGCCACAAGGAATAAAAGTCTATAACCCGGCGTTTGATATTACACCGGCTGAGTATATTACGGCGATTATTACGGAAAAGGGAATCCTTACAAAACCATATCGTGTTTCCATTACCCGCATGCATAAAGGGGAAAAGCGTTCATGAAATTGTTTCTTTTTGATTTTGACGGTGTCCTGGTTGATTCGTTGGCTGTTTATGAAAAGACCGTGACTGATTGTCTCATAAAAATAAATCGGCCGCTAACACGCGGCCGGGAAGAATTTTTAGAATTATTTGAAGGTAATTTTTATGAATCGCTGGTGCAGAAAGGCGTAGATTTGAATGAATTCATGAAAGCTTCCACGGATATTCTCGCGCAAGTTAACATTAGAGATATAAAACCAATTGCCGCTGTTGTGCCAGTAGTTGAAGAGTTGCACAAAAACCATTGCCTCATTGTCGTTTCCTCCAATGAATCCTCTTCTATTAAAGAAGCTCTGAAGTTGTTTCAATATAATGGGTATTTCCGGGAGATTCTGGGTTCCGATTTCATGCTCAGTAAAAAAGATAAAATTCTTTATGCCATAAAGAAGTATCACGTAGCTCCGCAAGATATTTATTACATTGGCGATACGACCGGCGATATCAAGGAAGGAAGAGAAGCCGGTGTAAAAACGGTCGGTATCACCTGGGGGTGGCACAGTAAAGAAAAAATGGCTGCGGCTAAACCGGACTACCTTTTTGATACGCCTCAAGAAATTTTGCAATTAAACGAAAATTAAATGCCGGTTCTTTTTTGCCTAAGAAAAACAAATAGCAATCTGAGGAAGATTTTAATCAGCTTTAGCGCAGAAAGCTTTCAGATGCGTTTCCACCAGGCGCTGCTTATCAAAATCTTTGAGCTTCAGGTATTTAGGAGTGGTACCGGCAAAAGCGCATTTCGGCACCAGACCGATTAATTCGGATTCTAATATCTTTACGCCGCGCTCGGCCGCCAGTTTCTCCACTTTATCATAAATAGCTTTCAGCGGCATCTTTTTACAATCGGTCAGGTTTATCGATACCTGAGCGATACCGCGACTTTTTAAGATAACACCGATTGCCCGTACATGCTTTAAGCCGCCACTTTTTTCCCTGATTTGCGAGGCTATTTTTTGCGCCAGCCGCAAATCAGCGCACGTGAGATTGATATTATAGGCGACCAACAGTTCCCGTGCCCCTACGGCAGTTGCTCCCGCCTGCGCATTAAATTCCGGTTTGCCGAAGTCGGGAGCGTCTTCCCGGATGGTCATTTTCCCGGCCAGGGCCTCATAACCGCCGCGTCGAACGTCGGCCAGTTCGTTTCGCCAAGGCACCATCGCCGCCTGTCCGTAAAAATACACCGGGACACCGAAACGCGCATATAGCTGACGCCCAAAGAGGTGCGCTAAATCAACTGCGTCCTTCATCCGTGCTGTCGCCAGCGGTATAAAGGGCACGACATCAACCGCCCCTAATCGCGGATGCACTCCTGTCTGTTTGCGCATGTCAATTAGCTCCAGAGCCTTACCGCAAGCGGCAAGCGCAGCTTCCAATACATCTTCTGGTTTTCCCAAAAAAGTAAAGACGCTCCGGTTATGGTCGGCATCGCCGCTGAAATCGATCAGACGCACGCAGGGGAACGATTCGAAAACTTTCGCAATGGTTTTAATTTTTTTTTGATCGCATCCTTCGCTGAAATTAGGTACACACTCGATAATTTTCATTTTTATACCTGATAAATTTTTACTTCTGGCAGTTCCAAACAGGTAAGTTTTCCGCCATAAACCGCGCCTGTATCAATGCCTATCTTGTTCTCCATGATTAAGGGGTTATTCATGGGGGAGTGGCCAAAGATGACCCGCTTGCCGAAATCATAATCCGAATCGATAAACTTGTACCGCACCCAGAGTAAATCATCTATTGCCTGTTTGTCTATCAAAATTCCGGGTATTAAGCCGGCATGGACAAATATATAATCCTTTGTCTGATGATAGGGTAAAAGCGACCGATAAAAAAGTAAATGCTCTTCGGGAATTTTCTTTTTTCTAATGTTTAGCGAATCCGAATTTTTGATACCGTAATCGGACAAAGTAAATTTACCGCCGTTGTATAAATAAATTTCTTCATCCTCACCTTCCAGATAATTCAAAAACATTTGCTCATGGTTGCCTAAAAGGCAGACGACATTTTTAAATTCTTTCTTCAGTTGCAGTACATAATCAACAACATCTCTGTTAGAACTTCCCCGATCAATATAATCTCCAATAAAGATAAGCGTATCTGTATGCGGGTTGGCTGCGATAAGCCCGATCAGTTTCCTGAGTTTTTGAGCACAGCCGTGAACGTCACCTATGGCAAACATTTTATTCATGACACCTTGCCTAAATATGATGCAAGTTAATCGAAAAGCGCCGCGACGAAATCGTTACTGTTAAATGTGTGCAAATCATCCAAACTTTCACCTACCCCGATATAGCGAACAGGCAAGGAGAGCTCACTTACGATTCTTATTATTACGCCTCCTTTAGACGTTCCATCTAATTTGGTCAAGACAATGCCGGTTATGCCGATTTCTTCCTTGAACATTTTTGCCTGGACAACGGCATTTTGACCGGTCGTCGCGTCCAGAACGAATAATATTTCGTGCGGTGCACCTGCCATCTCCTTGCCGGCAACTCTTTTTATCTTTTTGAGCTCTTCCATCAAATTCACTCTGGTATGCAGACGTCCGGCCGTATCCACAATGATAATACCGGAATAACCGCTCTTTACCTTGCCTAGAGCGTCAAAAAAAACTGCGGCGGGGTCAGCGTTTATTTTTTGTTTGATAACCGGCGCGCCCACGCGATTGCCCCAAATCTCCAATTGTTCTATCGCGGCCGCCCGAAAAGTATCAGCTGCGACGAGCATTACTTCATGGCCATCTTTCTGCAGCAAATTAGCCAATTTCCCGATAGTAGTGGTTTTGCCGCTGCCATTTACTCCGACAACCATAATGACATAGGGCTTTCCTTTGGGGATAGCCAAAGGTTTCTCCATCTCCCGTAAAATCGCGACCATTCGTTCCCGCAAAATTGTTTTTATTTGCTGGACGTCACCGAGCTCGTGGTGATTAATTTTTTGCCTAATATCGTCAATCAAATCGTGAGCGAATTGCGGTCCCATATCCGCCGTAATCAGTAATTCTTCCAATTCTTCAAAGAGTACCTCGTCCAGAGATTTTTTGCCGAAAAGGAGATAATCCAGATTTTTCGCCAGAGCGTTACGTGTTTTTACAAGCCCTGTCTTTAATTTTTCCAAAAAACCGTTTTTTTCCATAGAAATAACTTTCTTAGCCTTGTTAATTAATAACGGTTTTTTATCCGGAAGTAAAGGAAGGGATTAGTTTAAATTAACGGATACCAGAGAAGAAATACCGTGTTTTTGCATAGTCACGCCGAAAAGCGTATCGGCAACTTCCATGGTGGTCTTGTTGTGCGTAATCATGACAATCTGGGATTTTTGCGCGACATCTTTGATTAAGTTATTAAAGAGGTTGGTATTGGCGTCGTCCAGAGCGGCATCAACTTCGTCCAGAACCAAAAAAGGAGAGGGACGGTGCATTAAAATGGCGAAAATCAGGGCGACGGCCGCCAGCGATTTTTCACCGCCGGAAAGCAAACTAACGCTTTGCGCTTTTTTGCCGGGAATTTGGATATCAATATCCACGCCTGTTTCCAGCAAATCGTTTTCGTCGGTCAAGAGCAGTTCTCCGCGGCCTCCCGGGAATATATGCGCGAATACTTCTTTAAAGCAGGTATTGATGGCGGCAAAGGTATCGGCAAATCTGGTGCGGGAAATTCTATTGATGCGGGTAATCGTTCTTTGCAAAGTATTCAGGGAAGAATTCAAATCTGAAATTTGTGTCGATAAAAATTGATAACGCTTATCCAGTTCTTCATATTCATTGAGGGCAAGCAAATTAACTTCGCCGAAACTATTTATTGCTTGCTTATCCTTTTCCAGCACAGAGCTTAACTCTCCCACTTTTTCTTCATCAACCTTGGTAAAGGCGGAAAACATGCTTTCCCAATCAACGTCGTATTTTTCTCGAATCGCTCTGGTCAAATTATCAGCATTTAAGGCTACTTCCCGGCACTGGATTTCCATATCATTTATTTTCTGGCGTAAATCGTCGAGCTTCTTTTTGGTTTCTCTGATTTCGTTTTCTTTTGTTTTCAATCGCTCATCTTCATTGCTTTGTCCCGCCTTCTTTTTGGTTAAGGACGCTTCTTGCGCTTCAAAGCCACTATAGAGCTTCTTTAATGCTGCTTGTTCTGTTTCAATGCTTTTAGCCAATTCGGCCAACTGTTTGTCGCCGGAAACTATTTCTTTCTCTTTGGCCAAAATTTCATCTTCAACAGATTTAATATCATTTTGCAGTCTTAAAATTGTGCGCAAATCGGCTTCTTTTTTTTCTTCCAAAGAAGCCAATTCGATTTTTTTGCCGGTTAAGTAACGTTCTTGCTCATCAATGGCTGCCCGGGATTGCTCTTTCTTCACGTTGAAAGAAGAAATGATTTCGTTTATTTCTTTTTCTTCTTCATCTTTGCGTGAAATATCGGAGTTAATTTGTTGCATCTTTTCCAAAGCTTCGGTTTCTTCCGCATTGATATTTTGCCGGTTAAACTCCAAAGCCGCGAGTCTTTGCTTTGTTGTGTTCAATTCATCTGCAAACCGCTCATGGTCTTTTTTTCTGCCGTTAATATCGATTTCCAGCAAATGAATGCCGGCTTTTATTTGATCGATTTCCTCTTCCCACTGGGCAAGCACTAAAACAAGCTTACTTTTTCGGCTCATTTCCTCATCCAAATTGGAATTGAACTCCGATATTTCACTTTCCAGCTCGGTAATTTCTCTTTTTGTGGATAAAAGACTCTTTTCCACCGCTGCCCCGCTGCCACCGCTTAATACTCCCTGCGGGCTGATAAGATCGCCCTCCCGCGTAACAAATGTGCCTTTAAAGCCGTTTTTCTTCCAAAGAGATAAGCCGCTTTCAATTGTCGGTATCAGTAGAACATCGCCCAAAAGGCAGTCGGCAATTTTTTTAAAATCCTCTTTAACTTTAATTTTTTGCAGTAAAGGCTCCGTTTCCTGGGTATGCTTGGCGCTGATTAATCCCTCGTTATGGCTTCTTGCTTCCACCGGCACAAAACTGCCCCTGCCCAGTTGATAGTTCTTCAAATAGTCAATTGCCCATACGCCGTCTTCCTGGTTTTTTACTATGACATATTGCAGTTTTTCCCCCAGCACGGCCTCCACCGCCTTCTCATATTCCCGGGGGACATTGATATGGTCGGCCACAACGCCGTAAAACTTATCGCGACTTTCCCTGTTTTCGATGATTGTCTTAATCCCTTCATTTCCCCACTTATATGATTCCTGGAATTCTTTAAGAGAATTTAAACGAGAAGATTTGGCGCCTATTTCTTCTTTAATGTGAGCGATTTTTTCCTCGCTTAACTGTAAATCTGATTTGGACTTTTCGATTTCACCTGATATTGTTTCCCTTTTTTCTTCCAATTGTTGGCTTTCTTCGCTGCCCTTTGTCAGGCTTTCGTTTACGGATTGCAGCTTGTCGGTTAAATCAGCCAGCTTTTTTTTGCCCTCATCGATTTCCCTGATTTCTCTTTCTTCGCGCTTTTTTAAATCTTCGATATTCTTGCCGAGAGAGGAAATCATATTTTTGAGCTTGGCTTTTTCCGTAACGACATCGATGTACAAAATTTTCTTTTCTTCCAACTGGTTATTTATTTCTTTATCCGCATTGATCAATTTTTGAACTTTTTGCTGACTTTCGTCATGTTCTTTTTTGAGAGTGGCAATCGAGCCTTCCGCTTTCGCTACGCTTTCCTGCATATTTTTAATTTCGGCATTCAGTCCCGATGTTTTTGTCCGCAGTTGTTCGATTTCTGCGAGGTCTTTTTTCTTGTGTTCGGAGGTGTCGGTTATTTGATGACGGGCGAATTCGATATTTTTTTCTTTGATGCTGATAGTGTTTTTTGTTTCATAGAGCTGTTGCTGATTTTTGGCAATTGATTCTTCGTTTTCCAAAAGCTTTGTTTTGAGCTCTTCCAAGGCTGATTCTTTGGCCTCAATCTTTGCGCGTATGTCGGCGTCTTTGTCTTGCAAGCTGTTACGTTGGGCCTGCAAGGAAGAGCCTTTTTCGAAGAGCCCAGCGTAGTTTTGCAGGGCAAGTGTCAACTCCGTTTCTTTAATGCGTTGCTTTATTATTTTATACTGTTCCGCTCTTTTGGCCTGGCGGGAGATGGCGTTGAGTTGCGCTTTTACTTCCTTAATAATATCGTTGAGCCGCAGCAAATTTTGTTTGGTTGCTTCCATTTTGCGGACCGCGGCATCTTTGCGGCTTTTGTATTTGGATACTCCGGCGGCGTCTTCAATATATAATCTTCTATCCTCGGGCTTGGCTTCGACAAGGCTCGCCACGTTTCCTTGTTCGACCAGGGAATAGGTTCGGGCGCCGACGCCGGTGCTCATGAAAAATTCTCGAACATCCAGAAGCCGGCAGGGAACCCGGTTGAGATAGTATTCGCTTTCGCCGTCGCGGACAACTTTGCGCGAAATTGATATTTCACTCAATTCGGAATAATCGCCGGGAAAGGTTTGTCCGTTGGCGGCCAGAGTCATAGTGACTTCCGCCATGCCGACGCCTTCCGATTCCTGACTGCCGTTAAAAATGACATCATCCATTTTTTTCCCGCGCAGGATTTTGACCCGCTGTTCACCCATTACCCAGCGGATGGCGTCAACAACATTGGATTTTCCGCAGCCGTTAGGTCCGACGATAGCCGTAATGCTTTCGGAAAAATCCAAAACGACCTTATCGCGAAATGATTTAAACCCCAGTATTTCCAGTTTCTTTAAGTTCATAAATTATCTTTAGTGTACTGGTGAAAGTTTGTAAAATCCTAACAAAAGAACATTCATTTGTAAAGAAAAAATACAACAAAATGTGGTATTGATTTAATTATACCACAATATGTAGTGCTTTGATCTTTTTTAGCTTTTTCCGTAATCCTCTTGCTCACAAGCCGATTTATCGACAGAAATATGCCCAAAAGCGACAATTTTGGAGTCAAAAAACGGCATCAGAACTAAAACGAACATGGAGGCTGCAGTTACATCTTATTTTCGGACGTCCATTGCACAAAGAATCGGGCAATGCAAATAAAATATTTCTTTAAGAGTCGCCTCAAGTCTGTTACTGGAGATAACTGTGCAAACCGGGAAGATAATTCACTCCCAGATAGGTGAAGAGAACACAGATAAAGCCGATAATAGCAAGCACAGCCAGACGTTTTCCCCGCCAACCCCGGACATACCGGGCATGCAGCATAATTGCGTAGATGAGCCAGGTGATTAGAGCCCACGTTTCTTTGTGGTCCCAATTCCAGTAGGAACCCCAGGCGTAATGGGCCCAGATGGAACCGGTCATAATACCGATGGCAAGTAAGACAAAACCCAGAGAGGTGCTCTGATAAATTAAGGCATCAAGGATGGCCAGAGAGGGAAGCTTTCCCAGAAAGCCGGAAGGTTTCTCGGTATTACTCTTGTCCATGTTTTTCAGCAGGTAGAGCAGGCCGCAGGCGAAGGCGACAGTGAATGCGGCATAACCCATAAAGCAGGTTACGACATGCGTTGTCAGCCAGTTGCTTTGCAGAGCGGGGATGAGGGGCTCGATGCGATTGTTGATATCGGGTGAGATGGAGGCATAAGCCATGGCCAGAAATGCCAGGGGTACGGCAAAGACGCCTATGCTTCTATTTTTGGTGCGCCATTCAATGACCAGATAAATCAGAATAATTGCCCATGCAAAGAAAATCATAGATTCGAAAAGGTTGCTGAGGGGCACATGCCCGATTCCCAGATCATAGGAAGCTTTCCATCTTAAAAACAGGGCAAGTGTATGTAAAGCTAGACCCGCCCAGGCTAGAAATGAAGCGGCACGTCCCCAGAATTCTTTTCCGGAAATCATTCGGAAAAGATATAAAACGAAGGAGGCAAAATAGACAAAAGTAACCCCGCTTAAAATTATCAAGTGGTTCATACTTGCAACTCCTGACCGATCCGCTTGAACAAATTATCGATTTGCCGCTCACGTACGGCGTTATTGCGGTTGCTCCGGCCGGCAATACTGATGCGAATTTCTGCTTCCTCTTGTTCCATCCGCACCCAAAAACGTTGATGCGACCAAAAAAAGACGATCATCAGGCCGGCAATCATAAGCGCTGCTCCCACCGCGACCAGAGGAACGCCGGGATCGCTGACAACACGCAAACCGGTGTAGTATTGTTGTTCGATCCGGTTAAGGGAAAAGACTAGGGGTCTGAAAAGGCCGGGATTGAATAGAGGTACTTTAGACAACAGGCCGGGATTTGCGGCTTTGATGTCATCGATGTTTTTAAAAACCCAAAACTGGATATCTTTTTTTGGAGAAATGATTTTCAGTTTTACGGCCGGTCCCAGTTCCATAATATTTTCTTCAACACGCAAAACAGTAACCCTGGCGTTTTGTTCCGGCAAAGCATAGGTATCTCCCGCTGCAAGAACTATTTCTCTGCTTTTTTTGCTGTCCATTGTGTATGTAACAACAGCCTTAGTTTCCGGCGATGTGCCGTAGCTTTCCTGATAAAAACGCAGCCCCTCGAAGGTGAGGGGATGATTGACCAGTAAAGATTTCCGGTATGCTACGTGTCCATTTTTGATAAAACTCAGATCGGAGCGATAAGTCTTAGGGGCGCCGTTTTCGTAAAATTCGACGATAAATTTATCGCACCGTATCGAAAAATCAAGCTGATGTATTCCTTTCCCCTCCGCGAGATTGACAACATTTACGGATTCTCCTTCTTTAATATTTATATCGGCTGCCAAACCAAAGATAGAACCGATAACAGCCCCCACAATTATCAGCAGAATGCTTATATGAACCGCATAGACGCCAAAAATGGAAAAGCGTCCCCGTTCACCGTAAAACACATGCCCTTTTTTCGTGTCAATTTTTCGGACGACTCTATATTTTGCTTTTAGACTGGATTCGATGGTTGCGCTGACCTTATTCGTTTCTTTATTTGCGATGATCATCTGGCTTGGAGGCAGGTTTTCGAAGATGCCCGCCGGTTCCGGAAAAGGTGGATCTTTATATTGCTTGAGTGATATAAGAAAACGATTTATGGAGCAGATTATGAGGTTGAGCGATAAAAGCACCATCAAGGCATAAAACAGCAGCGAATGGTAAAGGTCGCTCAACCACGCAAATTCCTGAGTCGCTTCCTGTGGAAGAAAGGTGGCTATAATGAAGACAAGGACAATTAGAACCAGAAGGACAATTGTCAGTTTTACAGAAGAAAAGAATGACCACAGAGGGTTTGATTTTTTCAACAAGCAAAACTCTCCTTACTTACCACCAAAGTTAATAAAAAACTTACCACTGAAAATATTTTCTGTCAAAGGATACAAAAGTAATGGGCGGTTGATGCCAATGCTCCAACAGAACCATAACAAAAAGAATAAAGAAGTTGTGTTAAAGAAGAAGCCCGGTGGAAAAATTCCGCCGGGTTTCTTCTTATTATCTCGGTCCCTGTTACCTCTTTAAAATTCCGAACTGTAGCAGGGTATCGCGCAAAACTTCACGGTTCTCCGGCCGCAGCCCTACCAGCGGCAGGCGAAGTTTGCCGGCGGGGAGCCCCATCATCGTCAGGGCTTCTTTGACGGGGACTGGATTTGTCTCGATAAACAATGCCCGCACAACCGGCAGAGTTTTAAAATGAATCTCCCTCGCCTCGTTGATTTTCCCCGCACGGTACAAATTTATCATTTCACGATATTCCCTGCCGATAATATGGGCTACCGCTAAGATTCCTCCGTCCCCACCCAGGGTCAGCATCGGAAATGTCAGCGCGTCCTCTCCGGAGAGGACATAGAATTTCTTTTTGCTCACTCGCGTAGCCCGCATAATATCCATCGTGATCATCATATCGCCGCAGGCATCCTTCATCCCGATGATATTGTCTATCTTGGAAAGCGCGATCATCGTTTTTGTTTCGATGAGTCGCCCTGTTCTTGACGGAATGTTATAGATAAAAAGCGGTAGCTTTGTCGCTTTTGCTATTGCCTCGAAATGTTTCATAAGCCCATCCTGTGTGGGTCTGTTGTAGTAGGGGCATACCTGCAGGCTCGCGGAGGCTCCGCTGCCCTCGGCATGTTTCGTCATCTCGATGGCTTCTTTGGTGCTGTTGGAACCTGTTCCGGCCATCACAGGCACGCGCCCTCTGGTTTCCTTAATCACAATCTGGATTACTCTGGCGTGTTCCTGGTGATCCAGGGTGGGGGATTCGCCGGTCGTTCCGCAGGGAACAAGGCCATCGCATCCTACTTCCTCAATATAATAATTGACGAGGGTGCGCAGTCCCGCCTCGTCGACCGACAGGTCGTCTTTAAAAGGTGTAATTATGGGTATATAGCATCCAGCCCAAGATGTTGTCTGCATATATTCTCCTTTCTTTTTTAGATATTAGGTTTATAATTTCTGTGAATAATGTATTGTTTCAATATCACGGGTATGAACCCCAAAGCGAGCTTTGGGTTCATACCCTCCGCTTTGCGGGATTGTTCAACTAGCCAATTCCGTTACGCTGCGACCCGCATTCGCCGGTCTTAGCTTTCGGAGTTGGAGTTTCACAAAAAAAGCCACGGGGCTTACCCATGGCTTCAAGGAAGGTATATTATTTTATAGGCATTATTGCATACACGTCCTCGAAACGATGGGTAGCCCCATTTGCTTGACTCCTTGTTTCTTACCCACGTTTCTTCTAGCTACTGTAAGGACGTTCATAATTTCCCTTTTCGGACTTGTTTGATCTAAAGAAAACACAAATTGCTTATTCTGTCAAATTGTTTCCTAAAATATTAATTTTATCTCATTTTTTACCGAAGTTTCTTCCATTTCTCTAAATTATCGAAAGTGAATACGATAGCAAGGATTATATCAATAGAAAGAAACATTGTTAGACAACAGCATATTGGAAATGCTGAAATATTATTCCAAGCCAAATTATAGAGAAATAGAACGACAAAAGTAAGACCTACGAGAACAAGTGCAATAAAAAAAATTGTTATAGAAAAGTATTTAAAGAAACTTGCGTCATCATCCTCAAGCATATAGAACCTGGGCACATATGTATATTCTTCTGTGATATTAAAAAGTATTTTTCTGTACTTAGTCATCACATAATGCATATCTGATAGATGGTAGATTCCCACAATGCTGATCGGAAAGACTAATATCAGCAGGAAAATAACAATTTTAACGTCTATTTCATTTATCTGATACAATCTCGCATAGCCAATTATAGCCGCAAATATCAGCAGAATATAATTTGTTGCTGCCCATTGACGGCGTTTTACTGCTTCAATGCAATCTATATAATTGCGGTAAATAAGACGTGCCCATTCCGCATTATCTTTTTCATCTTCCTTCATGATATTTTCCTAAGGTCACACGTAACCCAATATCATAAATTCCAGCTGTTCAACAGAAAAATCCACGGGATATTTTTTCAAGAAATCATTCTGTATGAGCTATAAAGTTATCGATTTTCCGGTGGAATTATATGCAGGTCAACATATAAGACCTGCACTGCTGATCGAATTCCTTACGATTTGTTTTGTGCCGCTATTTGCTTCAGATAATCGATCAGCAATAACGTGTCTGCGGCCACTAAACGGCCGATCGGTCCCGTACTGTAAACAGCGCCTTCGATGGTGCCATCCGGTTTGATAATGAAGCCTGTTGCATGGAGAAACAATTTCTTTTCATCGTAAAAGGCCCCGGTCATGCCGGCAAATTTCTTTGCGTCCATGCCGTATGCCACCGGGAAGGTCAGCTTATTGCGTTCAACCATCTTTTGGGCATCTTCCAGATTATCCACCGAGGCTCCGATGATCTTGATGCCTTTTCCACTGAATTCATTAAGACGTCCTTGAAAATCAGCTAACTGCTGACGGCAGAATGGTCACCAGCGTCCCCGGTAAACCAGCAAGACACACCAGGTTTCACCATCTTTCTCGGGCAGGGTCAACGCTGTGCCGTCGGTAAGCTTAAATTCTATCTTTGGGAAAAAATCGCCACCGTCAAGTTTCTTCATTTCTGTCTGAGCCATAATTTCCCTCCTTTTCTTATTTTCTAATAATTAATATCTGAACTTTGTTTTTTCCGACAACCTAGAGGTTACGCGTAACCCAATAACCTGAAGGTCACACGTATCATAAATTCCGCATGTTCAACACAAAAATCCACGGGATATTTCGTCAAGATTTCATCGGTAAACAGCGGATATTCTTCCATAACCTTTTTGAAATTATGCACGGACATTTGCTGGTCATCTCTAGACACACTGATAAGACGTTGCTTGTTCTTGGATGAACTATAAAATTTTCGGTCTTTTATGTTAATTAAATATTGACCGCAAAATGCGAGATGTGTAAATAATAAGCTGATCTCTTGGCTCGTTTTAGGAGAGGTCAAGCGTAATCCGGGAATAGGTGGGTCAGAAAAGACTGGAGAATCTTAATGAGTGAGAAAGAGGACCGACTCAGTAATGCTCAGGGTATCCAGCTCTGTCGGTTGCGTGATGAATATGCCCGGCCGCGGTCTTATATGGCAGTGGCTCTGGCTTCTTTCGCGCTTCTGGCGGCGGCCACTGTCCCCACACCTCTCTATCAGCTCTATCGCGAAGCTTTTCACTTCTCGGATTTTACCTTAACCCTCATCTTCGGCATTTATTCCTTCGGCGTCATCCCGGCGCTCCTTGTCTTCGGTCCCTTAGGCGATACCATCTGCCGACGTCGCGTCCTGATGGTTGCTATCTGCACGGCAGCTCTCGGCATTGCCATCCTCGCAGCGGCCCGGGGAATAGCCTGGCTTATGGCCGGACGCGTGTTCGTCGGGGTGGCCATTGGCGCAATGCAGGGCAATTCGAGTGCAGCCCTGGTCGAAATGCAGCCGCGAGGAGATCGGCGGCGGGCGGGAGTTATGACTGTGATGAGCACTATCGGCGGAGCGGCTGCCGGCACCCTCGTCAGCGGTTTTATGGCCCAGTATCTGCCCAATCCTTTTTTGCTTGCCTATGTTCTGGAACTGGGTCTCTTGGCGATAGCGCTGGTGCTGGTGGCGACCATTCAAGAGGCGGCAAGCCCCGTTCTCTCCTTTGTGAGCTTTCACCGTCCTCATGTTCCCCGGCGCATTGCTGCCGGGTTCATGGCAGCTAGTCTCTCAGGCGGCCTGATATGGTCCATTGCCGGGCTCTTCGCAGCCCTGGTGCCGAGCTACGTCTCCAACCTACTCCACATGCGGAATCTCGCAGCGGGAGGCGCCCTCGTGGCCTTGATGTTAGGCTCGAGCGTTGTCATGCAGTTGATCTTGGGCAATTTGTCCAGCTTCCGCCTTCAGATGTTTGGCCTGGGATGTGCCATCACCGGCATGGCCGCAATTGTCACGGCCTGGCACCTTTCGTCTCTGGCGCTGATGATTGCCGGTTCGATTGTTTGCGGTGCCGCAATCGGCATGACCTATCTGGGCTCCATCTCCGAAATCAACCGGCTGGCGGCGCCGGAAGAGCGTGGCAGTGTAAACTCCCTCTACTTCGTGATCGTCTATCTGTTCTTCTCCATTCCGACGATTGCCCTGGGATTCGCCGCTACATATCTTGGTCTGTATGGTGCGATCTTTACCTTTTCCGGCATCGTCACGGTCTTGATTCTTGCGGAAATGGTCTGGCTCACGATCCGACAAAGGTCAGTCACCTCCGGATGATTTTTGCCGGCCAAACTTTTTTTAATAGTTTTCAAGTGTAATTGATTTGTATTAAGACCAAACGCGGAAACATGAGCGCGATTGCGTGTATGCTCTTATCAGAAGGATCATTTGCGGTATTTTTCAATTATCTCACTTCTTCTGAAACAATCGAGCGCGTGATCATTTACCATACCGGTCGCCTGCATGTGCGCATAGCAAATGGTCGAACCCAGAAATTTAAAACCTTTCTTTTTCAAATCTTTACTTAAGGCATCGGACTCATAGCTCGTTGCGGGATAATCGGATAATTTACGTATCTTATTTACCTTGGGTTTGCCGCCGACAAAATCCCATATATATTTGGAAAAGCTTCCATATTCCTTCTGAACTTCCAGAAATTTACGCGCATTATTTACCGTGGCTTCAATTTTCAATCTATTCCTGATTATCCCGGGATTTTGCAGCAGATTTTCGATCTTTGTCTGATTAAATCGGGCAACTTTTTCCGGTTCAAAATTCTTAAACGCGATGCGATAATTCCCTCTCTTTTTTAGAACGATGTACCAGCTCAAACCCGCCTGAAAAGATTCCAAAGACAAAAATTCGAATATCAACCTGTCGTCATAAACCGGAACGCCCCATTCTTTATCGTGATATTCAACATAATCGACTTTACTCAAATCAACCCAGGGACAACGACAAATATCATTTTTGCTTTTTGTTTTCATTTATCAACAAGCTTACTGTCCGCTGATTAATATGCAAACGCGGGATAGGGGTCAATACCTGCTTTGAGTTTTATAACCGCGGTTTATCCATTCTTGCGGTCAATAACAGCAGGATGCTGGATAGTGCAAGATAGGCCAGAGCGAGCATGTAGTGTGCCTGGGAGTGAACCCGCCAGGGCAGGTAAAGTTCGCCGCTTGGCAGCACCGAATGGATAATACCGAAAAGAGTCAGTACGGCGCAAATAGCACTACATAAAGCCGCCAGGCGTGCTTTATGGTCAATCAGGAAGGCTAGCATACTACCCCAGAGAAGCCCTGTTAGAATAAACCCGTTACTCAGCATCGTTAGTGTTTGATGCAGGAGCTGTAGATGCAGCGGCAGTTTGTCCAGCGTAGCGCCAATCGCGCCCATGAACTGGCTCAGAATTATCAGCACCAGGCTGGCAATGACCGGCAGAATGCTCAAGCTTACCGCCGGGGAATGGGATGGCGGCGAATCCTTGTAAGCCTGATGGATGATCTCGAAACCGATGAAAATGAAAATGGGTGCAATAACCGCTCGTGGAATGAGGCTGACAAAAAGTGAAAGCAGTCCGACCATGGAGCCTACGCCGATTAAAAGTCCGGTCAGCAGTGTATACCACCAGGTCGCGCCCATCTTTTTGTAGGCCGGATGGCCGATATAGGGCGTGGTTTGTGCCACACCGCCGAAGAATGAAGCGATGAGCGACGTGCAGGCCTCAGTCAGCAAAATATCTCTCGTGCGGTAGTCATCGCCCGCCAGACGGGCGCTTTCTGTATTATTGATGCCGCCAATGATTGTCATGATGCCGAAGGGGATGGCAATGGGCAGATACCGGATACTCCGCGGCAGGGTCTGGAGGAAGTCTATAGAAAATGATGGCAATGACAAACTCATTTTCAAAGATGGCGCGGTGAATTCCGGCAGGTAGCCTCCATAGCCCAGAGCAAAATGAATCCCCGTACCGACAAGAACAGCCATCAGAACGCCGGGAAGCCGACCGGGAAGATGCATCTTGCTCATGAGCGCGGTAAAGATAAGTCCCAAGGCGACCATGCCGACGACAACCTCACTAAATATTTCAATCATCGGCAGAAATCCAAGCAGCAGAAGCCCGATTCCGGCGATAGGTCCCAGTAGTCCCGCAGTGGGTATGATGCGCTGAATCCAGCCGCCGAAAAAAGAGGTGAAGATCTTAACGACGCCGATCATGAAGAGGGTGGCCATGCCGATGTGCCAGGTGAGTTGTGCGTCATGCGTGGCAATATAGGCGGGACCCATTACAGCGTAGGCAATGCCGATGGTGGAAGGTGTATCTACACCCAGGGGCATTGCCGTGATATCGGTGCGTCCTGTTTTGCGTCTCAAACGGATGGCGAGCCACGTATAGATAAGATCGCCTGTGAAAATCCCGACGGCTGTGCCCGGGATCATGCGTGACAGGATGATGTCTGCCGGATAGTGGAAAGTGAAGACGAGGATCGCGCTGAAAAATATCAGTACCCCGACGTTGTCGAGAAACAGGGCAAGAAAGGCGGTTGTTTCTCCCCAGAATGTGTGTTGATTGGTGAAACTTTTATCGTTCATAGTGGCCCTTTATTTTCAATCCTATTCTGAAAGATAAACTGTTTGAACTTGCTTTTGCGGCGCATGTATATAGCTAAAACCGTACTGTTTGACAATTCAATTTATTCAACAACGGAGTAAGTTAATGGACGAGACAATCCCGATTTTTGCCGAAAGAAATATGCAAAAGAAAAACCAAGGGCAAACCTTTACTCTTAACATTTCAATTTGTTGTATCTGAAATATAAGCCATGAACAATACCTGGTAGTCCCACGGGGAGTTGAACCCCGGTTTCCGGCGTGAGAGGCCAGCGTCCTAACCACTAGACGATGGGACCATGGTTGAAGTGATCAATGTGAGGGCAGAGTATCTATTCAATCATATTAGAAAGTCAAGACGAAATAGATGTTCCCGAAAACTAGTGGCGAAGTTAATCAAATTTCTTTTTCCAGAATTATTTTTGCGCTTCGATATAGGTCACCGCATCTTGAATTCTTTTGATTACCCGGTCTTTGCCTAACGTAACCATGACTTCATCAATACCGGGGCTCACGGTTTTTCCAGTAAGCGCGACTCGCAGCGGCTGGGCAATAACTTTGAGTTTGATTTCTCTGTCCTGGGCAAAGGCTTTGAGGAAATCTTCAATGCCTCCTTTGTTGAAGTTTTCCAGCAAAGAAAGTTTTTCGGCGATTTCTTTTAAATAGGCGGCCTCTTCAAGCTGGAGAAACTTATGGGCGGCTTCTGTTTCATATTGAACTTTTTCGGCAAAGTAAAAACCGGCAGCATCAGCCAGCTCCACCAGCGTTTTTACCCGCGGCTGTAAATCGGCAATCACTCTATTTACTAATTCAGCGTTGGCCTTGCCTGCGACCTCAGACCAAATAGGTTTCAT
>JBEKMF010000031.1:0-17921 GCA_050008655.1 Smithellaceae bacterium
ATGGGAACTTCCTCACCTTTCAGCCTTCTTATATGATGATCGACGACCATATTACGATCATCGGGATGGACAAGGTCTGTGAAAGGTTTGGGTATTAATATCTTTTCGGAATATCCTATCATGTCCACAGCAGCACGATTGGCAAAAACCAACTTCAGATCCTGGGCGATGATAATAGCTTCCTTGGCATTCTCTACGACCAGACGATACTTCTCTTCGCTCTCCCGCAGTGCCTTTTCTGCCTGCCTGCGCTCAGTGATGTCCCGAGAAATACCCCGAAACCCAATCGGTTTGCCTTCCGGATCCCTTATAAGAGATACCGACAATTCGGTAAACGCCATAGACCCATCTCTTTTCGTATATTCGAAAGCAAATCCATTAACTGGTTTCCCTGTTCTGTAAATTCCACTGAAGAGCTGATATAATTTTTTAGCTTCTTCTTCACTTGTATAGTCCCTGTTATTCATACCGAGCAATTGCTCCCTAGAAGTTCCGACAATTCTGCACAGCGCATCATTAACGAAGGTAAGCGTACCGGTAAGGTCCACCTCAAAATAACCATCTTCGATATTTTCAATAATGGTTCGGTATCTCTCCTCACTTCGGCGTAACGCTTCTTCCATATTTTTTCGTTTGGTTACGTCCCTGGAAACACCCCGGAAACCAACCGGTTTGCCTTCATTATCCCTGATAAGAGATACGGAAGTTTCGTAAATTGCTTTTGTCCCATCTTTTCTGATAGTTTCAGCTTCTAACGTATTTATCGGTTTGCCTGTTCGGTAAAGTTCTTGGAAGGGCTGACGAAATTTTTTAATGATTTCTTCATCTGTATGCTGCCGGAAGTTCATCCCGACCAATTCTTCTTTGGTATATCCCAGATATCTGCAGTTTGCTTCATTAACAAATGTATAATTACCAGCAAGGTCAAGTTCAAAATAGCCCTCCTGCATGTTCGCAATAATGCTTCGATATTTTTCCTCGCTCTCCCGCAGTGCCTCCTCTGCCTGCTGGCGATCTGATTCTGAGTACTCCAGTTCCTGTATTCTCTTCTTTAAGGCGGGTAGCTCTTCGATAAGTTTCTGCTTTGTCTTGGATGTATCTTTCATCTGATGTTCCTCTATCGTGACAAACGGTGCCGGCTGGGAACAAAAATGATTGTCTTGTCGCGTAAGAAAACTGTTATGGAAACTACCGCATGTCCATTGAGATGTCAAATGGAACGTACAGCATCAGATGTTGTTTGTCATCTGAAATCATCAACTTTTCCGTGCACTTGCTGTTTATTGATTATGGGAAAAAGTTAATACACGAGTCAATGGCAACCAGCCAATATATTAAGTTCGGAAGACCATCGCTATGGTGTGTAGACAATGCGGCGATGATAATTTTAAAACTATGCGATCATTTGGGCATCCAGCCCAGCCCCTTGGCGTGCAGGCTCTGGATATAGAGCCGGTCGGTAGTTTCCGTCGCTCCGGTCGTTTCCGGGTAAGCGCCGTGGGGGTCCTGCAAATCAGCCACCACCGTGCCGTCTTCAGTGAAAGCAAATACATGGCCGTAGGCTTTGGGTACCGGCCACATTGCACGCGGCAGGCGTAGGGTGAGTTTGCGCAGGAGCGGCTTGGTCATCATCTTATCGGCTGCGGGATTGCGCGGTTTTACTAGGCCCACCCAGATTTTACCGTTTATTCCCCGCATCAGATTATCGGGATAACCGGGCAGGTTCTCAAAAAAGACTTTGGCAAGTTTGCTCGGGTTAGAGATATCCAGATCTCGCGCGTTTACAGAAATTTTCCATACTTTGTATTTTCCGGTTTCGTTAACGAAAAGCCATTCCTCATCCTGGCTTAAGGCTACACCGTTGGCAAAACTAAAGCCTTTGGCCAAGACACGAGTAATTTTCTTTGCCGGGTCATATTCCAGAATACGGCCGGTTGATGACTGCTCCATAATGTCCAGCACACTGGCTTCAAATGTTCCACCCCAATCTTTGGGCGCAAAACGGGTGGACGCGTCGCTGAAATATATTTTGCCGGATTTAGCCACGACCACTGCGTCGGCATAGCGGATAGGAACTCCGTATGCCTTGTTGGTCAGTACCGTGATCTTTCTGCCAGGACTAATCGACAGGAGACCCTTGTTGACGTCGGCGGCAATTAAGTTTCCTGCCGCGTCAAAATCAAAACCCAGCACCCTCCCGCCGGTATTTACAAACACCTCTTGTTTGCTGCCATCCGGATTCATGCGCAGGATGTTGCCGCTGGCAACCGTGGTGTAAAGCTTACCGTCTTTGCCGATAGCGATGTGCTCCGGCCCTTCTTCTTTGCCCAGAGAAATCATTTTCAGATTGGCGAGTTTGGTGTTGACGGCGTATGGCTCTACATAGCCGGGCGGCATGGGTGCATCCCAGCTGACCGGTTTAATCGGTACCGGCCAAAGAAGTAAATAACCGGCGCCCAGCAGGACCAAAACGACAACAATCGCCAAAGTAATTTTTTTCATGATGCCTCCTTAAATATTTATCAGGTTTTTGTGAAACTCCAATGATTAGGAGAGTAATCACCATATCCTAAAGCGGAATATTGTTATGTTTCTTGGACAACCTGATTTCTTTCTTATCTTTCAGCCCCTCCAGAAGGGCAATGATTCTTTTTCGGGTGTCGCGCGGAGCGATGATTTCTTCGATGATGCCCAGTGATGCCGCAAAATAAGGGTTATTGAATTTGTCTTCATAGGCGGCAACCAGTTCCGCTCTTTTGACCGCAGGATCCTTGGCGGCGGAGATTTCACTGCGGTAGATAATATTGCAGGCTCCTTCCGCTCCCATAACGGCGATTTCCGCTGTCGGCCAGGCCATAACATAATCCGCGCCCAACTGTTTACTGCACATGCCCAGATATGCACCGCCGTATGCCTTGCGGGTGATGATGGTTATTTTCGGTACTGTCGCTTCCGAATAGGCGTGGAGCAGTTTTGCGCCGTGGCGGATGATGCCCGCCCATTCCTGATTGGTGCCCGGCATGTAACCGGGAACGTCGGTAAAAGTTAAAAGCGGGATATTAAAAGCGTCGCAGAACCGAATAAAACGGGAAGCCTTATCGGACGCGTTCACATCCAGAACACCGGCCAAAAATCTGGGATTGTTGGCGATGACGCCCACCGGTTTTCCCATGATGCGGATAAAAGCGACAATGATATTTTGCGCCCAAAGGTCATGCGGTTCGAATATTTCATTATCATCGGCAACAGCTTTTATGATTTTTTTCATATCATAAGCCCGGTTGCCTTTATCGGGAATGAACGTGTCCAGTTCCGTACAAATTCTCTGGGCGCTATCGGTGCAATTTGCTGCGGGAAGAGGTGAGTGGCAACTATCGGGAAGGAAGGAAAGCAGGTTTTTTATTTTAGCGAGACAATCTTTATCGTTTTCCGTGACAAAATGGCAAACGCCGCTTTTTGTCGCATGTGCCATCGCTCCGCCCAATTCATCGTGCGTAACTTCTTCGCCGATAACCGCTTTAATGACATCCGGTCCGGTGATGTACATATAAGAACTTTCTTTGACCATAAAGACCCAATCGGTAAGGGCAGGGGAGTAAACAGCGCCGCCGGCTGTCGGCCCCATGATGGCCGTAATCTGCGGAATGTAGCCGGAGCCGATAGTGTTGCGGTAAAAAATGCCGCCGTAACCTTCCAGCGCGGGAACGCCTTCCTGAATGCGCGCTCCGCCGGAATCGTTAAGGGCTACAAAAGGTTTTTGGGCGGAAATGGCCATATCCATTACTTTCCATATTTTCTTCGCGTGCATTTCACCCAGGCTTCCGCCGGAGCTGGTGAAATCCTGAGCTGCCGCAAAAACAATGCGCCCGTTTACTTTGCCAAATCCTGTTATAACACCGTCCGAAGGGATTTCTTTTTTGTCCAGACCAAAGAGGGTAGAGCGATGCTGAACAAAAAGCTGAGCTTCCTGAAAAGTGTCCTTATCAAATAATAAATCCAGACGTTCACGGGCGGTAAGCTTGCCGCCTTCATGCTGTTTTTTTATTTGTTTTTCGCCGCCCATCATCTTCAGGCCCTGGCTTTTTTTCTCAAAGTCCTTAATTTTGCCCTGTGTTGTATCTTTTTCTGAATCGTCACTCATAAATTCTCCCCATTTCCTTCATTAGTGTTTTAATCAGATCAGATGTTGCCAACAAAAAAACGCCTGCGAATTTAACTACGATAATTATCCCCCTACAGAAAGCTCCCGGCGGAAGCTGGGAGTTCGATGCTTTCTATCAGCCGCGGGATGTCGCGTTTTGGAAAGGAACCTTCGGCTCATGTAACCTAAAGGTCATCTGCGACCGGAGGGGCTCCACTAAGTGTTCAATGTTAAACAGAAATATTTTTTAACCGCCGCAATACTAGCGTGTTTGGGAAAAACTGGCAAGGAAAAATGATGAAATTTGGCGAGAAAATTACTTGGGAAGAAAATAGAAAATTAAAACTTCTTCTTTATTTTTTCGTTCAAACCGAATAAATTCGTAAGCGGAAAAAGTCTCAGGAAGAACTATGCGGAATTTTAAAATGATTGTGGAATATGACGGCACTGCTTATTGCGGCTGGCAAAGGCAGGAAAATGGCTCTACGATTCAGCAGGTATTGGAGGAAGCAATTCAGCTTATCACCGGTGAAAAAGTGACGGTTATCGGATCCGGCCGGACGGATGCCGGAGTGCATGCTTTAAATCAGGCCGCCCATTTTAAAAGCTCCAGCCGCTTGCCCGTCAATAATATATATCGGGGAATGAACAGCGTATTACCGCTGGATATTGTAGTCAAAGAGCTGGAAGAAGTTACGGATGATTTTCACGCCCAGCATGATGTTAAAAGCAAAATTTATGTATATAAGATATGCAACCAGCGTTTAAGGCCGGTATTGGGACGCAATTATTTTTGGTTCATTCGTTTTCCTCTCGATTTGGTACGGATGAGAAAAGCGGCTCAATTTTTAATCGGTACGCATGATTTTTCTTGCTTTTGCGCCACCGGAACTCATGTTAAAGATCGTGTGCGGACGATTATTGATATGGAAATAAAAGCCGGCGATGAGGGGCTAATCGAAATTACGGTGGAAGCGCACGGCTTTTTAAAATATATGGTGCGCAACATTATCGGAACACTTGTTGAAATTGGCCGGGGTAAACGAAAGCCCGAAGAAATGAAGGTAATCATTGAAGCAAGAAACAGAAAAATCGCCGGGGTTACAGCGCCGGCCTGCGGCCTGTTTTTGAAGGAGGTTAAATACTGAAGATGAGAATATTGCTGTTGGGGCATAAAGGAATGCTGGGAAGCGACCTTCTTTTAAAACTTAATTTGCGGCATGAAGTTGTGGGGATGGACAGGGAGGAAATTGATATTGTTTCCCCGGACGAATGCGTCCAAGCGATTAAGGAGACAGCACCCAATGTCGTAATTAACGCCGCCGCTTATACCAATGTTGATGGTTGTGAAACGGCAAAAGAAGAATGCTTTGCCGTTAATGACGAAGCCGTAAAAAATATTGCCCAGGCCTGCCGCAATAAAAATATCCGCATTATTCATTTCAGCACGGACTATGTTTTTGACGGCACGGCCCAACAGCCCTACAAAGAAGATGACCAGTGCAATCCCATCAACGCTTACGGAGCTTCCAAGTTGGCGGGCGAACGCTATCTGCAATCTCTGGCGGATGATTATGTTCTCATTCGCACTTCCTGGTTATACGGCCTGAAGGGGAAAAACTTTGTGCAGACAATTTTAGAAAAGGCAAAAACAACGCCGACGCTTTCGGTTGTCGATGATCAGGTCGGCTCGCCCACCTACACGAAAGATTTGGCGGCGGCTGTAGATTTATTGATTTCCCAAAACCTCCAAGGAATTTTCCATGTAACCAATAGAGGAAGCTGCAGCTGGTACCAATTTGCCGTAAAGATTTTGCAGGAATCCGGAATGAATGATGTTAAGGTGATACCGATCAAGTCCGATCAACTTCCCCGGCCGGCTCTGCGTCCCGCCTACAGCGTTTTGAGCATGCAGAAATTTATTTCCGCGACCGGAAAAACCATGCAGCCCTGGCAGTTGGCTCTGCAGGATTATCTGAAAAGTATTAAGCAGTTAAATTAATTAGCTTTGACTCTTAAGACCGTTCTTTCTCTTAGTGTTAATTGACAAATTCTGAAAATTATGTACCATTACAAATGGTAATAGGAAAATATTGGGATACCGTCGGAAAACCAGGCAGCTTAAACAGAAAACAAATCAATATGAGGAGGTAACGGCTAATGAAAAAGTCATCAAGAACGATAGTAGCGATAATGGTGGCTGTTTTAATAGGAACTTTTATTACGGCGAATTCTTCCCCAGCAGGGGAGAAGGCCAAGGACGGCCGTTTCATTGCCTATGACAACGGAACGGTATTGGACACGAAGACGAACCTGATGTGGGCAGCTACTGACAATGGGAGTATTATAAATTGGGCGGATGCAGAGTTCTATTGCGAGAATTATCGCGGGGGCGGCTATAAAGACTGGCGGATGCCGACACTAGATGAACTGGCGGAATTGTATAATGAGACTAAAACTTATAAGTCGGACTGTGGAGATGGACGTGATCTCCATTTAACGGCATTAATTCATCTTCGGTGTGGATGGGTTTGGTCTTCCGATACACGCGGTTCCACCGCCGCGTACTTCATTTTCTACAATGGCAAAGACAAGTGGAGTTCTCAGGCGGATGTTGCCTTCAACTTCCGCGCACTGCCGGTGCGTTCTAGCAAATAGGTTATAAGGATTTTGTTAGTTTCTGTCATTAGGAAAGCAATGTTAATTTGTTTTCCCAAGATATTTTGTATCAGGTAAACATCCGGGAAAGAGGATAATATGAAGTCCAGGTTCCTATTTATAATGATAATGTTTGGTGTGTTGCTTTTTTTTACGGGTGCAGGTATTGGCCAGGAAAAAATCAGCATGAACGACTGGGTGGAAAAAGTCAATCAAGGTGCTATTAACTGGACTGCCGGTTATATTGAAGCTGTCGGGATCGGTGCTCCGGCTGAAAAACTAATCGGCAGAGCATCATCTCGTCCGATGGCTCTGCGCGAGGCGAAAAGAGACGCCTTACGTAATTTATTGGAAATAACCAAAGGTATTCAAGTTAATTCGACAACTACCATAAAAGACTTCACAGTGAATAGCGATATTATTAATACGCAGGTGAACGCGCTGGTAAAAGGCGCTGTAGTAGCGAATCAACAATATATTCCTGATGGAACGGCCGAAGTTAAATTAAGAATGCCGCTTTATGGAGATCTCGTGCGAATAGTTGTTCCCGCGCCTGTCGAAAAACGCAAAGAGATAAAGGAACCGGAAAAACCTGCCGCGCCTGCTCCGCCTCCTGCAGCCGCCCCTCCGGCACCACCTGCTCCTTCCCCAGCGGAAGCACCAGCATCAGCACCTGCTCCGCCTGCGGCCACGCCACCTTCGGTAGCAACGCCATCTTCGACAAGTGCGCCACCAGAGCCGTCTCTAGCTCCAGCCCCGGCTGCACCAGCACCACCGGCTCCTATTGTTTATACAGGCATGGTTGTCGATGCCCGCGGAGTTCAAGCACGACCGGCAATGTTGCCCCGCGTCTTTGATGAAGACGGCAAAGAAGTTTATGGTTCTGCTAATGTTGACCGTGAATTCGCGGTAAAGCAGGGTATGAGCGGTTACACGCATGATCTTACCGCAGCCCAAAGTAACCAGAGAGTAACGGCAAATCCCGTGATAGTTAGGGCGCTGAAAACATCCGGCCCCGGCAAATCCGACATAATTATCAGTAATGCCGATGCACAAAAAATTCGATCTTTGGAGGCAGATACCGCCTTTATGAAACAGTGCCGCGTGATGATTGTATTGGACTAAAATAATTGTTAGCCGCGTCGTAGGCTTCCTCAACGTATAACCTGAAGGTCACGCGTGTATAATACGCCTCGTCGTCTCCTCCTTGCCACAGCTTAAGCTGGATAGTTCAATTAGCAAATCCTAAATAACTGCGTTCTTATGATTTGAGTTTCAGTACCGCCTCGATATCATCTTTAATTTAGAAACGGTTTCTGATATAGAAAGAATTGATCGCCGCAGTTCAAAATATTTTTCGCTGCTGCCTTTTTATTTATAGCTGCACAATGCCACAGAGGAATAGATATTGTATAACCGCATAGTCATTTTATCCGAAGAAACGACCAATAAAATCGCTGCCGGCGAAGTAGTGGAGAGACCGGCTTCCATTGTCAAAGAATTAGTGGAAAATTCCATTGATGCCGGGGCCGGAAATATCCGCGTAGAATTGGAAAAGGGCGGCTGTCAATCAATAAAGGTTGTCGATGATGGTTCGGGAATCGAAAAAGAGGATGTGGCGCTTGTTTTCGAAAGGCATGCCACCAGTAAAATATGTAAATTTGAAGATATTTACAATGTTGCATTTTTTGGTTTCCGCGGCGAAGCCATGCCCAGCATTGCTTCTATTGCGCAAGTGGAGTTATTAACGCGCAGGGAAGGTGATTTAGAAGGCACAAAAGCTATTGTGGAAGCGGGCAAAATCAAAGAAATAACGCCTGCCGGATGTCCTATAGGCACGCAAATATTCGTCAGCAAAATATTTGCCCATATTCCCGCGCGCAAGAAATTTTTAAAAACGGAAACTACGGAACAGGGTTTGTGCTTGGACGTAGTTACCCGTCTGTCCCTGGCTCATCCGGGGATCCGCTTTAGCGTTTTAGTCAATGGGCGCGAAGTCTTTGCCATACCGGAAGCCACCGATATCGCGGAGCGAATTGCCCTGGTAATGGGGATGGACTTTTCCGCTCACTGCATTTCCGTCCAGAAGCAAAGGGAAAATGTCAGTTTGTCGGGATTTATTTCGCATCCGGAATTTACCCGATCCAACTCCAAAAATATTTTTTTATTCGTCAATAAACGTTTTATCCGCGATAACAGCATAACCCACGCCGTATTATCCGCTTACCGTCAGGTTATCCCACCTCGGCGCTATCCGGCGGCTGTTTTGTTTATTGATCTGCCTGCTTTCGATGTTGATGTTAATGTTCATCCGGCCAAGATGGAAGTGCGCTTTAAGGATTCACGCGGAATTTATGAATTAGTTTCTCAATCAATCGCACAAAACCTTGCCGGCGCGGGAAATGTAAAGGGCAGCTTCGTCTATCGGCTGGAACCGCGGGAAAAAACAAGCATTGCGGGAATTACGCGTAAGCCGGAAAAAATTCAAGAAAAATCTGCCGCTTTATTTTCCAGACAAAATTTGCAGAAGGCGATCGACGATGATTTGCTGGCGCGTTCGGTGACTCAAAAAATAGTGAGTACCGAAAGTGGTGATACCACAGAAAAGGAACTTATAACTTTTACCGACTTCAGATATTTGGGGCAATTTTTCAATACGTATCTTGTTTTTGCGAGTGAGGAGGGATTGCTTCTGATCGATCAACATGCCGCGCATGAGCGGATAATGCTGGAACGACTAAAAAAAGCGGTAGGACAGAAAATTATCTCTCAGCAATTGCTGATGCCCGAAGTTGTCAGTTTAAATCCGGCACAGGTAGCATTATTTTCCGGCTACATCGATTTTTTGCGACAAATCGGTCTGGAAATCGAAATCTTTGGCCGGGATGCAATTGTTGTTAAAGCGCTTCCCGCTATTTTATCCTCCCTACAGCCCCGGGAATTAATCGATGATATTGCCGATCAATTAAGTGATCAAAATCGTGCCGATTCTTTGCAGGAGAAAAAAGAAAAAATATTTGCCGCGCTCGCCTGCAAAGCGGCAATCAAGGCTAACAGTCCTCTTTCCTCCGTAGAAGTAGAAGCTCTTTGCCGAGATCTCACAGCTACTCCTTTTAATCTTACCTGTCCCCATGGCCGTCCCATCAGCATTAGATTTTCGTTAAGTGAAATCGAAAGAATGTTCAAAAGAAAATAAAAATGGAAAAAGTGCCTTTGGTTATAATTAATTCGCCTACGGCAACGGGTAAAACCGGATTGGCGATAGAACTGGCGCTTGATTTTGGAGGTGAAATCATCAGCGCCGATTCCCTGCAGGTTTATCGTTACCTGGATATCGGCACGGCAAAACCGACAGTAGAACAGAGAAATAAAGTTAAACATTATTTGATCGATATTGTTGACCCGGACGAAGAATTTAACGCTGCTATTTTTACCGAAAAAACGCGTGCTATTATTACCGAATTGGCCAACAAGCATAAGCCCGTCTTGGTCGTGGGGGGAACAGGGCTCTATATCCGCGCACTGCTGCAAGGAATTATCGAAACGCCAAAAGTGGACGAAAATATAAGAAACTATTACCGCCGTCTTGGCGAAATGCGCGGAAAGGAATATCTTTTTAGTTTATTGCAGGAGAAGGATGCACAAGCGGCCACAAAAATAAAACCTAATGATACAATCAGGGTGATCCGGGCTTTGGAGGTTTGGGAACAAAGCGGCGAATCAATTATATCCAAACAAATCAGGCATTCATTTGCGGATAGTCCTTACAATACTTATAAAATCGGTCTGCAAGTTGATTCACCGCAATTAAAAGAGAGAATTGCCCAAAGAACAGAGAAAATGATAGCTGCAGGATTAGTGGGAGAGGTGGAAAATATTTTAGGGCGAGGTTACAGTAAAAAACTTAAACCTTTGCAGTCATTGGGTTATAGGCAGATTATTAAATATTTAGCGGGTGAATGTAAGTGGGAAGAGGCTCTCCGTTTAATTAATCGTGATACCTGGCATTACGCCAAAAGGCAGATGACCTGGTTTGCTGCCGATAAGGAAATAAATTGGTTTAATCCTGATAGTTCAGAGGAAATAAAAAAAAATGTGGGGAGCTTCTGGAAAGAAAAAGGATATCAGTAAGCATATGCAATATTGCTTGACATCGGCAGGCGGTGAAGATAATTACATAAATTAGTTTCCATAGTTGAGCCGATATTTCTAAAAAATAATTTCTTTTGAGAGTGCATAGAGCTCTTTAAAGAAAGGAGAATTATATGCTGAGTCCGATCAGGAGTAGCAAGACGCTGGCGCTATTTATTTTTTTTGCCTGTGTTTTGCTGTCAGTTTCCTGCACACCGAAGGAAAGGGTGGCGTCCAGTCAACCGGATACTCCTGGAGATCATACCTATACAGGATTAAAATTAATTGATCAGGGAAAATATGCCGATGCCCAGAGGGAATTTGAACTGGCGATTCAATTGGATGCAAAGTATTCCCGAGCCTATACCGGAATAGCATTGGTTAAAATTTATACGGGTAATTTTGATGCCGCTTGGGATAACCTGAAAACCGGCCGGAAATATGCCGGGACTAATGAAGAAAAACTATTCGTTTATGTCAGCAGCATTCAATACTATACACAAAGCAAGAGTGGAAAAAAATGGCTGACCCTGGCTAAAGATGATTTCGATGAAGCCGTCAAGTTAGATCGGATATATTCTCCTGCTTATTATTTCATGGGTTTGGCTTACGGAGCCGGTCTCGATTTTAATTTGGCCGGTCAGATGTTTACAAAAGTGTTGGAACTGAAATCCGGTCATGTAGATGAGGCCGGTGTACAGTGGAAACTCCTGCAAAAAGCTCAGAGGGCAATGCCCGGAACAGCCACAGGAAAGCAGATTGCCCTGGTGGATCGTCTTACGCGTGCGGACGCGGCGGCGTTATTCATGGAGGAATTAAAGATAGATGTGCTTTACAAGGAAAGAATACCGAAGACTTTTGACGGCTCCTTTAAAAATCCGGAAAAGGCTGCAACAAAAACTGCCAAAATAACGGCCAAAGATATTGCCGATCAACCTTTTAAAAAAGATATCGAAGGAATCCTGGAAACTGGATTACACGGATTAGAAAATTATCCGGACGGCAATTTTCAGCCGGAAGAATTGGTTACCCGAGCCGCTTACGCAGTGATGCTGGAAGACATATTGATTAAGGTGAGCGGTGATAATTCCTTAGCGACAAAATTTATAGGTTCGACTTCTCCTTTTCCTGATTTAAGGGCTGACTTATATTATTTCAATGCGATAATGGTTGTTACTTCCCGCGGTATCATGGAGGCAAAAAATATGACTACCGGTGAATTCGCGCCGCTCAGTCCCGTTGCTGGCATCGATGCACTTTTGATTATCCACAAACTCAAGGAAGAATTGAAGGTTAATTAATCGGGTTTTAAAAAAGGTTTTAAACAGGCGGGATGTTTTATGTCCCGCCTAAATTTTGATTAGTGGTTTTCGGATAAATTAACAACGGGCGTGCAGCCCTTTTTATTTGTGAAACTCCAATTCCGTAAGCGAAGCATAGCGGAATTGGCTAGCTGAACAATCCCGCAAAGCGGAGGGTATATAATACCCGTGATTGATGTCCACTCGGAGTGAAAGTTGAAATGGCAAAAAGAGAATTAGGCAAGACCTTTGAACCGCAGGAGGCGGAAAAAAGGTTATATGATTACTGGCTAAAGAATAATCTATTCCACGCCAGGGATAAGAGTAAAGCGCAAGCTTTTTCCATCGTAATACCGCCTCCCAATGTAACCGGAATGCTGCACATGGGGCACGCTTTGAATAACACTCTGCAGGATGTGATTATTCGCTTCAAAAGAATGCAGGGATTCAATACCCTTTGGATGCCGGGGATGGATCATGCCGGGATTGCCACTCAAAATGTTGTGGAACAGGAATTGGCCAAAGAAGGATTATCGCGTCATGATTTAGGGCGGGATAAATTTATTGCCCGTGTCTGGAAATGGAAAGAAAAATACGGCGGCGTAATTATCAATCAATTAAAAAGGCTGGGTTGCTCCTGCGATTGGGAAAGGGAGCGTTTTACTATGGACGAAGGTTTATCTCAGGCAGTGCGCGAGGTTTTCGTCCGGTTATATAATGACGGGTTGATTTACCAGGGAGATTATATTGTCAACTGGTGCCCGCGGTGCCATACGGCGATCTCGGATTTGGAAGTCGAATTCAAGCAAGATGCAAGTTTTCTGTGGAATATCCGCTACCCCTTTGCCGAAGGTAAGGGAGAAATCATTGTAGCCACGACCCGTCCGGAGACGATGCTGGGCGATACGGCGGTGGCCGTGAATCCCCAGGATAAAAGATACAAAGACAAAGTCGGCAAATATGTAATTCTGCCGCTAGTCAATAAGAAAATCCCGATTATTGCCGATGAATATGTGACGGTGGATTTTGGTTCCGGCGCAGTTAAGATTACGCCCGGCTCCGACCCCAATGACTTTGCCATGGCTCAGCGCCATAATCTGGAAATTATCACGATAATGGATGGGAAGGGTATTATTAACGAGAACGGTGGAATTTATAAGGGACAAGACCGTTACGAAGCGCGCAAAAGTGTCATAGCCGATTTGGAAAAAGGTAAATATCTTGTCAGCACGGAACCGTACTCGCACAGCATCGGCCAGTGTTATCGCTGCAAAACGGATATTGAACCGATGGTTTCCAAACAGTGGTTTGTAAAAATAAAACCGCTGGCCAAGCAGGCGATCGTGGCTGTAGTTAAAGGAAAAACAAAGATAGTGCCCAATACCTGGGAGGCAACTTATTTTGAATGGATGAACAACATCCGCGATTGGTGCATTTCCCGGCAATTGTGGTGGGGTCACCGGATTCCCGTTTGGTATTGTGACAACTGCGGCAAAATAATCGTGACAATGAACGATCCGGACAAATGCCCCGATTGCGGCGGCTCGTTAAGGCAGGATGAAGACGTGCTGGATACCTGGTTCAGCTCCGCTCTCTGGCCTTTTTCCACACTAGGCTGGCCCGCCCAGACACAAGCCCTAAAAACATTTTATCCTACAACGTTGCTGATTACCGGCTTCGATATTCTTTTTTTCTGGGTGGCACGGATGATGATGATGGGTCTTTACGTCATGAAAGACGTTCCCTTTAAGAATGTTTATCTGCACGCTCTTGTGCGGGACGAAAAAGGAGAAAAGATGAGCAAATCCAGCGGCAATATTATTGATCCGCTGGTAATGATCGAGAAGTACGGAACCGACGCTTTTCGCTTTACCTTGGCGGCTTATACGGCGCAGGGACGGGATGTGCGCATGTCACCGGAGAGAATCGAAGGGTATAAATTTTTTGTCAATAAGATTTGGAATGCCGCCAAGCTCACTTTCGCCAACCTGGAAGACTATGATCATAAAAATGCTGTTACAGGAGCAGAGTCGCTTCCCGATAAATGGATTAGGGCCAAATTAAATAAAGCGATTGAAGAAGTCACGGGGAGCCTTGATGAGTATCACTTCAATGATGCTGCCGCGGTTATTTATCGTTTTATCTGGCATGAATTCTGTGATTGGTATCTGGAGTTCAGTAAACCGGCACTTTACGGAAAAGTAAGTTCTGCACAAAGACAAGCAGCTCAGCGAACGCTACACGATGTATTTAAAACTACGCTGAAATTATTACACCCCTTTATGCCGTTTGTTACAGAAGAGCTCTGGCAGGTATTGACCGGAAGCGATGAAAAATCGATTATGATCAGTCCGTTTCCCACACCAAATAAAACATGGAAAGACGAAAAAGCAGAGAAGGAAATGCAATTTTTAATGGATATTATTACCAGCATCCGCAACATCCGCGGAGAAATGCAAATACTTCCTTCCCGCAAACTGCAAGTTTTGATTTCAGCAAGTGACCGGCAAGTAAAAAATATAATCGAAAACGGAAAAGATTACATAATCAATATGGCTAATTTAGAAACGTTGAGAGTGGAAGCAGATTTAGTTGAACCCAAAGGAGTGGCCACAGGAGTTGTCGGCTCAACAAAAATATTTGTTCCGCTTGCTGGTATTGTGGATATAACCGGTGAAAAAGCTCGCTTGCAAAAAGAAATTACAAAAATCGAGAAAGATTTGCAGCAATGTTCGAAGAAGCTGGCCAATCGGGATTTTTTAGAGAAGGCCGCAGAGGCTGTCATCAAAAAAGAAGAAGATAAATTAAAAGAATTTAAAGTGCGACATGCCACATTGGAGGCTGCCTTAAAGAGATTGCAAGAGATTGTCGTATAGACAGAAATGTTTTCATTTCAAGAAAAGCGATTTGTATGACAAAAAAAGAAAATACTTCCCACAAAAAAATACTGCGGATTATAAAAAATGCCCTTGCCGAAGATATCGGTAAAGGGGACATAACGACGGCGGTAATTATCCGCGAAAATAAGATAGGGCGGGCCCAAGCCATTGCCAAAGAAGATTTTATCATAGCGGGAATTGATGTTTTCCAAAAAGTCTTTCTTTTTTTAGATGACCGGATTGAATTTAAGGCCTTAATTGCTGACGGGGAAAAAGTAAAAAAAGGTGATATCATCGCTCAAATTACAGGACCGCTCGCCTCCATTCTTCAGGCGGAACGAGTAGCCCTCAATCTTTTTCAACGGATGTGCGGTATAGCCACTTTAACTGAAAAATTTGTGGAAGCCGTTAGTGGTACAAAAGCAAAAATTCTCGATACGCGCAAAACCATACCCGGTTTGAGGCTGTTGGATAAAATGGCGGTAAAAATCGGGGGCGGTTTTAATCACCGGATGGGGCTGTATGATGGCGTACTGATTAAAGATAACCACATTGCTGCTGCGGGTGGTATTGAAACAGCGGTAAGAGCCCAGAAGAAAAACTCGGCTAAAAAGTTAAAAATTGAAGTCGAAACTAAAAATATACTGGAAGTCGAAGAAGCATTAAATTCCGGTGTGGATATTATTATGCTGGATAATATGCCTGTTGAGGAAATGACGAAAGCCGTGGCGCTAGTCCGGGGGAGGGCGCTTCTGGAAGCATCCGGCAATGTCAGCCTGCAAAATGTCGCCCGGATTGCGGCTACCGGCGTGGATTTTATTTCCGTGGGGGAAATTACGCATTCTGTAAGGGCGGCAGACATTGCCTTAAATATTATGGCCGGTGCAATTTAAGGAATTTGATCTTCGTTTTAATAAGATGTTTAGGAAAAGATAAATTGACAAAAAAATGCCAATATTATCTATTGCAAAAACACACTGTAAATAATTATAATAACAAAACATAACCGGAGGGAATAAATATAGCTATACAATATTTAAATTGGAGACGCTATGGCCATTGAACAAACATTGATACTTATTAAACCCGACGGGCTTGTTAAATCGCTTACCGGTAATGTCCTTTCCAGATTGTCTGAAGCAAAATTGACTATTATGGGGGCAAAAGTTGTGCGAGTTAACCGGGAGCTTGCCGAAAAACATTATGAACATCTCAAAGAAAAACCATTCTTCGACGAATTAATAAGCTATATAATGGGAAATGTACATAAAACATATAGGGTGCTGGCATTAGTTTATCAGGGAGAGAGCGCAATATCGAAAATCCGGGATATTGTGGGCGATACCGATCCGGAAAAGGCCAATCCGGTATCGATAAGAGGAGCATACGGAAGAATTACGAGAACAGGTGTATTTGAAAATGTTGTTCATGCTTCTTCCAGCCCGGAAGACGCGGAAAAAGAGATAAAGCTCTGGTTTCAACCCGATGAAATTGTCGAAGATTTGTACCCCATAAAAGAAGTGACGATTAAAAATTTAAAAAGAATCGTTTGGGCATAAACGAAAAAATCAGCCGGAGCGTAGCGAGTCCGCTGGATTGATTGGTTCGCTTTAGCGGTAAACATCTTTTCGATGCCCTACCTTGACCACCCAAACCGTAAATTCTTTATGCTGAATAGAATAGACTATTCTGTAATGACCTTGACGGACGCGATATCTTTCTTGTCCTGTGAGTTTTTCGTGGCCTGGCGGCCTCGGGTCATTTGCTAGAGCCTGAATGCGACGGATGATTTTCTGTAGATCTTTTTTTGATATTGCACGGAAATCCTTTTCCACAGATTCTTTAAAATAGATTTTATATTCGGCCATCTTTTTTCAGCTTCTTGATCATCGCGTCATAGCTAATCAACGGCTCTTTGGCTCTTGCCTCAAAAGCCGCAATATCCTCGGCGTCCTCAGCAAGGGATTCTTTGACGGCATCATTCACAAGTTTCGAGATTGACTGCGTGGTTTCTACCGCTTTCAATCGTAATGCTTTGTGTAATTCTGGATCTAAATACACAGTCGCGCGCATTGCCGCTGTGCCCATAATATCACCTCCTTTGACGTTATATTACTATAGCACTAAAACGTCACAACGTCAAATATTTTTATAGCGAACGAAAAAATCAGCCGGAGCGCAGCGATCGGCTGTATTGCATTGTTATGTCCTTTTTTACATTTACCATAAATGTTGAAAAAGAATAAGTAACAAAAATATTGCTGCAACAATCAGTGAATATATTTTTTTGAATTTCACTGACTTGTTTGCCAACTTTTTCTTTTGCCATTTAATAGCCAAAATTACAGCAGTAATGCTTAGGCTATAGTACAGAATAAAATGACTTGTATTTGTTAATGTCGAATTATTTTTATAAGATAAATGGAGTGCTTTTTCGACCAAAGCAAATAGCATTGGCACAAGAATGAAAAATACTAGGACTCCTGTAGCTAATGAAGTGCCAATATTTATTAAATAAAGAGTATTATCGTCAGTTTTGGAATTGATGAAATCGCCCACTTTGCTCATATCATTGTCCTAGACATAACGAAGAGGTTAGCCGGAGCGCAGCGATCGGCTGTATTAGCTAGTTAACTGCTGTTATTTGCCTAACAGTTTTTTGAAGTTTTCTTTCAAGGTTAATTTCTCGCTCGTCTGCCTAAGTCCCCTTATGTAGATATTGTATTGAACACACCAGACAAGAGTAGCTATTGGTAGTAATATGAAAAATCCAATAACCCAAAGTCCTGGAACTATTACAGTTATAAATAA
>JBEKMF010000032.1:0-18813 GCA_050008655.1 Smithellaceae bacterium
ACTCGCCCGATTTCAGTTTCAGCGGTTTGAAAACTTCATTATTGACCATGCTGAAAAAACGCGGCCGTGATTTTACCGCTGATGAATTGTCGGATATTGTAGCGAGCTATCAGGAAGCTATCGTCGATGTTTTGGTAGATAAAACTATTCGGGGAGCCCTAGAGAATAATATTGCACAATTAGTGGTTTGCGGCGGAGTGGCGGCCAATAGCAGATTGCGTCAGCGGTTTGCCGAGGCCGCATCAAAAAAGAATATCGAATTATTCATACCGCCTGCTATTTTGTGCACAGATAATGCGGCAATGATTGCAGTTATCGGCGAGATTATGCTGAAAAACGGCAAAAGCGATCCGCTGGATTTGAATGCCGTGTCCCGTTGGCCGCTGAAATCAAATTCCTGAAATAACCATGACCACACCAAAAGAAATAATCAATAAATATGGAATCAAACCGGAGAAGAAATTAGGCCAGTCGTTTCTTTTGGATGGCAACATTATTCGGAAAATAGCCACTGCTGCCCAAATTACCAAAGAGGATATTGTGGTGGAAATTGGCGCGGGCATCGGCGTCTTAACGGAAATTCTGGCGCAAGAAGCCCGGAAAATAATTGCCGTAGAATTAGATAAAAATTTAGTAGAAGTATTAAAAGAAAAACTTGCCCCCTATAGTAATGCGGAAATTCACTGCGGCGATATATTGAAATATGACTATAGGGTGCTAGCAAAAAGATATAAATCTAAAGTTAAAGTAGTCGGCAATGTTCCCTATAACATTTCCAGTCCCGTAATTTTTCATTTATTGTCTTTTAGTTCAATCATCAGCGATTTTACTTTGATGCTGCAAAAAGAAGTAGTTCAGCGGCTGGCTGCTGCACCCAATAATAAAAGCTATGGAGTGCCCTCCGTGCTTCTGCAAATGTTTGCTTCCGTGGAAAAAATATTTGATGTTCCGGCGAGTTGTTTTTATCCGCGGCCTAAAGTAGAATCCGCAGTCATCAGGGGAGCTTTTCTTGATAAACCTTTAATGGAATTAGCCGATACAGCTTTTTTTACCCAACTGATTAAGGCTTCATTTGTCCAACGCAGAAAAATGCTAATTAATAATTTGAAGAATTCAAAGTTACTGACGAACGTTTCTGAAGAAAAGATAAGAGATATTTTGGCCGGCGCCGATATTGACGGCAAACGACGCGGAGAGACACTTTCCGTTGAGGAATTTGGCAAGTTAAGCAATTTGTTTTATAAAGCAATGGCAAAATTGTAAAATGAAAGCTTTGCAAAACTGATTCATTTGCGCTCAGAACCTTTTTACGACCATGCGGTCTCTCGCTTCACTGCCGACACAAAACTCGTCCGCCTAAGGCGGACTCAAACACTTATGCCGGCGGCCGTGGCGCTGCGAGGGCATGGTACCCGTAAAAAGCTTCAATTCGCACTTCATAAATCATTTTTGCATTTATATAAACCAGGTCTCAGAATATCATGTGGAATGTATGCCACATATATGTTTGATGCTTCAAAAAATTGCATTCTGGCCCCAATAATACCGCTATTGTCAGGCGGCAAGACTGAGTAAGTGAAAACAGTTGGATTGCTGCCATATCGACGTTCTTGGTCAAAATGAGGTTTTACGATTTGAGCTACTGTGTGCTGATTATAGTTAGACTTAACGGCACCTTTTGTTTCATACTGAAGCATGAAGTCAGCAAATATCGAGCATTTGCCTTCAAATTTTCTTCCATAATGGTGGAAATACAATCCCTGAGCCATGTGGGTTGATGCTCTCAAAAATCGTTGGTAGTCTATCTTGGCCAGCGATGCTGAAATCGCATCACCTTCAAATTCAACAGCCATAACAGTGCTGTTTTTGCTAAAAAAATGATTTGGAAGATTCGGATTACGCAATACTGCCCGTAGTATCTTCGTAAAACCCTGACGCTTCGCAAGAATGTTGTTTGCAATATTGAGAGTCAATACAAATAGCATTAACTCATCGTCTTTTGATTTCTTTGAGTTATGAATATCACATGATGGGACCGTTATTAAATCTTTTCTTAGGTCCTCTCCACTTTCGAGATCCTTTGATTCTGGAAATATACATAAAGGAGGAACGTGTTCTCGAGAAGTAGATGGTGCCTCACACATATAGCAAGTTTCCTCATTCATATTTTGCCTAACAATTAATATCCGAACTTCGCTTTTTCCGAGTTTTCGGTCAAAACATAGCACATCTTAGTTTTTTTAAAAGAAAAAACACCTGTAAAATCTCAAAAACTTATTGACTAACCTAGGTTGAAATATTAAGCCTCAATTTAAATAATTAAAGCTGATACTATGTTGCATTCAGAGGATAACGAGGCGGCAAGGAGGAGGAGACGCAGGCGTATTATAGATACGTTGAGGAGCCAGACGACGCAGCCAACAAAGTTAGCGTTTGAATGCGACTTGGTATGAAAAAGATGAAAAATAAATACTTATATATTGAAACATTCGGCTGTCAAATGAATGTTCATGATTCCGAACAAATGGCTGCATTGCTTGCCGGTGTCGGATACAAGACAACTGATAACAAGAGATTAGCGGACTTAATCCTTCTCAACACCTGTTCGATACGTGAGAAAGCGGCGCAGAAAGTCTTTTCTGAATTAGGAAGGCTCACTAAATTAAAGGAAGAAAATCCGGCTCTGATTATCGGTGTCGGCGGTTGTTTAGCACAGCATCTAGGCGACAGGATTTTTAAAAGAGTGGCGCAGGTTGACCTGGTCTTCGGCACACATAACATTCATCGTCTGCCCGATTTGGTCCAAGCGCTGCAAAAAGAAAGAAGACGGATTACACAAATCGATTTTCATCCATTATTAAAATCGATTGGCGTATTCGCTCCACCCGAGAAAGGCGCGGTCAGCGCTTTTGTCACAATTATGCAAGGCTGTAATAATTTTTGTGCTTATTGCGTCGTTCCTTATTTGCGTGGACGGGAGATGAGCTGGACACCTGAAGAGATCATCGAAGAAATAAGAAAACTGGTTGATTGCGGTATCCAGGAAGTTACACTTTTGGGACAAAATGTAAATTCTTACTGCAAAAATACAGATGACAGGGTGAATTTCGTAGGACTTATTAAAAGAATCGGCAAGATATCCGGCATCACAAGGATTCGGTTTACGACATCGCATCCGCGTGACCTGTCGGAAGAATTAATTGATTGCTTTGGTGAGCAAGAAAAATTATGCGAGCACATTCACCTTCCGGTACAATCCGGATCAAACCGGGTATTGGCATTGATGAATAGAGGATATACAATCGAAGAATACAGAGCTAAAGTTGATCGATTGCGCAAGGTTTGTCCACGGATAAGCATTACCTCGGACATAATCGTCGGATTTCCGCAGGAGACACAAAATGACTATCAAGAAACAATTGACATGATGGAAAAAATCAGGTTTGATTCCTTGTTTTCGTTTAAGTATTCTGAAAGGAAAGGGACTGCGGCCCAAAAGTTTACCGGAAAAATTGAAGAATGTGAAAAGCTAAGAAGACTCAAGCAATTGCAGGCGCTGCAGGATAAATATACTCTGGAAAAAAACACAGCTTTGGAAGGAACCATGCAAGAATTGCTGGTGGAAGGAAAAAGCAAAAATTTGGAAAGCGATTTGACCGGACGAACCCGCTCCTGGAAAATTGTTAATTTTAAGGGCAAACGGGAATTAATGGGGAAACTAGTAAATGTAAAAATATCGAAAGCTTATTTGCATTCTTTGAGAGGAGAGATAATTGATAATTAAGGAGGTTGGTAATGTTAATTGAAATGAAGGTTTCGGGATTAACAATTGATCCCATTACCAATACGCCCATCGTAATATTGAAAAACATGCAGGAAAATAAAGCCATTCCTATCTGGATAGGTTTGTTTGAAGCCAGTGCTATTGCCACGGAGCTGGAAAAAATAGCTTTTTCCCGGCCCATGACTCATGATTTATTTCACGAATGTTTAAAAGCCTTAGATGTAACAATAAATAAAATTGTGATTGCGGATATCCGCAATAATACTTTTTTCGCTAATATTTATTTAAGCCGGGAAGGGCAAAATCTTACCATTGATGCGCGTCCCAGCGATGCTATTGCTCTGGCCCTGCGCGCGCATGCGCCTATATTTGTCGATGAAACAGTCATTGAAAAATCGCGTAGCGTTGATTTCGGAATCAAATTGGGCGATTTGGATAAACTAAAAGAAGATAAGATCAAGGAATTTCTGGAAAATCTTTCTGCGGAAGATTTTGGCAAGTATAAAATGTAAATATTATGGGAAACCTTATTCAAGCTTTCCAGATTTATCTGGAAGTTGAGCGCAATGTTTCAGCGCACACGCAGAAAGCTTATATTGCGGATGTTCAGGAATTTACCGGTTTTCTTCAAAACAACAACTTGATAAAAAGAAATGAGGAAATGATTAACGCGGAGCCGGAAACTATCCGTGCCTATTTAAGCTACTTATATCGCCAAAAGGTGAAAAAAGCTACAGTTAACCGTAAAGTAGCATCGCTGAGAGCTTTTTATAAATACTTATTGCGGGACGGTAAAGTTAAGAATAATCCGGCAAATATGGTCCAGACGCCGAAAGCGGAAAGATATATGCCTACTTTTTTATCGGTTGATGAGGCATTTGAACTTCTTGATGCCCAAGGCGAAAAATCGGCCCTGGATTTGCGTGGCCGGGCGATGATGGAATTGTTTTATTCTTCGGGATTGCGTTTAAGTGAATTGGCCGGACTGGATGTAATAGATATTGATTTTAATCAAGAATTGATTAAAGTACGGGGAAAGGGTAAAAAAGAAAGAATAGTTCCCGTTGGCCGAAGAGCTCTGAAGGCAGTTGAAGAATATTTAGAAAAGACGAGTGAGCTAAGAAAAAGGATTGATGCGGATATTTTTAAGAAACCGCTGTTCTTAAATGCTCAGGGCAAAAGAATAACGACAAGAAGTATTGCCCGGATAGTTGATGCGGCAACTGGCAAAAGCGGTATTGGGCGAAAGATCAGTCCCCATGCCTTGAGGCATAGCTTTGCTACGCATCTTTTAAATGCCGGTGCGGATTTACGTTCGATTCAGGAATTGCTGGGGCATAAGAGTCTTTCTACGACACAGAAATATACGGCGGTAAATATTAACCGCATGATGGAAGTTTATGATAAAGCGCATCCACGAGCAAAGAAAACATAATTTGAAGATAGTGATAGGCTAAAATGCCTGATTTTTTTAAGGGAGAGAAAAATGCATATTAAAGGAACAACGATACTGGCTGTTAAACATAAAGGCAAAATAACAGTTGCTGGTGACGGTCAAGTTACGTTGGAAACGACAATCTTGAAACGCGGCGCCCGTAAAGTACGTCGTCTTTATAATAACGAAATTATCGTAGGTTTTGCCGGCGCTACGGCAGACGCATTTACTTTGTTTGACCGGTTTGATCAAAAGCTGGAGCAATACAATGGTAACTTGTTGAGAGCAGCGGTGGAGTTGACGAAAGACTGGCGCACGGACCGTGTGTTGCGGCATTTAGAGGCGCTGATGATAGCCGTAAGTAAAGATTATTCGTTGATAATTTCCGGAAATGGAGATGTGATCGAGTCTGATGACGACGTTATGGCTATCGGCTCCGGCGGGCCTTATGCTCAAGCGGCAGCCCGCGCTCTGGTTCGTCATTCTAATATGACTTCCACGGAAATTGCGAAAGAAGCAATGAAAATAGCGGCTGAAATTTGTATTTATACTAACGATCATATAACAGTGGAAGAAATAGATGTTGAAGCTGCAACAAAGGAGAAAAAAAATAGTAAAGACAAGGGGTAAAAATAGATTATGTACAATGATGGGTTAAAACCCCGGGAAATAGTGGAAAAACTTAATCAGCATATCATCGGTCAGGCGGACGCCAAGCGGGCCGTAGCCATTGCCCTGCGCAACAGATGGCGCAGGCAAAACGTGTCGAAAGAATTGGCTGATGAAATTTCGCCAAAAAATATTATCATGATCGGGCCTACCGGCGTGGGGAAAACAGAAATTGCCCGCCGGCTGGCCAAATTGGATAATTCACCTTTTTTAAAAGTGGAGGCGTCCAAATTTACCGAGGTTGGTTATGTGGGGCGCGATGTCGAATCGATAATCCGTGACTTGGTAGAGTTGTCCGTAAATATGATCAAATCGGAAGAACAGGAGAATGTTCGCACCAAAGCGGCAGAAGTTGCCGAGGAAAAATTGTTGGATCTGCTGCTTCCTCAAAGGCCTGCGGAAAAAAAGGTTGATGATATGCTGATGGACCATAGCGAATCGTCTGAAAATACTCAAGTCACCCAGGAGCAGACGCAGAGTTTCGATGCCACGCGAGAGAAATTAAGAAAGTTACTCAAAAACGGCAAGCTGGACAGTCGGATAGTGGAATTGGAAGTTACCGAGACTAGAAGCGGTCCGATGATTGAAATATTTTCCGCTGCAGGAATGGATGACATGGGTCTTAATATCAGGGACATGTTAGGAAATGTATTCCCGCAAAAAAAGAAGAGAAGAACCCTAAAGGTGCCCGAAGCTCTGGAAGTGCTGGCGGAAGAGGAGGCGCAAAAATTAATTGATATGGACAAAGTGACGAAAACAGCCATAGAAAAAGTTGAGCAGTCGGGGATAATTTTTTTAGACGAAATTGATAAGATTGTCGGCAGTGATGCTCCGCACGGTCCAGACGTATCGCGAGAGGGTGTGCAAAGGGATTTACTCCCCATTGTGGAAGGCTCGAACGTCAATACCCGCTATGGAATGGTCAAAACAGACCATATTCTTTTTATTGCTGCGGGGGCGTTCAGCGCTTCCAAACCTTCCGATCTGATTCCGGAGCTGCAAGGGCGTTTCCCGATTCGCGTGGAGCTTGATTCGCTGGGCAAAGAGGAATTTATCCGCATACTAACCGAACCGAACAATGCGTTGGTGAAGCAATATACGGAAATGATGGCTACGGAAGGCGTAAAATTATTTTTTACGAAAGAAGCTATATCCTCTATCGCCGAAATTGCGACGCTGGTTAACGAAAGAACAGAAAATATTGGCGCAAGAAGGCTTTATACGATAATGGAAAAATTGTTGGATGATATTTCTTTTGAAGCGCCCGATATGAAAGAAAAAGAAATAAAAATTGATGCCCAGAATGTGGAAGATAAGTTGAATGATATCATCGAAGATGAAGATTTAAGCAGGTATATCTTATAAGCGGAGTTCTTAATGGAAAATATATTAAATTCGATGGAAAGGGCGGAAATTCTTTTGGAGTCTCTGCCTTACATCAGGCGGTTTTACAATAAGACAATAGTCATCAAATATGGTGGGCATGCCATGGTTGACGCTGAGCTGAAAAATAAATTTGCTCAGGATGTCGTCATGATGAAATATATTGGTATTAATCCTGTAGTAGTTCATGGCGGTGGCCCGCAGATAGGTAATTTTTTAAGCAAGCTGGGAAAAGAATCCAAATTTGTTCAAGGTATGCGTGTAACCGACGCAGAAACTATGGATATCGTGGAAATGGTTCTGGTCGGAAAGGTCAACAAAGAAATTGTCGGCTTGATCAACAGCCATGGTGGCAATGCCGTTGGACTCAGCGGCAAGGATGGCAATTTAATAAGCGCAGAAAAATATCTTTTAAGCGAGGATAAGGCTAAACACACGCCGTCCGAAATTATTGATATTGGTTTGGTCGGCAAGGTAAAGACCATCAATTCGCAATTGATTCTATCCTTAACACAAAACGGTTTTATTCCGATCATCGCACCCACGGGAATAGGTGATGCAGGCGAAACCTATAACATAAATGCCGACGTAGTTGCCGGGGAGGTTGCATCAGCCCTGCAAGCGGAAAAACTTTTACTTTTAACCGATGTGCAGGGTGTAATGGACAAAGACAAAAAGCTGATTAATGCAATGAACGGTAAAAAAGCATTGAAGTTAATTGACGACGGTATTGTTGAAGGCGGGATGTTTCCTAAAGTCAAATGCTGCCTGAAAGCGTTGAAAGCCGGAGTGAAAAAAGCGCATATTATCGATGGCCGCCTCAAACATGCTATCTTGCTGGAAATATTTACCGACAAAGGAATAGGTACGGAAATAGTTTTATAATTAAAAAAACAAAAAAAATTGGTTAACAAGAATGAAAGAAAAAGAAATAATGGCTTTGGCCGACAAATATATAATGCATACTTATAAACGCTTTCCCGTAGTCGTTGTAAAAGGCTTAGGTCAAAAGGTATGGGATGTAAACGGCAAGGAATATCTTGATTTTGCTGCGGGAATTGCCGTTTGTAATTTGGGTCATTCTCACCCCTACGTTATTGCCGCGGTAAAAGAACAGTTGGGAAAATTGACTCATATTTCCAATTTGTATTATATTGAACCACAGGCGCAATTAGCGCATCTGCTTGTCGAAAATTCTTTTGCGGATAAAGTGTTTTTTTGCAACAGCGGAGCGGAAGCAAACGAAGCGGCTATAAAACTGGCACGGAAATACGCCCATGAAAACTTGGGAGGCGATAAATTTGAACTAATCACCATGAAAGATTCTTTTCATGGCCGGACGATGGCGACAATTACCGCAACCGGACAGGAAAAATTTCAGTTTGGATTTACACCGCTCTTGGAAGGTTTTACTTACGTACCCTTTAATGATTTGCAGGCTTTGGAAGCGGCTATATCGGAGAAAACATGCGGTGTAATGGTTGAGCCTATTCAGGGTGAGGGCGGGGTCAATATTCCTGATGCTCAATATTTATCCAGTGTGCGGGAAATATGCGACCGGTATGGAATCCTGTTAATCGTTGATGAGGTTCAAACGGGTATCGGCCGTACAGGCAAACTGTTTGCGTATGAACATTCTGGAATTAAACCGGATATAATGACTTTGGCCAAAGCTTTGGGCAACGGTTTCCCGGTAGGGGCAATGCTCGCGACGGATAAAATTGCGCAAGCTTTTACTCCCGGCAATCACGCTTCTACTTTTGGCGGTAATCCTTTGGCTATGGCGGCGGCAAAGGCCACGCTAAAAACTATTCTGCAAGAAAGTATATTAGAAAACTGCCAAAAGGTGGGTGCTTATTTCTTATCTCAATTGAAAAAGTTGCAGCTAAAGCATAGGATTATTAAGGAAGTCCGGGGAAAAGGCTTGATGCTTGCGGCCGTCCTTAACATTGAAGCCGCTGATATCGTGAATAGATGTCTGCAAAAAGGATTACTCATCAATAGCACCGGCGGCAAGACACTGCGGTTTGTGCCGCCGTTGATTATTACAAATCAGGATGTTAATCACGCAATCAACATTCTCGATGAAGCGATGGAAAATAAATGAAAAAGGATTTGTTAAACATTTACGACCTGGAACCGGCTGACTTTGAACTAATTTGGAAAAAATCCAAAAAACTGAAGAAGGATTTAAAAAAAGGAAAGCCGCACACGTCTTTAAAAGGAAAAACTTTGGGGATGATATTCGATAAGTCTTCCACCCGGACAAGGATTTCCTTTGAAGTAGGCATGTATCAATTAGGTGGTATCGCCTTATTTTTAAATTCTCGCGATACACAAATAAGCCGCGGTGAAAGTGTTGTTGACAGCGCCCGAATGATGTCGCGCTACTTAAATGGGATCATGATCAGAACTTTTGCCCAAGAGAAAGTCGAAGAATTTGCCCATTATGCGACAATCCCCGTAATTAACGGCTTGACCGATCTATTACATCCCTGTCAGATTCTGAGTGATTTGTTCACGATTAAAGAAAAGAAGGGTTCATACGAGGGGCTCAAAATTGCTTATATCGGCGACGGCAATAATGTCGCCAATTCCTGGATCGAAGCCGCGGCGAGATTGCCGTTTGAGTTGGCCTTGGCCTGTCCTCACGGTTATGAACCGGATTCAAACATTATGTCCAAAGGGCTGAAGAAGTCAAAAGAAGGCATTACGCTTTATCATGATCCAGTGGAAGCCGCAAAAGGTGCGGATGTCCTGTACACCGATGTCTGGGCGAGCATGGGCCAGGAGTCCGAAAACGAGAAAAGGAAAAAAATATTTAGTAATTACCAAATAAACAAAAGCCTTGTAAAAGAAGCGAAAAAAGATGTTATAGTAATGCATTGTTTGCCGGCTCATCGTGGAGAAGAAATTTCCGGCGATATCATTGACGGACCGCATTCGGTTGTTATTGATGAAGCGGAAAATCGTCTGCATGTGCAAAAGGCAATCTTAGAGATATTGCTATAGGAGGAAAGAAATTTGCCGGGAGGAATTAAAAAAGTTATTTTGGCTTATTCGGGCGGGCTGGATACATCGGTTATCCTGAGGTGGCTAATTGAAACTTATAAATGCGAAGTGGTTTGTTTTGCCGCTGATCTGGGACAAAAAGAAGAGTTATCAGGGCTGAAAGAAAAAGCCATCAACACCGGAGCCAGTAAAATATATATAGAGGATTTACAGGAAGAATTTGCCCGAGATTTTGTTTTTCCGGCGCTGCGCGCCAATGCTATTTATGAAGGAACGTATCTTCTAGGCACGTCACTGGCCCGGCCTTTGATAGCCAAAAAACAAATCGAAATAGCAAAGATTGAACGAGCGGATGCAGTTTCCCACGGGGCAACAGGCAAAGGTAATGACCAGGTCAGGTTCGAACTTACTTATATTGCGTTGAATCCCGCTATTAAAATCATTGCCGCCTGGCGGGATGACAACTGGAAATTCAATTCCCGGGAATCCATGATCGAATATGCCGAAAAACACAAGATTCCCGTTCCTCTGACTAAAGCTAAACCTTACAGCTCCGATCGCAACCTTTTGCATATTTCGCATGAAGGGGGAATTCTGGAAAACACCTGGGCCGAAGCCCCGGAAGATATTTTTGTGCTGACTAAATCTCCAGAGGCCGCGCCGGATAAACCGACTTATGTAGAAATTGATTTTGAAAAAGGAAATCCCGTAGCTGTCGACGGCAAAAAAATGTCTCCGGCAAAACTCTTGGATCATTTAAATATAATTGCGGGCAGAAACAGCATCGGCCGGGTGGATATGGTGGAAAACCGCTTTGTCGGAATGAAATCAAGAGGAGTCTATGAAACTCCCGGAGGAACAGTGCTGTGGGCTGCGCATCGAGCGGTGGAATCCATTACGCTGGATCGAGAAGTGATGATCATGCGGGATTCGCTGATACCTAAATATGCCCAGCTAGTGTATAATGGTTTCTGGTATGCACCAGAAATGAAATCGCTTCAGGCTTATATTGATGCGACACAGGAAAATGTTACCGGCACGGCGCGGCTGAAATTATATAAAGGCAACTGCATCGTCGTCGGACGTAAATCGCCTCATTCGCTTTACAGCGAAGCGTTTGCTACTTTTGAGAAAGATCAGGTTTATAACCAGCAGGATGCGACGGGATTTATCAGGCTCAATGGATTACGGCTGAAGATCCAGAATATTTTAAAAAATAAACGCTAACAATGCGGAGATGAATTCATGGCGGACGGGAAAAAACCATGGAGCGGAAGATTTCAGAGAGCCACAGCGAAAAATGTGGAGAAATTCACTTCATCCATTAACTACGACCAGCGACTATACCTTTATGATATTGAAGGCTCTATTGCTCATGTGACAATGCTCGCCGATCAAGGAATAATGTCCCGCGCGGAAGCAGGGCAAATTGTAAAGGCGCTCAAAAATATTTTAAAGGACATAGAAAAAGGCAAATTGACTTTTAGCGCGTCTGATGAAGATATTCACATGGCTATAGAAAAAGAGTTGGTCAAGCGTATTGGTGAAACCGGGGGGAAGCTTCATGCTGCGCGCAGCCGCAACGATCAAATCTCTTTGGATATTAGGCTGTTTTTACGGGAGGAAATTGATTCAATTCTTCATCTGCTTAGTGAGTTGCAGCTGCAATTAGTAAAACTTGCGAAAAAAGAAATTAAAACGATCATGCCCGGCTATACGCACATGCAAAAAGCTCAGCCGGTTTTGCTTGCCCACTATTTTTTAGCGTTTAGAGAAATGTTTGCGCGTGATGTACAGAGAATGCAGGAATGTAGAGCCAGAGCCGACATTTCACCTTTAGGGGCGGGAGCTCTTGCCGGCACAAGTTTACCGATTAACCGCAGCCGAACGGCAAAACTATTGAATTTTCCGGCAATAAGCAAAAACAGTATGGATACGGTTGCCGATCGCGACTTTATCGCGGAATTTATTTTTTCGGCATCCCTAACGATGATGCACTTGAGCCGTTTTTGTGAGGATTTAATTTTATGGGCATCCGATGAGTTCGGCTTTATCGAAATATCCGATGCCTATACGACCGGCAGCAGCCTTATGCCGCAGAAGAAGAATCCCGATGTGGCGGAGTTGATCAGAGGAAAAACGGCGCGGGTTTATGGAGACCTCTTCGCGATAATGACGCTGCTTAAAGGTTTGCCCATGGCTTATAACCGCGATTTGCAAGAAGATAAGGGACCGCTATTTGACTGTGTGGATACTCTAAAAGAGTGTTTGGCAATTTTCACGGAAATGATTGAACATACTAAGTTTAATAAAGAAAGAATGCGTACTGCGGCGCAGGGTGGTTTTTCTACGGCAACCGATGTGGCAGAATATCTGGTCAAAAAAGGCGTGCCTTTCCGTAGGGCACATGAAATAGTAGGGAAGGTAATCGCTTACTGCATAAAAAATAAAAAAGAATTGGCAGAATTAAAGTTGGAAGATTATAGGAAGTATTACAGCGGATTTACTTCCGATATTCAGGATGTTATTAAACTGGAAAATGCGGTCAATTCTCGCCAGCATCAAGGGGGAACGGCGGAAGCGGCCGTGTGGAAAAGGATCAAGGAAATTGAAAATAGTTCAGGTAAAATATAGAATTTCTTACTGTTGTATATTGTTGGTTTTTATTATGGGTTGCGGCCTGAAAAGCAATCCTGTTTCCTTAAGCGCCAACCCTGATTATCAACAAACCGTAAAGAATTTGATAGCTGTTTCAGCGGACGACAGTATAACCTTAAAATGGGATTTTTACGATAAAAGCGGATTAATTAATTATATAAACATAGAAAAAAGCGAAGTCGGCAGCGCCGGAAATGAATGCAAAGATTGTCCAAGAAAATATGAACGTATCGGCCAGATACCCGTCAAGGGACCAGTGCCGGAGGACAAAAAAAATAGAACTTTTAATTTCACAGATAATAAAGTCGAACGTGGTAAAACCTACAATTACCGCTTGATGCTTTGTGATGATGGCGGACTTTGTCGGGAAGCCTCCGGGACAGAGGCAAATTTTAATGGAGAAAAGATATGAGGAGAATTTTCGATGTTTAAGGGAGCAATAGTCGCTATAGTTACACCATTTAAAAATGGTCAAATCGATGAAGAAGCTTTGCGCGAGCTTATTGAATTTCAAATCGTTAATGGAACAGACGGTATTGTGCCCTGCGGTACTACCGGCGAATCAGCGACCCTTTCCCACGAAGAGCACGACCGGGTCATAGAAATCACGATCAATGCCGTTAAGAAGAGGGTGCCGGTTATTGCCGGTACCGGATCGAACAGCACTGCCGAGGCCTTACGTCTGACCAAGCATGCTTATGAAGCCGGTGCCGATGGAGCACTCATCGTTTGCCCATATTATAACCGCCCTTCTCAAGAGGGACTTTATCAGCATTTTAAAACTATAGCCGAAAGCGTTCCTATTCCGTTAATGCCATATAATATACCCAGCCGTACCGGTGTGAATCTCATGCCGGAAATGGTCGCCAAATTGGCGAAAATAAAAAATATCGTCGGCATAAAAGAAGCTTCCGGTTCCATCAAGCAAATGAGTGATGTTATTAATCTCTGCGGTGGTGATTTTTCCGTCTTATCCGGTGACGATATTTTCACTTTGCCGTTGATGGTGATAGGTGGCACCGGTGTTATTTCCGTTATCTCGAACGTGGCACCGGCAGATATGGCCGGGTTGGTTGATGCCTTTGCCGCTGGTGACATGGCCAGGGCGAAAGCTCTTCATCATAAGATGAGTAAGTTAATTGACGTGCTTTTTATCGAAGTCAATCCCATTCCCGTTAAAGCGGCGCTGGCACTGATGGGTAAAATAAAGTATGAATACAGATTACCCCTTTGTAAAATGTCTGAAGTTAATTTCGAAAAGCTAAAAAAGGTTATGGTTGATTATGGCCTGATTTGATTATCTTACTGTAAATAATTGATAATTTAAGGAGATAATTTTATGGTTAAAGCTGTCGTTACCGGAGCCGGTGGAAGAATGGGAGGAAGAATTATCAGCCTCATTTCCTTAATGGAGGAGATCAAAGTCGTAGCCGCGGTGGAAGTAGCAGGACATCCCATTATCGGCCGTGACGTTGGCCAGGGACTCGGCTTGGGTAAAACGGGTGTTTTAGCTTGCGACAAATTAACCAGTTGTATTGAAGAGGCTGATGTTGTTATTGATTTTACAAATCATGAAGCTTCTCTCAATTATTTAAAAATTGCGGGAGAAAAAAATCGCGCAATTGTGATCGGTTCTACGGGGTTTACTGCCGTTGAAATGAAAAGGGTCAAAGAATTGGCAAAAAATACACGTTGTGTATTGGCCCCCAATATGAGTGTCGGTGTAAACGTTATGCTGAAAGTATTAGAATACTGTGCCGGGATTCTTAATGATGATTATGATGTGGAAATTGTTGAAGCTCACCACCATTTGAAGAAAGACGCTCCCAGCGGCACCGCGATGCAAATGGCCCAAGTTATTGCCGACAAACTGGGTCGTGATCTGGAAAAAGTAGGAGTTTATACACGCCGGGGGTTGATCGGTGAGCGGACTAAAAAAGAAATAGGACTACAGACAATTCGAGCCGGTGATATCGTCGGTGAACACACGGTAATTTTTGGTGGAATAGGGGAGCGGCTGGAATTTATTCATCGCGCCCACAGCCGCGATAATTTTGCCAAAGGCGCAATTCGTGCGGCTAAGTGGATTGTCAATCAAGAAAATGGCTTATACGATATGCAAGATGTTTTAGGATTAAGGGGATAAGAGTAAAATAAGGTTTTTAAGAGATTTGAATGGCATTGTTTGTTATATTGGAATTGGTTCTAATTTAGGCAATACTCTGCAAAACTGCAAGCATGCCATAGAGAGCCTTTCCCGGATAAATGGAATTAACCCAACACAGATATCATCTTTCTATAAAACTGAACCTGTAGGAATTGAGAAACAAAATTATTTCATAAATGCCGTGGTCGAGGTAACAACATCACTATCTGCCCGCGATCTATGGCAGGCATTAAGAAAAATCGAAGGGGACATGGGCCGTAAACGGGAGACTAAAGGAGGCCCGAGAATTATTGATCTTGACCTCCTTTTTTATGGGCAGGATGTGATCCGGGAGATCGATTTGGTCGTGCCACATCCAGAAATCCACAAACGGCGGTTTGTTCTGGAACCACTATATGAAATCGCTTCTTATTTCATTCATCCGGTATTTGGCATTTCTATCCGGGGATTAAGAGATCGCTTAACCGATACTAAAATTGTCGAAATGATCAAAAAATAAAATAACATCCGGAAAGGACTTATGTATTTTTTACGTTTTTTAGTATTTATAATCTTATTTTATTTGGTGTATAAGCTGTTTAAAGCTATACGGCAATTGAAACTGGCAGAAATTAAAAATTACCATTTTTCTACATCCACATCTTCCGGAGAAGACTTGGTTGAGGATCCTGCCTGTCATACATACATACCTTTAAGTCAGGCCTACAGAAAACAAATAGCCGGTAATATCCGATACTTTTGCAGTAAGCGATGTTGTGATAAATATGAGTCAGAAAAAAATTGTAAATAATTAGGGGGGGATTATGAAGTTCTTTATTGATACCGCCAATATCGAAGAAATCAAGGAAGGTCTTAGTCTGGGAATGGTTGACGGCGTTACTACAAATCCATCGCTGATTGCTAAAGAGAAGAAAAGCTTTGCAGCCGTGATTAACGATATACTGAAAAATGTGGAAGGTCCGGTAAGTCTGGAAGTAATGAGTCAGGAGTCAAGAGCTATGTTCGCCGAAGGCAAGAAACTGGCACAACTGGGAGATAATGTCGTCATAAAAGTGCCTCTTTGTACGGAAGGATTAAAGGCGACTAAAATGTTTGCCGAAGCGGGTATTGACGTCAATCAGACTTTAATATTTTCTCCCCTGCAGGCGCTGATGGCCGCCAAAGCTGGCGCCCATTATGTCAGCCCGTTTGTCGGACGTCTCGACGATATTGCTCACAACGGCATGGAATTGGTGGAGCAGATTCTGGCTATATATGATAACTATGGTTATGAAACAGAAGTCATAGTGGCGAGCATTCGCCATCCGCGGCATGTTTTGGATGCCGCTTTAATGGGAGCTGATATCGCTACCATTCCCTTTAAAGTAATCGCTCAATTAGCTCAGCATCCCCTAACAGATAAAGGGATAGATTCATTTTTAGAAGACTGGAAAAAAGTTCCAAAATAAGTGAAGATAATTATTATCTTAGGATAATAGGCAATGGTCATAAAACGAGAAATCTTTAACTTGCCCAACACAATAACATTGCTGAGAATCAGTGTTGTGCCGTTTCTTTTTATTTTGCTTTTATCCCCGGGAAAATTCTGGAGCTTAATTTTGGCTGCAATATTTCTTCTCGCTTCAATCACCGATTTTGTCGATGGATATGTGGCTAGAAAGTATCAAATGATTACAACCCTGGGAAAATTTCTTGACCCAATAGCCGATAAACTAATAATTAATACAGCCATGATATTGCTGATTCCCATTGGCCGTATACCTGCGTGGATTGTGGCCATAACGATTATAAGAGATTTACTTGTTGATTGGATACGGAGTGTTGCTTCCGGCGAAGGCATTTTTATTCAAGCCAGCCGTTTAGGAAAGCAAAAAACTTGTGCGCAGATCATCGCTGTAACAGCGCTAATAGCCCATTATTCGATTTTTGGCGTTGATGCCCATGTTGTGGGCATTGTTATTCTCTATGTGGCCTTTTTCCTGACGATTTATTCCGGCCTGGATTATTTCATAAAATTCTATCGCTACCGTGCAGAAGGATAATTTTGTGAATCACTGGGGAAACCGTGATTATTGAAAGCGGATTCGCCTATATTTTGCCGCTGTGAGAACGATGGCAGTAGATACTGATTATTTCAATATTGAAGAAAGTGACGGCTTTGGCAATGATGAAAAAATCAAATGCTTTTCTAAGCCCATACTTATCATTCATGCCGGAGACGACTTCTTGATATCAATCAGTCAGGCTGAACTATTATTTACAGTCGCGAGTTCCACAAATAAAAAATTTTTAAAAAAATACCCGATGCAGATCATGATGATATTTTTTTACAGGCCAGAATGAATATATTCAAGCGTTGAATGAATTTATGGGCAATATTAAAAATTAAGATTAGCTTACTTCTTAAGACTATTTGTATTTTTTTTATTGACAAGAGTGTTCTTTTTATTATATTTGCTCATCCTTTTCAATGAGCGGGCGTAGCTCAGCGGTAGAGTGCTACCTTGCCAAGGTAGACGTCGACGGTTCAAATCCGTTCGCCCGCTCCATTTTTTATGGCGGCATAGCCAAGTGGCTAAGGCAGCGGTCTGCAATCAGGCTAGCTCCTTTTCTGAATTTAAATAATAATAATCAAGATTTAAACTTGTCCCGAGTTTTTCAATGATCAAGTTAGTAAATCTCTCTGGCCTTTTTGAAAAATCAGCCAGTAAAATCAACTAAAAACAAAATCTAAAAAAAATGAAGAACACCTACAAAATATGTTGCATTAGCGGAAATATATTGATACAATTGACGAAAGTTGTAAAATCTATAAAAAGTGACACTTTAAAATATTTCGGTATAAGGAGAGTTTTTTGGCCAGCACAGACGATATAAACTCAACGGAAAAACTTCTCAATGTCATCCGTGGCAAAAATGAAGGGTATTCCGGGCAAGTGGGTAAGCCGAAGCTGTCTTTATCTCCAAAAAAATCGGCAAAAACAGCAAATATTTCAATATATAAGGGCATGTCCGATAAAAAGCGTTTCACTGTCGGAGTTGATATTGGCCCGGAATTTATTGGTCTGGCGAAGACGATAAAATCTTCTGACGGCCGGCCTGTTTTAGCTGACCAAAAGATGATCCAATATAGTCATCTGACATCTAAAGGTTCACCGGAATTCAACCTGCTTCTAAAATCATCGCTGGTTGCTTTTTGCGGATCGATCGCCGACTGCAATATATGGACAATGATGCCGGCCGGCGAGGTGAATGTCCAGTATATAAAAATTCCGCATGTTCCCAAAAAGCAGCTGGAGAATGTTATCTACTGGACGGCCAAAAAAGAAATTTCCATAGATGAAAAAGATTCTATTTTCGATTTTGAACTGCAAGGTGAAATTATTGACCAGGGCATCTCCAAATATTTAGTCATGGTTTACACGGCGCCAAAAACGGAGGTCGAAAAAGTTAAGGATTTATTTTCGAATATAGGAGTGCCTCTCACCGGAATTACCATAGCTCCTTTTGCTATTCAAAATATTTTTCGATCAAATTGGATGCCGCCGAGCGAAGGAACTTTCGCCAGTTTGTTTATCGGCAATGATTTTTCCCGCATCGATATATATAGTAAAGATAATCTAGTGATGACCCGCGGAATTAAAGCCGGCACCAGCAGCATGATGGAAGCAATAGCCGATTCGGTTTTAGAAAAAACACCACATT
>JBEKMF010000033.1:0-17396 GCA_050008655.1 Smithellaceae bacterium
CCTACGCGCCGCCTTTTTCCCTGCCCATCGATCACTTCATCGCCACGGCGCACATCATGCAGAATAAAATGAAAAATAGACTCAAAGGCATCAGCTGCCAGAATGTCAGACAGAAAGTATTGAACAAAGAGAAGCCGTTCCTCATAGACACGCGAGGTCCCGAGGAATTCGAGGAAATACGTTTGGGCATAGGTGAAACGCTGATCCCTCTGGGCGCGCTGCGCAAACGTCTCAAAGAGCTGCCCGAGGATAAAAACAAGGAGATTATCTGCTACTGCAAGATTTCGCTGCGCGGCTACGAGGCGGCACTGGCTCTCGAAGGCAACGGCTGGAAAAACGTCAAGGTCATGGAAGGCGGCATCATGGCCTGGCCTTATCCGAGGGAAAAATAGACACATAAATATGTGCCAAAAACAGAGATAGTCCATTAATGTAAAATTGTGGTTTTTTTCTGAATGCTAATATAGCAAACGATAATGCCGGTTTCATTTTCTATCTAACATACAATGGAAAATGAAACCGGTATTTTTCTGTTGTAAGGATCATCTTTGCTTTGATTTGCAGATCGTCGAAATTTTAAAAGGCAAATATAAAGGGCAAAAACCGATCAAACTTGTTATTATAAACACAAATGCCAGAATGCCCAGAATAATTGCCGCAATGCCCGTAATGTTGCCGGTCAGGTAAAGAACAATCACCACAATGGCCAGCAATATTCTAATAATCCGGTCTATAGTTCCCATGTTCTTTTTCATTTGCTTTTCCTTTCTTCGACCTGGCGATCGATTAAAATTTATTGTAGCTCCTTTTTCATTCGATCAAATTCTTCTTTTGTTATCTCGCCTTTGGCATAACGCTTCTTTAGAATGTCTATAGGTGACTCCGTTGTCTGTCCAGTTCCATTCTTCAACTTAACATTTTGAACAATAAAGTAAATCGCTACACCAAGTACAATTAAAAAAAGTATCCACATAAACATACCTCCGTATCCAAATCCAAATGAACATTCATAATTTCCAGTACGATCCCAACCGCCCATCATATGTCCATAAGGACCAGAGCACATGGTTAAAAACGGCACCAATGTTAAAACAACAAATAAATAAATTTTATTCATTAACTTTTGCACCTTTCCATGTCATCGTCTCGGATGACCTTTTTAGCTTTCATCCTCCTTTTTCAATCAACGGAAAAGCTATTCTCTATACATTAACAATTAACAGCATTAGCGCTTCTTTTAATATAATTAAATAATCCGTAATCTCTTTGTCAATTCACCAAAGAATTACTTTACGAAACCTGCAGACAAGCATTCTATCTTTTTTTGCTTGTCAGGTAATCAATCATCGGTTGGGTTACCAGCGGCACAAGATCACCGATCATGTGCGGCATCAGGCTGTCCATAACCTTAGGCATCAGCTCCGGCATCTGCTCACGCATGTAATCCGGCATGGCAATCTTCGCGGCAACTCTATCGAGCATCACCGGCATTACCTTCGGCATCATCATCGGCAGCAGTATGGGGAACAAAACCGGAAACATTGGTTTCATTAAATTGAGCGCGCCGGGGATTTTACCCATTGCCCGCATCATCGGCCCCATACCGAAGGGCATGGCATCAATCAACTGCGGCCACATCGTTCCCATTAAATCGGCAAATCCCTGCGGTGTCATCAGCGAGATAAAAGCGTCAAAAACGCCCCACTGGCTGTGCACATCCGGATTGGGATCGGGGAATTCATAGCCCAGGGCGTTTCCGGCCAGATGCGCCAGATCAATGACTTCCAGCGGCAAATTTTTCTTCTTCGCTGTTATGCGCAATTGCACCTGACAGCAGGGACATAATGCCAGGACCTTCTCGGCTCCAATATCAACCGCTTCATCAAGCCTTATTTTACCAATATCCGCAGCGATAGAAGGATCTTTAATGAGAGTAAGAACACTGCCGCAGCAGTGGCCTTCCTCGCGGTTGTGCGCCATTTCCACAAATTCCACATTGGGTATCGCCTTAATCAGATCGCGGGGTGGCTCATAAACGCCGGAAGCTCTCCCGATATGACAGGAATCATGCCAGGTAACCTTTGTCGGCTTTAGATTATTGGCTGGAAATTTGAATTCACCGGATTTGATTTTCTCGGCAATAATTTCGGAGTAATGTTTGGTTTTGATGTTGTATTCTATTCCTAATTTTTTGGCCCATTCAGGATATACATTACGCCACATCATATCGCAGGCCGGGCAGGAGGCAATCACGGTATCCGCACCGGTGTGCTTTACAACGGCGATGTTCTTGCGCATAATATCCGCGAAAAGGTCCCATTTACCCGCCACCAGCATCGGCGTCCCGCAGCAATTTTCCGGTTCACCGGCGTAGGTAAAATCCACACCAGCCTTGTCGAGTAATCTTACGGTTGCCATACCGATATCATTTTCCACATAGCTTACCGTGCATCCGGCAAAATATACTGCCAGCGCTTTACGGCCCGGGCCGTGTTTTTCCTTCAGGTCTTGCGGAAACCAGTTGGCTCTGTTTTTGCGGTAACCGGCCCAAATGTTGCCCTCTGTCCGTAACGCTTCAGCCATCATTTCAAAGGGCGGGAACGTCATCCGTTTTTCCTGATTAATCAGTTTTCCGCGCAGTTTCATCCAGGCAGGCTCTATGGGCAGAGCTGCCGAACAACGCAAGTTACAAAGCTCACAGGTCGTGCAGACCAAAAAAGTATCAATCTGCGCCTGAGTCCACTTGGCCCTTCCTTCCAGATATTCCCTGAGCCAATACCACTTGCCGCGCGGAGACTGGCTTTCCCAGCCGCGGCCGTAGAATTGATCGCATTCCTCCACACAATAGCCGCATTGCGAACAGCTGTAGGCATACCAGACAACATCCGAAGGGATGTCACTTACAGGATAAGTTTTTCTCTCTCCAATATGCGTGATGACGTGATTACCGAAAGGCCGAATGAGCGGCTCAAAAGCAGACCCAATGCTCACTGCACTATCCAGAAGACTGTAACCGATAACTTTCCCCGGATTGAAAAGATCATTTTTATCCGTTTTTTTCTTAAAAGCTTTCAATCTGGCTACACGTTCGGCACCCAATACTTTTTCGGCTTTGGATTTGAAATATAAGCCGGTAGAGTATGGTCGGCCGCCGTTGGCTTCGGCAATTTTCATGATGGATAACGAAAGGCTGAACACAAAATTGTAGCTGAATTTGCGCTGATCCGCGGGAATAAATCCCAAGATAACGACTTCCGGTTTTCCATCATTGCCTTTATGTATTACGACCCCTTCCTTGACAATGGGTTGATTGATTTTATTTTCCACCTCCGTCATGAAGCGGCCCAATCGGGAAAGCGGGATGACAACTTCGGCCGGTACCAAGCTGGGGCCAAGACGTTTAACCACCATAAGTTTGAAGCGGTTTTTCCATTCATGTTCGGCTATCCGCTCACTTAATATTTCAGCCTGACAACGACGTAAAATTTCTGGCAGCTTGCTCATCACCTGTGTTGCATCTTTTTTACGAAAAGCTATCGTGGCCACATAGGAAGCAGGCAGAAGCACCCTTTCTTCGGCAGGATGACCGTTATGTTCCATCAAGGGCGAACGATTTTTCATTTCCGCCATTCTGGGGTTAATGAAAACCAAAGACCATAAAGGCAGATCAGCTTTCACTATATCTTCCACAATCTGTTGGAGTGCTTCAGCTTCCGCGCAACCGATGGCAATAATTTCGAGTTCTTCTTTCGGCTGGACTTTCATGGTTAAATCGATGATGAAACCGGTTGTTCCTTCCGCATCGGCGACTAAATCCAGATCGCTGCCGGAAAAAACACGCACCGAACCGTCGGGCAGAGCTACACGGGCGGAAACTACATTCTCCCGGAACCAGCCGTATTGATAAGAACCAAAACCTGCTCCGCCTTGCGCCAGCCAGCCGCCGACGGTCGAGCCGGGATAGCTTGAAGGATAAAGATTTACCGTCAGCCCCTCTTTGGCCAGAGCCGCGTCCACTTTTTCCCAGACAACACCGGCCTGACAGGTGACGATCAGATCTTTCTTCTTAATTGATAAAATTTGATTCATGCGGAAGAAATCAACGACGATCCCTTGTTTAACAGGCAGGACTCCGCCATAGCCGGAGGAAGCTTTTGCCCGCGGCGTAAGCGCGATATTATTTTGCCTCGCCCAATTAATGAGATTAACCAGCTCTTCTTCGTTTTGAGGCTGAACAACCGCATCGGGAAGGGTTTTGCCGATGAGCGGCGCGATGAGAGAAGGTATCGCCGCAATATCATGGCTGTACAATACGCGCTCCATTTTATCAAAATTGGCGCGATTACCAAATTGCTTTCCCAAATATTCTTTCGACCGCGTGTTCATAAATAACCCCCGTTTCTGGTAAATTTACCAGATTATAGAAATACTTTGATCTATCCGTTGTTACAAACAAGCCCCAAAATTCTATAATAATTTAAATCTCTAATTAAAATAATGCCAAATTAATTGGTACGGCAGTGATGACCTACCGTACCAATTAAATAAATTTAAAAAGTATAGGAAAGTCCCATATCAATGGAATACTGTGACATCTCAGTTTCATATGAGCTTATACCCTGTGCCGGATTAGAGCCGGTAAGTTTTGCCGTCGGCGAATACATGCCGCCAATATTGATCGTAAACTGCTTGGTTAAATTAATGCCCATACCTGCGGTAAAATGATGTTCGGCAATGGCGGGGAAGGCAATGTTTTCAAAGGCACGGTCGCTATTGAGCGGCATCTTGCCGTAGTTGTAACCGGCGCGTAGCACAATCATTGGGATCACTGTGTATTGTACACCAACCTTGTATACGAACTGGTCGCTCCAATCCAGATTCCAGGGCATAGCCCCACTCGCGTTGGCCGTGTATTTGGGCTGATTTAGCCCGTTCGTTTCCGACCAGCGTATCCATTCAACGTCAAAACCAATTACCAAATCTTTAATAGGTTTTACACCAATACCTATCGTCGCCACTTCGGGTTGATTAAATTCTATTTTATCTACGCCGGCAGCGGTATTAAAAGAAAAATCCTGAAAAAAGCTTTTCGTCTCGTAGGCCAATCCAATCTGGAGGAAATCAATCGGTTTCACCAACACTCCGATCGTGGCCCCATAACCAAAAGACGACGCCCCCATATGCGGTTGCTGTTTTAAAGCGCTGGCGGCATCAAATTCCATTGTTGCATACATAATGTTGGCTGCGACCCCTACAGATACTATATCGTTAATTTTGTAGGAAAGCGCCGGCGCAAAACGCATCTGTGAATACGATGTATAGGTGGTGCTGCCGTAAAGATTTGCGGGATAATCAACACCCATGCCGGCCACGCCGTATGCACCTATGCCAAATTTAAATTTTTCACCAAGGGGTATGATCAAGCCAAAAGCAGGAATAGGCGAGCCGCCACGATCAGAATCAATTGTAGCCCCATTCGCCGCTCCGGTTGCTTTATAATCAACCGTAGGCTTGAAATATGAGGCGCCAAAATCTACCCGCCCCGGCAGAACACTCATACCAGCCGGATTTGTTAGTATTGATGCGCCATCCAGAGGAAGGCCCACGCTTACTCCGCCCATGGAATCCTGTATAGGACCGAAACCGATCAGCCTCATGCCATTGGTGGCATGAGCACTGGCAGCAATAAACATTGTCGCCAGGATAATAAAAAAAGATAAATAAATATTTTTTTTCATAAAGTCTCCTTAATATTTTTAGTTAATGGAAATATCTCTCACCCCTTCAGTGCTGCATGATCCAAAATTATATCCACCTCCTTTCTCCATTTTTTAGTTCATATTTTCCGGCGTATGAAGGGATAGGTTGCAGATAAGTCTCGTCATTTGATTCAGTGCCTTAACAGAGCGCCGAGGAATTTTTAATAATTTCTGAAAATTTGTTTCTGCCGCCGGGCAGCTTTCCTGCTTAGTATTTTTTATGATTTCTTATTTGAGGATTTAACCAGCCTGGAAGCCATCTTTTCTTTTTCCATAAGCTGTTCCACTAATACTTCTTTCATCAGATTGCAGGCCTGAATGATTTTGGGGTTGGCGATCCGATAATATAATTGGATGCCTTCACGCCTTACCAAAATGACGCCCTTTGACTTTAAAACATTCATGTGCTGAGATATGTTCACTTTAGCCAGACCGGTTTTCTTCATTAATTCGCTGTTGGACATTTCTCTGTCCTTAAGGAGATTGATAATTTCCAGACGTTTATCATTGGCGAATATTTTACAGACATCAGCTTGCAGTTTAAGAATACTTTCCATCTGTCCTCCATAAATGGTCAATTTCTCAGATGTTAATTGATGGTTTGTGTGCATATTTGTTTCATCGTTACTGCCAACGAACATTTATATAAGTATATATACTTATATACTGCATAATATATATATTTGTATCTGTCAATATAAATGTGTTTATGCGAATTATAACGATTTTTTTAGGTTCGTTTCCGTTTTTAGAACAAACACCAGTCAAGAACTTGATTGAAGAATGGCTGAAAATAAATTATAAGGGCAGTGTAATATGATTAAAACTATGCAAGAAAATAACAGTTTAAAAGAAAAGGTAAATACTGCTCCGCGCAGTCCCGGCGTTTATTTAATGAAGGACTCGGCGCAGAAGATTATCTACATCGGTAAGGCCGGCAATTTAAAAAGCCGAATCAGTTCTTATTTCACCGGTAAAGATACACGCCCCATGGCGCCTTTTTTGATGTCGCGCATAAACGACATTGAATTCATCACTACCGCCACGGGAAAAGAAGCATTAATTTTAGAAAACAATTTAATCAAGCGTCACCGTCCCCGCTATAACGTCAATTTACGCGACGACAAGACTTATTATCATTTATCCCTTGATCCCGCCGAAAAATTTCCCCGTCTGCAACTTGTCCGCCGTAGGCTTAATAATGCGATGCTGTATTTCGGCCCTTATCCTTCCAGCGCGGCGGCCAAGGAAACTCTGAAGTTTGTGCAGCAGATATTTCCTTTGCGCAGTTGCCGCAATCGCGATTTTCAACTGCGTCCCCGACCCTGTCTGGAATATCAGATTGGCCGCTGTTTGGCTCCCTGCAAAGGTTTGATCGGTGAAGAAGATTACCGCAAATTAGTAGAAAACTCCGTTTCCTTTTTGCAGGGGCGCCGAAAATCATTGATTGTCAATCTCAAAGTGCAAATGCAGGAAGCGTCGCAAAATTTAAATTATGAAGAAGCCGCGCGTTTGCGTGACCGCATCGGCGCAGTTGAACAAACCCTGGAGAAGCAAAACGTGGATTGGGCGCAAAGCCAGGACATAGATGTGCTGGGTATTTATGCAAGCAAAGATTATTTTCAAGTATGTATTTTATTTATCCGCGGCGGAAAACTATTAGGTAGTAAGTCTTTTACGCCGCTGAAGATCAAGGCCGATATAACCGAAGTTATTTCTTCCGTCCTCGCTCAATATTACGATGGAGAAGCCAATCTGCCGGAAGAAATCCTCATTTCCTGTCACCTGCCGGATGAAACCGTAATTGCCGAATGGTTGACAGAGAAGAAAGGGAAGAAGGTTGTGTTGACCATTCCTTCCCGTGGAACGAAAAATGCCCTGCTGGATATGGCCGTTGCCAATGCTAAAAGCCTCTGGGAAGCCGGGCAAAAAAAGGAAGAACAAAAATCAGCGGCCCTGCATATTCTTCAGGAAAAATTATCACTCACAAAATTACCGCAAAGAATTGAGTGCTATGATATTTCCAATATCGGCGGCAAGCATGCTGTAGGCTCAATGGTTGTATTTCAGGAAGGCGAGCCGGATAAAGCAAGTTATCGCCGCTTTCGGATCAGGACGGTAGCCGAAGCCGACGATTATGCGATGATGTGCGAGGTGCTGGCGCGCCGTTTTGCGCCTGGAAAAAATCTGCCGGATTTAGTCGTAGTTGACGGCGGCAAAGGCCAGCTCAATGTAGCTCTTTCCGTCTTGAAAGATTTGAAAATTAAAGTAGACGTTATTGGTTTGGCCAAGGAAGAGCGCACCATTTTTTCCCGTCAAGGCATCATCAGAAAGAAAACCGGAAAATCCGAAGATCGTGTTTATCTGCCGCGGCGTAAAGACCCCGTTTACCTGAAAGCATATCCCCATGTTTTGGCGCTACTGCAAAGAGTAAGAGATGAAGCGCACCGTTTTGCGTTGAGCTATCATCATCGGTTGAAAGAAAAGAGCGATCTGCGTTCTATTCTAGATGAGATTCCCGATATCGGCGGGGCGCGCCGGAAAATACTGCTGAAACATTTTGGCTCGGCAAATCTAGTTAAAGACGCATCACTGGAAGAATTGCAAAAAGTGCCGGGAATTGGTAAAGATCTGGCCAAAAAAATTTACTCTTATTGGAAAATTGAAAAGCGAGAATGATTATCCGGTATGGATTTGGTTACTATTTTTCTTCTAGCAGTCGGTCTGGGTGTGGATGCTTTTTCGGTGGCCATTGGCATTGGCGCGGTAAATAATCGTAGCAGATCATGGCAGCCTGTTTTACGTCTGGCCTTATCTTTTGGTGTTTTTCAGTTTGCCATGCCCCTTTTGGGTTGGCTCGCCGGTTTAACAATAGTTAATATTATAGCCGATTATGATCATTGGGTGGCTTTTGCAGTTCTGGCTTATGTCGGCGGTAAAATGATCTGGGAAGCATTGAACAAGAATAAAGAAAAGGAAACAGATGATCAGACCAAAGGTTTGCCGCTGTTATTACTTTCCATTGCCACGAGTATTGACGCGTTGGCAGTGGGATTCAGTTTCTCTTTGTTAAAGACGGACATTATTTTGCCCGCGCTGATTATTGGTGTGGTATGTTTTTTGATGACAGCTACCGGCATGTTATTCGGCAAGGGGCTTGCCGGAATCTTCGGCAAAAAAGTGGGAATAGTGGGCGGCGTGGTTTTGATTGCAATTGGTGCAAAGATTTTGATTGATCATTGGAGGTAAAATATATGTATTATCAAATTATTAAAGTCGGAAAAGAAGAAATAGGGCTTGTTTGGTACTATGCCGGAAAGAAGCCGCGAGTGGAATATATTTATTTGCCCAATCCGAAAAGGAAACTGAAAGAGCGAATTATAAAAGATTTTCCTGAAATCAATAAAATCCCGCGTAGGATTCCGGACGGTATTGATGGCCGAATCGCAAAATTATATTTTGGTAAAAAAGAAAATGTCGATCTTTCTCTTTTGAATTTATCCCAGCTCACAGATTTCTCCGCCCAAGTATTAAAACAAGCATGTAAAATTCAGCGCGGCCAAGTAGCCACTTATTCAGGGTTGGCGGTAAAAATAAGTGCTACGGGCGCGGCGAGGGCAGTGGGAACGGCATTGGCCAATAATCCTTTCCCTATTATCATTCCTTGTCATCGAGTTGTCCGGGCGGATGGTTCTTTAGGCGGCTTTGGCGGAGGTCTGGCGATGAAAAAAGAACTGCTCACAAAGGAAGGTATTTCTTTAGATAGAAATAGACGCGTTCCCGCGAAATATTTCTGGAAGTAACATTGTAGTGGTGGCGGCCGTGAGGGAAGAAAATAATGGAGAAAAAAACCGGGAGCTAACGGCATTATTTATGCCCCAGTAACCCCCGGCTAAGTATTTTATATACAATTGTTCAGCGACGATTCAATCAACCAACCGGCCAAACCTTTTTGAATGCTGTTTTCGGGAAAAAACAATATGGACATTCATCAGGTGGTTCCTTGCCGTAGTGGATGTGTCCACACATGCGGCAGCGCCAGGCGGTTGTTTCTTTTGCCGAAGGTTCATTCAAGTCAAGTCCCCGGATTAGGGGAAGGTCTTCCAGAGGCGGCATTGCCGGTTTATAATTATTTAGAACGTAGCCGGAAACAATCAGCCGTTGCACCTCACTGGTTCCTTCGTAAATGCTGAATAACCGGATATCCCGGAGTAATTTTTCGATGGGGAACATTTTAGTGTATCCGTAACCGCCGAAAATTTGCAGGGCATCGTTAACCACCTCCAGGGCTTTTTCCGTTGCATAAAATTTGGCGATAGAGGCATTTATCGTGGGATCTATTCCATTATCAGCTTCCCACGCTGCTTTCCATACTAAAAGACGGGACGTTTCCACTTTTTGATACATTTCCGCAATTTTGAATTGGATGGCTTCAAAGTTTGATATATTTGTGCCGAAAACCCTTCTTTTCTTGGCGTAATCAATCGCATATTCCATAGCCGAACGGGCAGCTCCCACAGCAAAGGCGCCGATACTCGCCCTGGTCAGGGAGAAGGTCTTCATGGCCAGGACAAACCCTTGGCCTGGTTCCGCTATGACATTTTCCTTCGGTACTCTAACGTTTTTGAAGTTGAGCCCCGCCGTATTCGAACAGCGCTGTCCTAATTTTGGAATAGGCTTGCCCACGGAGACCCCCTCCCAATTCTTTTCCACCAGAAACGCACCTATACCTTCATGTTGTTTAGCCGGATCAATTGTGGCGAAAACCGTCATGTAGTCGGCCACTCCGGCGTTGGTAATCCAGTATTTTGTTCCGTTTAAAATATAATCATTTCCTTTTTTTTCGGCTCGGCAGCGCATACCGGCTACATCGGATCCCATGGTCGGTTCTGATGTAGCGAAACAAATGCGTTTGAATTCGCGGGCTATCAGCGGAAGATATTTTTCTTTAAGTTTTTCGTTATCGGAAAGAAAGATCGGCACCATGCCCAGAGAGTTATCGAAGGTTGATGTAGCCAGGCCCGGACAGACCGCAGAAATCTCCTCGGTAAGGATAACGTTTTCTACAAGGCCAAATCCCTTGCCGCCATATTTCTTGGGGATGTCTGTGTTCATAAACCCGGCTTTAAAGGCTTTTTGCAGCAGGAACAACGGAATTTCGTCTTTTTCATCGTAATACCACACCGCGGGCAGAATTTCTTTAGCCGCAAATTCACGAACTTTTGCCTGCAATTCTTTTTGTTGGGGACTTAATTCAAACTGCAACATGATTTCCTCCTTAATATCTTTAATTTTACTTCCGGCAGATTGCTTATCTGTCATAATAAAAAATTTAGAGCTTGCCGCCGGTTAGCCGGGTAAGAAAATTGCATAATAAACGGCAGTCAGCAGAAGCGTTCGATAGGATAATTCTCCGCATTTAGGATACTGAAGATATTTTTTTTGTCAAGGGAGAGGAAAATAATATGTTGGAAACAGGGTGGCTGAAATGAGGGATATTTTCTTTAGGGGCGGCTGTAAAGCTCTTTATGTCAAACACGAATCGGCAAAATGACGGTTTCTATTCCATCCCATTGCAGACGGCGTTGAATCGCGTAAGCCGTTTCGTTATGAAGCAGTCTTTGCAACAAATGTTCCTGGCGGAAGATCAATTTTCCAGTAAAAACCATTGATTTATGGAATTCTTTGGCCAGGGATTCACACAACTCAGTCGCTTTTTCCACAACGTCTGTTCCGGTATCAATTCTATAGTCTGCGGCCATTCCGTAAGAGCGGACAAGATGCGCATATTTTCTAAGGCCGTCTTCTACCGAAGCAGTTAATTGTTGCATTTCCTCGGTTCCCTTAAAAGATCCCTGATTAACTTCAGCAATCGATACAAAAATAAAGTTTTTATAAAAATGCGGGAATTTTCTATTAATCGAAAGCCACGTATGCAAGCCAAATCCGTTGAAACCGCTAACAAGCATGATTGCTGTGGGCTCCTTTGTGTTTAATGGTTCGTTATTAAAATTTTTGCCCGGACGTATCTTTTGTAGAATATCTTCCAGCTGGAGTGCCGCCTGCCGGACTTTATGATAATGTCTTTTAATTAAATAGCATGAACCTATGAGAACGGAAGTTATTACTAAGGTAGCCCAGCCGCCTTCCCCGAATTTTTCATAAACAGTTACGCAAAGTATCGTCACACAGAGAATAAAACCAATTACATGTATGATTATGTGTCTTTTCCAATTTTTGTCTTTTTCTTTATCATGAAGAAAAAAACGAATCATGCCGAACTGAGAGAGAGAAAATGTTAGAAAAACATTGATAGCGTACATAACAACAAGAGCGGAAATGGAGCCATGCGTATAGAACAATAGTATAATTGACGCGCCTCCCATTAGGAAGATGCCGTTTTGCATGGTAAGCCTTTCGGAGAGCATGGCAAAGCGATGTGGCAGCCAATAATCAGTTGCCATGTTGGCCATAACACGTGGTCCATCAACAAAACCTGCTTGAGCACCTACCAAAAGCAAAGCGCCTTCAGAAAGGATCGTTATCAGCGCAATCCACGCTCCCGAAGACCAATTGCCAAATACTTCGTTGGAGAGAAGCGCATTTAGTGTTCTACCTTCAGCCGGTTTTATATGGAAAAGTGCATAACAGATCAATAAACCGGCGGCGGTGAAGGCGAGCGATATGGCCATGTAAGCCATTGTCCGCTTTCCCGTCTGAACTTTTGGTTCTCTCATGATCTGCATTCCGTTGGATACTGCTTCTATTCCTGTGTATGTTCCACCTCCCAGAGAGAAGGCCCGCAAAAAAATTGCCAATATGCCGATCAAGCCGATTGATCCGATATCCTGACGGAAACTGCTGTTAAACTGGCTAAAGACAGTCTCAAATTGATCGACATGAGTAAATAAACCATAACCAATCAGCAGAATATGGGTTAGAACAAAAACAATGAATATAGGCGCAAGAATCATGACGGATTCCTTGACGCCCCGCAAATTCATGATGATGAGTGCAAAAATGAGAAAAGCGACGAATATCAGTTTGTATTTTTGATAAGCAACCGGCAGAAAACTGAAAATGGCATCGCCGCAGGAAACCAGCGAAACCGTAATTGTCAGCATATAGTCAACAATTAATGCGCTTCCCGATATTACGCCGGCGCTATCGCTGATGGTTTTTGTCGATACGATGTAACCGCCGCCGCCTTGCGGGAAATGTTCAATTATGCGCGTATAGGCATAAGCAATAATAAAGACGGTAAACGCCGTGGCGAGACCGATGAGGATGGCAATATAGGAATGAGCGCCAAGAGCCTTGAATGCTTCCTCCGGGCCGTATGATGAAGAGGATAAACCATCAGCGCCCAAGCCGATCCAGGCCAGGATGGGAATGAGGGATATTTTATGAAAGATGGATGGCTCATTTACATTACGCGGTTCGCCAACAAGTTTGTGCCAAAATCTGTGCGTTAAGCTATTCTTATGTTGTGAATCAATGGTCTCCATTATGGGTCACACTCTCTAAAAGACTATGCGTAAATGATTACTTTATTATCATTTTTTAAACTTAAAGTTATTTTCTGAAATTTTGTTTAGTTATAGCCAGATTGTCGCGGTGGATGACTTCATCGTAATCTTTGTGCCCCAGAAAGTGACTTATTTGGGAAGTTTTTAAACCCTTGATTTTGCGGATTTCAGCGGAATTATAATTGACGAGACCTTTGGCCAGAAATGTTCCTTCGCGGTCAACGCAGCTTACCGGATCGCCTAAATCAAAATCTCCTTCTACATCAACAATTCCTGAAGGTAGAAGACTTTTGCCTTTTTCCAGCAATGCCTTCTTCGCGCCATCGTCAATAACTAATTTACCGCGGGGATCTAAGGTGAAGGCGATCCAATATTTCTTGCTGTTTAGTCGATCAGTCATAGGAAGGAAAAGCGTTCCGATTTCTTTTCCTGCCAGGATGTCGGCCAAAACTTTTTTCTTTTTGCCGGGAGCGATAACGCAGGGAATGCCTATGGACGCAACTTTTTTGGCGGCTAAAATTTTGCTTTTCATACCGCCCATTCCTACTGCCGTAGTTTCTTCGGTGGCGGAGGCTTCAATTTCGCCGGTGAATTCACTGACCAGAGGAATAAGCTTGGCTTTCTTGAATTCCGTCGGATTGCAATCATAAAGTCCTGCAGTACTCGTCAAATTGATAAAAAGATCGGCTTCGATAATATTGGCGATCATCGCGGCAAGGTTATCGTTATCACCAAATTTTATCTCATCCACGGCGACAGAATCGTTTTCGTTGATAATAGGGGTAACACCCCACTCCATCAGAGTGGAAAGAGTATTACGGATATTTAAATATCTCTGGCGATCGGTAAGATCGGAAAGTGTCAACAGAAGTTGAGCGACGTAAAGGCCGTTTTTTTCAAAAGATTTGGAATACACCCGCATTAATCTTCCCTGGCCGATGGCGGCCGCGGCTTGTTTTTCAGGGATGCTTTTTAATTGGCCGGTTATATTCAGGCGATGTTTTCCTGAAACTATCGCGCCGGAAGTTACCAGCACAACAGAATAACCCTGACGCACCAGATCGGACATCTCTTTAACAAGGGAATGAATAATCTTGAGGTCGAGACCGTCAGTGCCGGACAGTACTGCCGAGCCTACCTTGATCAGTATTTTTTTTGCACTTGCAAGAGTTTCTTGACGGATATTCTTCATTGTCACATTAGTGTTTGCTTAATTTAGTATAGTGATTATATTTTTTAATATTTCCTGTATTCCTTCTCCGGTGACAGCGGAAAAAAGATGAAGTATTATCCGCTTTTTTTTGAATAGCGCAACTTCTTTTTTAGCTTTCTCTCTAACAAAAGGAAGATCGATCTTGTTTAAAGTTACTATTTGCGGCTTATCCAATAATTGCGGATTGTAATGGCCGAGCTCCTTATTGATGGCAGTATAGTTAGACCAGGCATCAGTTTTTGGTTCGATGGAGATGTCAATTATATGCAGCAGCAGTGATGTTCGTTCCACATGCCTCAAGAATTGTATGCCCATGCCTAAACCCTGATGTGCGCCGGAGATAAGCCCGGGTATATCGGCGAGAACAAAGCTCTTATGGTCTGCATACTGGACAACACCCAGGTGCGGCGTGAGAGTGGTGAAAGGATAGTCGGCAATTTTTGGTTTAGCCGCAGATACGCGGGAAATAAAAGTTGATTTGCCGGCATTGGGAAAACCGATAATACCGACATCGGCCAAAAGCTTTAGTTCCAGTTTAACCCAGCGCTCTTCGCCTTCCATGCCTTCCTGGGCAAAGCGCGGCGTTTGATGGGTAGAAGTGGCAAAATGAGCATTGCCCTTGCCGCCGATGCCCCCGTGTGCGGCAACATAAATTTGACCAACCTCGGATAAATCGGCAAGTACCTCTTGAGTTTCGGCGTCTTTAAGGATTGTTCCTACCGGTACTGCAATCTCTAGGTCGCTTGAGCTCTTCCCCGTGCGATTGTTTCCTGAGCCATGACCGCCGTTTTTAGCAACATGGTGTTGTTGGTATTTTAGATCCAGCAGAGTGCGGCGGCTTTGGTCGGCGCGAAAAAAGATATCTCCGCCTTTGCCTCCGTCGCCACCGTCAGGGCCGCCGCGAGGCACAAACTTTTCCCGCCGAAAACTCACGCATCCGCGGCCACCGTGTCCCGCTTTGATATAAATTTTTGCTTCATCAACAAATTTCATAAATCTTCACAAAAAAAAGGCGCTTGTTTTATCAGCGCCTTTAAAATGAAAAATATTTAGACCATCTTTTATGATGCGTAAACGCTCACTTTTTTTCTCGTTTTGTCGAGTCTCTCGAATTTTACAATTCCGTTAATCAGGGAGAAAAGAGTGAAATCCTTACCCATTCCTACGTTGTTTCCCGGGTGGATTTTTGTTCCCACCTGCCGCACGATAATCGATCCTGCATGGATATTCTCGCCGCCAAATACTTTGACGCCGCGCCGCTGCGAATTACTGTCTCTGCCATTGCGGGAACTTCCTTGCCCTTTTTTATGTGCCATTACTTCCTCCGCTAAATCGAAATCTTCTTTATTTTCATGCTGGTTAATTCCTGGCGATGCCCGGTTTTCTTATGGAAACCCTTACGGCGTTTCATATGGTAAACGTGAATTTTCGGACCTTGTTTTTGCGCGATGATCTGGCCTATGACTTTGGCGCCATCCACAAAAGGTTTACCAATTTTCACGCTCTTATCGCTGGAGACCATTAGGACTTCGTTAAAAACTACTTCCGATCCTTTCTCGCCTGTGAGCTTTTCTACGGATAAAACATCACCTTCGCTGACTTTGTGTTGTTTTGCCCCTGTTTTTATTACTGCATACATTAGGCTATCCTTGATTATGTAATTAAGGTTGAAGCTTATAAATAATTTGTGTCTGTTTGTCAATATAATTTAATTAACCGGATAATTTTTTAATTAGAGAATGTTTTTTGGCCGACATAATGAATTAATATTAAATAATCTTGCGTATAAAGCTGAGAGGATGTAAAATAAAGCCGCAATATTAAAAATAATGATTGAGCGAAAATAAGGTTGCGGCAAAAATGGTTGAAGCGTGAAAAAAGCAATAGCGTATTTTATAATCATAATGATTTTTTTGTTATTTTCTGTCTCGTCACGGGCAGCAAGCGAGTTATCGAGGCAGTTTATCGAGGAGCGCCTGGTGGAAGAGGGCTTGGATAAAGCACAGGTTCAAAGCATGATAAACGATCCCCGAATATCTCTCCAGCCGGATATCGTTATCCAGAACCTTTTCTACGCGAGTCCCAAGGGAACCGAAGAAGATCCGATGATCATGCGTATCGACCCCAGACATATCGAAAACGGCCGGGCTTTTATCAAGGAATATGCCGAATCATTATCTTACGCGGAGAAACGTTTTGGAACATCTCCCCGCATCATCACGGCAATTCTCATCGTAGAATCGAGACTGGGAACCTACCCCATGCGTTATAATGTTGTTACGGCTTACGCCAACATGGGTATGTTGCTCAACCCGGACTACTTCAGTCAAATACAGCAAGCATATGCTGATAAGTATCCACTGCTCCATGATCAAGGCACCATTGCCAGGGCGTACAAAAGGGCGCATTGGGCTTTGTCTGAACTCTACCACCTTGCTCTTATAGCCAATAACTTGGGAATTGATCCCTTAAATATAATGGGATCATTTGCCGGAGCTTTGGGGCCGGCCCAATTTATTCCTTCTACGTTTCGGAACTACGGTGTTGACGGAGACGGTGACGGCATAATCGATCCCTTTAACATGAAAGATGCAATAGCGACCATGGGCAATTACCTGAAAAGCTCGGGCTGGTTTGAATATGCTTCCATCGAGAGAAAACGCGATGCAGTGTGGCATTATAACCACAGTCAGGTGTATGTGAATACCGTCATGATGCTCTATGAAGAACTGGGCAAACACGAGGAAGAAAGCCAGCATTATTTAGCCGACATAGAAGTTCGACTTTATTAACAGCGATCAAGCATTTTATGACCGCGCCATATTAATATCAAGGCACTCTTTCTCCGAGAAATAAGGTCAATTTCCAGAGTTTAGCTCAACCAGTCGTTTGCTT
>JBEKMF010000034.1:0-17221 GCA_050008655.1 Smithellaceae bacterium
TGAGCAAGAGCCGCATTAATTTCCTTTCTTTTCATTTTGCTTACAGGTTTGCCCCGAAAAAGAATTGTTCCTTTGTCGGGTTTGATTAGCCCGATGATGTGCTTGAGAAGCACGCTTTTCCCTGCGCCGCTGAGGCCGATTATTGTTGTAACTTCGCCCTCATAAATTTTAAGATTAACGCGCTCCAGAACTGTTCGGTCGTCGAAGCTTTTAGTGACGTCTTTGAATTCAATCAATGGTGTATTCATAAGTTTCTCTATATCAGCAGTGAAGTCACGATGTAATCAGATACCAAAATCAGCACACAGGAAATCACGACAGCCGAGGTAGTGGCCAGACCAACGGCTTGGGCACCATGACTATCGCTACGCATGTGCGCGAAATAGCCCTGGTAACAACAAACAGTGGAAACGATAACCGCAAAAACGATAGTCTTAATTAAACCGTCGGAAATGTCTTTCAGCTCAACGTTAGCCTGGATGCTATGAAAATAGACACCGGAATTCAGACCTAGCAGCATGACCCCTGAAATATATCCGCCGATCATTCCGATGAGGTCAAACACAGTGGTGAGGATGGGAAAGCTGATGATAGCCGCGGTAACTCTCGGACTGATGATATGTCGGAGCGGATCAATGCGCATGGTGCGCAACGCATCTATCTGCTCGGAAATTCGCTGGATGCCGATTTCGGCCGTAATAGCGGAACCGGCCCGGGCCGTAATCATGATTGCCGTAAGAACGGGCCCCAATTCCCTGATTAAAGAAAGGGCTACCAGGGTACCGACTGCTCCCTGAGCTCCGAATTTAACCAGGGCATGATAAGATTGCAGGCCCAGAACCATGCCGGTAAACACGCTCACCAGCATGATGATTGTCGTTGATCGCGCTCCGATGTAATAGAGCTGTTGAACTATCTTGGAGAATTGCTTCGACCGGAAGACCTTAAGCAGAGCCAAAAAGAGGAAAATCGTCGCGGAGCCTAAAATGTTGACCCACCCTATTACTGCTCTTCCTATATAAGAAAATGGTCTGGACAACAATATGCCCAACCGTCTCTTTGTTTCGTCTGGGGAGAGGTTCTGACTATTTGCTTCTGGTGCCATCAATAAAATTCCCCTAATTTTCGAATATTTCGCAAGGGAATTTGGCATATTTATAAAAATTCGTCAACTTAAGAGTTCAGGAAGTAACAAATATGAAATTTTTGCAACCAGTATCTAAGAATCAATCTGTGCTTAAAGTTATATATCTATCCTAACTAAGGATTTCTCCAAGATGCCATAAAGCCATCTGGGATCGCTGGAAAATTTATTTCTCCAATAGAGATGTCTGCTATTTCTTTGATTTTTTAACTGATTTTTTGATAGCTGTGAGTTCCCCTCGTTTTGGTTTTTTCACTGATTTTTTGATTGCTGCCAATTCCTCACGCTTGAGTTTTGCCATCTGAGCGATGCCGGCCCAAAAACCATAGAGGAGTACTTGAGCAGCAAGCACTACTGCAAATCCGATGCGCATACCATAGCCCATGGACTTGGCCATTTGATTCGCCATTTCTTCAATTTCTCTATAAAGGATCAACATATTGGTCGTAGCGGTAATCACAGTGACGGCAGCACCCACGAACACACCCTCAAAGATGGCTTTGCCCTTAGAAGTATATCCGATCCAGAGGCCGGTACCCAAGCTGGTAATGACTGCAAGAAGCGACAGAAGATAGAACCCCTCATTTCCCGCAAGCCAGGGATGATCGCCCTTAATGAATCTGCCGATGGTTTCTATGCCGAAGTTGCCATAAAGATCAGCAAAAGATTTTTCTCCGGACTGAATATAAAGAACCAAAAAAATGATTTCGAAGGAAATCTTGATGGCAAAGCTGACGGCGATGGCTGTGAAAATTCTACGGACGGTGATATTTTCGAGGATCCTGGCTATGCCGGTTTTCATCCCTTTTTTGGCTTTGGCCGGACGAACAGGTTTATCCTTTTCCACTTTTCTTCTTTCGAGGAGTTCGTAAACAATCGCGTAGAAGAGAGGTACAAGCGGGAAGATATTGGTAGTAGGAAATTCCATGCGCAATGAGCGGCTTAAAGCCACGAGACCGGCTGCTACAAGGATCGCTATTAAGAAACTCAGGAAAAGATTATTCATGATTGATAGTTATACCATTGTTTTTTTTAATAGATACTCTCTTTGGAAATGTGCTTTGTATATGAGAATCAACTTTGTCTGTCAAGAAAATTAAACTGTCGGCAAAATTATTAACTTCATCTACTACTAAAATATTGGGATAAATGATATTCTAAGACCAACATGAAAAGAAGAATTATTCACATCGATATGGATGCCTTTTTCGCCGCGGTCGAGGAAAAGAAAAATCCGGCCCTGCTGGGCAAACCCGTCATTATCGGAGGAGGCGGAAACCCCAATAAGAGAGGAGTTGTTTCAACAGCCAACTATGAAGCCAGAAAATTCGGAATCCATTCCGCAATGCCGCTGAGGACCGCCTACAAACTCTGCCCTCACGCTGTTTTTCTTCCTGTCGATTACGAAGCTTATTCTATTGCATCCGAACAATTCAAATCTGTTTTATTGGCGATTATGCCGGTTATGGAAAATGCCGGCATTGACGAAGCATTCATGGATGTATCTGAACTGGCAGAAACGTCCGAAAGTACTGCTGCCAGGATTAAAACCGGCATTAAAGAAAAAACCGGGTTGACCTGTTCTATCGGCATAGCTCCCAACAAACTGCTGGCCAAGATTGCCTCCGATATGCACAAACCGGACGGCCTGACCATTATCAATGAAAGTGATATTGAAAGTAAATTGTGGCCGTTGCCGATCCGCAAATTATATGGAATAGGGCCGAAGACAGAAGCGTATCTAAAAAAAATCGGTATTGAAACCATCGGACAGCTTGCGGCATCGCCGTTGGAAAAACTCATTGAACATTTCGGTAATTCTTATGGCCAATACCTTTATGACGCTTCCAGAGGAATTGATGATAGCCCATTGATTACGCACTGGGAACCAAAATCAATCAGTCGCGAGACTACCTTTCAGGAGGATGTGAAAAACTGGCAAATGATCGCCAGGACGCTCGCAGAATTAACCAAAGAAGTTGTGGCTGATATGCAAGACGATGGGTATAGCGCGAAGACTGTCACCATAAAAATTAGGTTCGGCGATTTCCAGACTCTGACTAGAGCAAAAACGATGTCTGATTATACGGACTCCGAAGACGAAATTCGCAAGGCCGCTTTTACCTGTCTTAAACGCATTGACCTTACCAAGCGAGTGAGGTTAATTGGCGTTCGAGCCACTAATCTGGAAAAAATCCAAGGATAATAAATAGGAATAAGGCCCTAATTATTACCTGTTTTTTAAAAACCGCCACTGATCCCCAGACCGTACAGATAGCACTGGCAATCAGAAATATCATCGTTGTGCATCGATTTTATTTTGGAGATCCGGATTGAGGATTTTTAAAATGTTCGATAAAAGCTGTTACTGTTGCATCGGCTGCGAAAACCATCTCTTCTTTGAGTAATTTGTAGCTATCTTTTTTTAATTGATCATAGTCAAGTTTATGATTGAATTGTTCTGACAAGTATTTGTAGCCTTTTTCCCAAATTACATTATCTCCTTTATCCTTCATTGTTACAACTGTCACAAATCTCAAACCCTCACTATCCTTTATTTCCAATGAATCAGCTTTAAATTCTAAGATATAGTTCGATTCATCTTTTAGAGCTTCCCAGATTGGTTTCTCTTCAATAACCACGGCCGGCCAACCAGGAATTTCATTTTTTGCTCTATCAATAAACTTGTCCATAACCAATTTTCCGTAATCAGGTATATTTTGGTCGTCCGGAACTTTTTTGACATCGTGATAAATGCTTATTACCAGCAAGCCGACTAACGGATCGAGTATAATGGCTGAGCCGAGAAAAATAGCTACACCTTCGCCAGTTGAATACCGCCGTATATCCGGAGTTAGATAACGTACTACTTTTAGCGGAGTTGCCTCAGAAACGTCTTTTTTGACATAGGGCTGATTCGGAAGGGAACACCCCTGTAAGATAAAACTAATAAGAAATGTAAATGCTAAAACTTTCGTGCAGCACTTTTTCATTGATTGAGTTTCTTTTTATTTAATTTTGACTTCTTCCTCATATCCTATAATAACCTTTATGTTAATAGAAAAATTACGCCGCTTGAATTATAGGAATTCGTTTAACTTGATTTACCGCCATTTGCTTCTTTTTTCATTGACCAACAGAACTATTTGTCTTATACTCCAACTGTCAAAAAGCAATGCCTTATCAGAGAGGCAGTAATGCCAACTCCATTTCCCAGAAAAAAAATTATTTTTCTTATTCGGTTAGCAGTCATTATTACGACCGCTTATTTTATTCTTTTTTCACCATCCGCCAGCAAAGAATGCGAAACCTGTGGTTATATTTTCATTGCCGTTTATCTGTTGACCAATCTGATTGTTGCCCACATTCCGGAAAAATATTTCTATGACGATAAGATTTTCTATGGGTTAATTTTATGCGACAGCATAATGTTGCCAGCCGGGATTTATTTTTCCGGATATGCCGGGTCGGATTTATATCTGATGTATTTTTTTATCGTCTTATTAACGACAATGGGCTCTCGCTTTGAATACCTGATGATAAACATCATCATCTTTTCCGTCATCTACGGCTGGCTGTTATATCAACAGGGACTTTTAACAGGTCCGGAGGCCATCAGCTATTTGATCCGGATTCCGTTCATTATTGGCGTTGCAATGTTTTACGGATATCTAGTAACGACCCTATTGAAAGTCAAGAACATGCGGATTAATGAAGCCCGGGAAAGATACGAGCAAATTGTTCAAGCTACCGATGTGTTGATGTGTATTATCGATTATGAAGGGAATTTTTTATTTGCCAATCAAAAACTCGTCGAATTTTATGGATACCAGGATGAAAATAGTTTTCTCGGTTTGACCATTTCACGGATTTATAGCGATGATAAGACCAAAGCGGAAAAATTTTTGAGTTATGTGAGATCGGTATACCAAAATAATGACATGGTGCAGTATGAATCGTATGATAAAAATCACGGCATGTCGTTTGCCAATACGCTGAGCCCGATAAGAGATCCGTCAACCCGGGATGTTTTGGGGGTCTGCATTATTTCCAAAGATATCACCGACCGGATTGAAAAAGAGAAAAAATTGAATGATACTGTTGAATTGTTGCGAAGAACGCGCGACGAGTTAATACAAAAGGATAAAATGGCCGCACTGGGGCGGATGGCGTCCGGCATCGCCCATGAAATCAGGAATCCGTTGGAAATTATTTATATGGGAATGGATTATCTGGAAAACAATCTTCCCGATGATAAGCCCGATATACAGGAGTCAATAGAAAAGATTTTTAATGCGGTCAACCGGGCTGATAATATCATCAAAAACGTTTTGTCGTTTTCCAGACAAAAGGCATTCAAAATCACGCAACTCCCCCTCTGCCCATTGCTTGATATCGTCCTGGTGCTGGGAAAACCCAAACTTGAAAAAAGCGGTGTGAGCGTTCGATGTGAGTATGCCGATGAATTGCTGGAAGTGGCAGGTGATTATACTATGTTGGAACAGGTTTTTTTAAATCTTGTCAATAATGCGGTTGATGCCATGAAAGACTGCAAAAAAAAGATATTGACGGTTCGCGCCTATAAACAATTAGTCACTGATATCGGCTATAAAACCGGCTACCGTCGGGCTGATTTTTTCAGCATCGACGATGAAATGATCGTTGTTGAAATATCGGATACCGGAAAAGGCATTCCGGAAGAGACCCTGTCGAAAATATTCGAGCCTTTTTTTACTACCAAACCCGCTAATGAGGGCACGGGTCTGGGCCTCAGCGTTGCCCATATGATCATGGAGCGATTAAAAGGCACCATTGATGTTGAAAGCCGGGAAAATCAGGGAACAACTTTTTTTGTAAAACTCCAACCAAGAATTAAAATAATTGATACAAAAGAGGTGTAAGATGGCAAAAAATATAAAAGTGTTGGTCGTCGATGATGAAGTAGATTTTTGTTATTTCGTTAAAAAAAATCTCATGCATGAGGGAATATTCGATGTAATTACTGCGACAAACGGCAAAGACGGCATAGAACTGGCCGCAAGTGAACTGCCGGATATAATCCTGCTTGATCTGGTCATGCCGGATATGCCCGGCGAGGATGTCGCGGCTGCTTTGAAAGATAATCGCGCTACAGCAAACATCCCGATTCTATTTATCACTGCACTCGCCTCAAAAGATGATATCGTTGACAGGAAAGAGAATAAAATCGGAAACAATTATATCCTGCCAAAGCCGGTACGGACAAAAAAACTGATAGAAACCATTCTGAACATTTTAGGGAAACCTTGACCTTAATAAATGTGGCCAAAGTAAAAAAGCGAAGTCGGAAAAACCTTAATAATTAAGTGCCCCTGGCGCGAGTCGAACGCGCGGCACACGGATTAGGAATCCGTTGCTCTATCCTTCTGAGCTACAGGGGCAGCCATTTTTTATAATAGTTGCCGCGATTTAACATGCTTTCACAGGGTCTGTCAATCATAAGAAAAATTGCTGCTGCACTTCATGCCTCGCACTGATAAAAAAATTCTACTTTTCCGGTTCGAACTGATTTTTTGCCGACCAGAACGATGGCAAATGGCGCAGCAAATAGAGCATGCTTTTGCGGTGCTCCCATAAACGCCCTCGGAATTTTTTGCGCCAAGCGTCATCGGAATAAAAGCGCTTGACGTGCTCATTATAGAGCTGATCGAGTCTTTGTTGAGAGGTAATCCCTTTCGGTACAAAAACAAAATTCAGGCAATTCATCAGCCGCCAGTCTTCATTAAAAGTGCCCTCCTCTCTTATCGTTGGCCAGAGCGGCGCTCCGGGAAAGGGCGTAAATTTCGCCATGTTCATGTCGTCCAGCCCTAGTGAAATAATAAAATCGGAAGTGCGATGAATTGATTCTTCCGTCTCTCCGGGCAAACCCATCATAAAAAGACCTTTGACACGCAGTCCTGCTTTTTTAATCCGCTGGACGGTATCGCGAACTTCGTCCAGTGAAACACCAGCCTTATGCCGCGCGAGCATCTGCGGATCGGCGGATTCAATCCCCAAAGAAACCATGAGGCATCCGGCATCTTTCAGCATCCGTAAAAGTTCATCATCCGTATAGCCGACACGCACGGCACAGTTGAAATTTATTCCCAGAGGAAAGTGGGTGAGTTTATCGCCAAGCTCGACAATCCTCTGGCAATTGGCTGTAAACAAATCATCGTAAATATTGATATGCCGCACGCCGAATTTTTCCCTCAAATATTTCATGTGTTCGTAAATATAAGCGGCAGAGTTGTAGCGGAATCCTTTTTTAAAAACGGAACGATCACAGTAGGAACACTGAAACATACAGCCACGCGAAGTAATCATCGTTGCTCCGGGTGTTTGGATATAGCTAAAGAGCGGCAAATGGTAATCGCGAGGAAAATCCTGAAGCTTCTCGTAGGCGGGAAAAGGCAAGCTATCTAAATCGGGTATTTTCGGACGCGGTTCGTTGGTAATCACATCTTCGCCCTTGCGCCAGATCAATCCTTTAATATTGGCGGACTCAATTCCAGAAGCCATCTCAGCGATGGTTAATTCACCTTCGCCAACGGCAAGAAAATCAAACGCCGGGTAATCCTGCAAAAGTTTGCCCTGCAGCGCAGAAACATGAACGCCTCCGCACACCGTTATAATGTCAGGCGATTGCTCTTTGATTTTCTGTGCCAGGTCGGCGGCATCGGGAAAAGAGGATGTCGTGGTGGAAAAACCGACTATTTGCGGCCCATAGGCTAAGATTGCCTGCGTTTGCTTTTGCAGTTCAAACGGAGCTTCCGGGCCGAGGCAATCGTAAACGAAAACATCATGACCCTGCTTTATTAAATAAGCAGCAATAGAGAGGAGTCCCTGCGGCACCATGCGGTTGGCAATATCCGTAATATCGCGTTTCCCGGGAAACCAGTTGAATCCCCGCGGATGAACAAGGACTATGCGTTTCGTCTGTTGAGATTGAATCTTCGCCATCTTGATAAACATGTTAAACAGGAAAAATTATTTTGTTGACGCGGCCACAAATACCTGCTTGCCCGAAGCGTGGCAATTATAATGCACAAAAAGAGCGGATGGTTTTTGTTGCAGGGCGCGCGCTATCCCGAATGCGGCTGCCGTGGGATGAATACCGCAGTAAGGCAAATAGTCGTCAACCTCCCAGCCTTTGAGCTTCCAGAAAGGAGAATCGATTTTATTTATGCGGAAACCAGGCAGTAAAAAGCGCTTCTTCTCACTTATAACCGCCTTAGCAATTAATTTTTCACTTGCGCTTAAAACATTTTCACTTACCATAAATTCTTCCGGCGGCATTAATTTATTGCCGAACTCCACCGCCAAAATATCGCCTATCTTCCTTTGATGGCCTCCGCCAAGCAAAAGCCAAGAGCTTCCTTCACCCATAGGCAGCAAACGGGAATTATCCGGCCGCAGGTCCATCCGTTCACGGTATTCCTCAACTGTCGGCGTAAAAACGTCGCAACCGCCGACCAGAGCCAAATCTATCTCGCCTCCTTCCAGATAGCTCTGCGCCAGCCAGAGCGACGACTCAAAGGACAATTCTTCTTCCGATATTGTCAGAACAACTCCCTTGATTTCACAAAGGCGTGCCAGAAAAAAGGCGGCAGCGTTGCTTACCGAATTGGCAAATTGATTGGGGCTGGGAAATCCGCCTTCATGCTTAAAAACCTGGGTGATAAAAGGCAATATTTCATCCACGTTCCCTAATCCGGTAGCCAGAAATATCCCTACTTTTTTCGTTTTTAAATAATCGGGCGGCACTTTTTTCAGGCAAGCCAAGGCTCCGCAACAGACCATCTTGATGAACCTTCCGGCACGGCGCATCGGCTGTCCCATGATTTCGGCGACCAAATCATCTGCATTTAACGGCAGTTTTTCTTCTTCCCAGGCCGCATCTCGATTGGGGAGAAGTGCAGGGCCAATGTAGCCTGCCGCTATCACCGGCATGGCTGAAATAATTTTCTTTTTACCTGGGCTAGAGGACATTAGTTTTCATTCCTTGATAATCAAGTAACTTGTACACGTGCCGCCAAATCCGAAATAGCTACAGAGATAAACGCCGTTTGGTGCCGGATTGTTTTTTAGTGCCGGGGTAAATCCTATTTCCGGATCGCTCTCCACAAAACCAAAACTGCGGGGAAGCACTCCTTCTTCCAGACAGGAAAGCCAGACAGCCGTTTCTATTGCGCCGGCCGCACCCAGAGCATGACCCATCGCACCTTTCAGGGAAATCACGGGGGGGAGTTTTTCTCCAAAGAGTCTGACCAAACCCCTTCCTTCGGAAAGGTCGTTATCCTTTGTGCCTGTGCCATGAGCCTTAATCGCTACAATATCTCCGGGAGATACTCGCGCCGACGTTAAGGTCTGCCGAATGACGTCGCCAACAAGCTCACCATCAACTCCTGCCGAAGTAAGGCTGCTATTATCGTTGAACAGGTGGCCTCCGGCAAACTTATATTTTACTTTTCTCCGGGCAGGTAATCCATTTTGCTCCAGGATTACGGCGGCCGCGCCCTCCCCAATTTGCATGCCGGAACGGGTAGCGCAAAACGGACGGCATTGATCATAATCGTAAAGAAGCAAGCTGGCAAACCCATGCAAAGTCAGATTCAAAAGCGGCTCGAAGCCGACAACAATTGCCCGGCGAATTTTTTTCTGTTCCAGAAGTTGCGCCGCGACAACTAAAGCGTGCGAGCTGGAAACACAAGCCATGCTGAAAGTCAGAGTCATACCCCTGATGCCGTATTTACCGGCAATTAAACCGGCTACCTCGCCGGGTCCTCTGTTGCGGCAGGAAATAGCCGGTGATTCCTTGCCCGGATTTTTGCGCACCGTTTCAGTAAATTCATATTCATTACGGATAAAAAGGCCGCCTGTTGTTCCTACTAACAAACTGGATTCGGCAATTTCAGTTTTAGAAAGTCCCGCCCGAGATATAGCTTCCGTCAATGCTTTCTCCAGCATAGCTTGAGATTTCTCCAGAGGATTGCCTGCATAGGGAACTTCAAAAGCCTTATATTCGCGGCTGATTAAATGGGAAGAACTGCCGGCTTTTGCCGGCGTCACTTTTCCGTGAATCAAATTCTGCGCCGACTCGGGCGCGCTCCATCCTAGTGCGGTTACGGCGCCCCAACCGCGCACATAAATGTCGTTTTTTTTCACTTTTTAACCTTTGACGCATTGATTACAAAATCGGCCAAGGTATCGAATGACTGCATAGCTTTGGCCGCGGTTGACGCGTTTTTCAATTCCACACCGAATTGATACCGGAGTTCCATAGCGATTTCCATGGCATCAAGGCTGTCCAATTTAAGCGGACCAGGTCCACCGATAAATGGCACATCGGTGGGTATATCTTCCGGTTTCACGTCTTTAACGTCACAGGCCTTGATAATCAGTTCTTTGAGCTTGAAAATCAACTCTTCTCTCGATGATACATTCAATTCTTTCAAAGCTTGACTTACATCCATTTAACTTTCCTCCCCGCTATATAAAAACAGCCCAACGCAAAAAGCGTTAAAATAATTATTTTCGGTAAAATAAAACAAAAAGACGCGTCGCGCAAAATCACGTCCAGACAAGCCTGATGTGCCCAGTACATTGGTGAGATCACCGCCAGCTTTTTCATAACCAGCGGCATAACCACAACAGGCAGCATAAGACCGCCAAATACTGCCATTAATAGCGCGCTTGTCGCCGCCAGTGTTGAAGTCTGTTCCGGTGAGCGCGCCAATGCCGCTATTAAGACTCCAAAGCCCGTGGCTGCTGCTGCTGTAACCATCGCAACCGGTACTAGATAGCAGGGATGTTCACCTAAATTAAAAGATAGGCCAGCTACCAAAGGCATCACATAAACACCGACTGCTAGCATTAAAACAAACTGTGTCAAATTAATCAAATAATAAGGAATAAGTTTGCCCAAAATGATCAAATTGGGGCTTACAGGATAAGTAAAAAGTCGCTGTAGTGTACCGTCATTTTTCTCCCGTAAAAAGGCAATGGACATAGGAATCGCAATAAAAAACATCGCAAAAATAGTCCAGCCGGGAACGCTCTGTTGTAATGCACTGGGGAATCTTATATTTTTTCTTTTCTTTTCGACAATAAAATTAGAAGCTACGGTTTCAATATCATCTATCCCCATAACTACTTCCGCAGTCAGGCCGGTCATGAGCGAACGCAAGGCAACTTTATAACCGGCATCAAGCACCGGATCGAATTCTATTTCGACCGGTTTTGTGCCTTCATCAAATCCTTCCGGAATATAAACCACCGCGTGAGCTTTGCCGTATTCAAATAGTTTATCATTGTCATAGCCTTCCGGCCGCTCGACACGCTGAATCAATTTATTGTTCACTATCTTTTCTTCTAGTTTAAGTGCCATGGGAGCACGGCTGGCGTTCTCAAGAACTAATGAAATTTGGTGAACTGTGAGCTTATCAGAATAAACTCCTTTGAGCGCCAATGACAGGAAAAATATTAACGCTATGGGCATAAGAAACAACAGCGGAATGGTCTGGCGGTCACGCAATAACACCAGCAATTCTTTTCGGATCAATTCTTTCAATTTTTTGAAAATCACCTTACAGCGGCCTCATCACGGGTATAAACCCCAAAGCAAGTTTTGGGGTATTTAGTACTGCCCCGCTAAGCTTCGCGCGCGGGATAATTCGACTTACAAGCTTCAGCGGCAGTGACTTTTAGGTTATGCACTCTGTTTCTGAAACTTAAGTCTCATTACAACTTACCAATTTCCCTACACTTCGTTATGGAAATTGGAGTTCCACGAATAAATAATTATCAGTTTTCGTCACGCAACTCACGTCCCGTTCTCTCCAAAAAGAATTTTTCTAAATTATCTATTTCTTTCATATCACCTGAAAATATGACAGAACCTTTATCCAGCAGTGTTACTCTTGAACACAGGCGCTGCGCTTCATCCATAATATGCGTACATAAAACAATGGTTATCCCTGCAGCATTTATTTTTTTCAATGTTTCATAAATATGATTACGGCTTTGCGGATCTACTCCCACCGTGGGTTCATCCAATAGCAATAGCTGCGGTGAATGCAAAAGCGCTACAGCCAAATTTAACCGGCGCAACATGCCCCCGGAATAAGTCGATACGCGTTTTTGCGCGTGAGATGAAAGCCCTGTTTCTTCTAATACTTCCTTTGACTGCCGGCTCAGGCTATCTTTCGATAATCCGGCCATAACACCAAAGATACGCAAATTTTCCATTGCTGTCAGTGTTGTATATACTGATATCGGCTGGGGCGCGTAACCGATAGAGTTTAGCAGTTCTTTGTCCCAATTTTTATGTCCATAAATAAAGACATCTCCGATGTATCCCCGCAGTTGACCGGTAATCAACCGCATCAGAGTAGTCTTGCCCGCACCGTTCGGCCCTAAAAGGGCATGGAACTGACCGCTCTGCACAGACATGGAGAAATCACGCAGAGCGTATTCATTCTCTGCGATACCTGATCTATCCACCGACTGATTGTAGGAATAAGTTATTCCGGAAATTTCCAGCGCTTTCATGTTTTGAGCTTCCTGGCAACAGCATGGAGATTTTTAAAAAGCTCTTCTTCCCGCCCCGCGCAGATGAGCATTAACCCGCTCGCCTTGCCAAAGTTATCATCGGACTGACCCCTTTGTTTAATGATCCGCGCGGATACGACGGCAAATTCGCGCCAGAGATCCCCAATGGCGGTCATCTCCTGGGATAACAGGGCAAGCTCATCCGAACCAAAAAGATCTGCCGCTTCCTGAAGAAATGCGGCATACATGAAACGGAATCCCGCGCCTCCGGTTCCCACTTCTTCCTGCATCCGAACGATATTGGCCAGCTGGCGGCAGGCTTCATTAAAGCCAAGTGTGTCCGGACTTTTGATGATTCTTTTGGCAAGAAATCGTATACCGCGGATACCGAAAATGGGCAGGGGAATCCTCAACATCATATTGCAGGTATCCTTCATGCCTCGGATACAGGCTGAACGAAAATCAGGATTTAAAGGGATGAATTTTGGATAATACATAAAGCCATGCGGCTCCAGTGGCCCATGCGCAAAACGCGCCCGCACCAGGTCTTCTGTAAGACAATCTACCGGATGATCCAGCACCGGATCACTGACGCGGAAACCATTTTCAATCTCATGCAATATGATTATATTGTGGCCGTTAAACTGAAAACGGAAACGGTTAGGAAAATAGGAAAGCCAGTAAATGTTTGTCGTGAGCCCCACAATCTGCCCCTCTTTGAGCACACGGCGCAACTCATCCATCCCTTTTTGCTGATTGCGGAAACGTTTGGTGACAAATTTTCCCCCCAGCCTATTTGCCGCTTTGCGGAAAACCGCCCCGGGCTGAGAGCGGAAAGTGCTAATCGGCAAACCGACCCATTTTACAAACGGCAGATGACCGAAAAATATACCGCTGCCGATACCGAAAATCATCGCTTCGCTAATTTCCACCCCTTTGTCGCGGAATAAGGCAGATGTGACGCCGCTTTCGCAATGCGCAGAATGGTGGTGAACAAAGGGCTTTCCGCCCGCTGTTATTTCTGTACTCATCAATGAATAGTTACCTTTCTTTTTTATTTATTCGTGAAACCCCAATTTCCATAACGAAGTGTTGGGAAATTGGCAAGTTGAACAATCCCGCGAAGCGGAGGCTATAATAACCCCGCAGCTTGCTTTGGGGTTCATACCCGTGATTTCGGTACGGTTTTTAATTCTTCTCGGGTAACCGCCAGAGCTTCTGCGTAACGGTCCAATACATCAGGTTTAAGTTTAGCAAAAATCTCTGGACGGAAATGCCTCTTGACCCTGAATGTGGCTATGCCCGCTGTTTTAGCCAGAATATCTGGTATCATCTGCCGCCGCTCCATATGATATAAAAGCGGGCTTTTTAACCCTTTGAGCACAGCCTTTCTTGTTTCCTCCAGATTTGCTGCCAGTTCGTCTACAGCCAGGCCGTTGAAGACTTCTTCAGCACTCCAGCCCGAACTGGTAACAATGACATACTTCCCCTCAGCATTGAGCGCGTAGCAGGCACGCTTGTAACCCTCATAATAGGTAATATCCTGCGGAACTTCATTTACTTTCATTACCGTCTCCTGTAAGCAGATTTAGATATCTTCTTATACTAAATTTAGCCGGGCGAAAAGCAAATTCTATCTTCATGAAGCTCTGCCAATCTTTTCGCCGAGAAAGGGCTCGAAATGATGCCATTCGAACGGATGTTTACGGGCCATTTGCATCAGTTCATTGGCATAGGTTTGTGCCGAGGCTAATACTGCTTTCTGCCGATCGGCACGTGTTGCGGCTATAACCCGCCTCCCTTCGGATACGGCAATGTGATATTTACCGGGAGCGCTCTGGTTAACAAAAAAGGTCATTAGTGGTGCACCGGATATTAAGGCAAACAAATGGGGCGCATCGGGCAGTTGCACCTCGTGCCCCAGAAAGTCCACTACGGCATAGCTCTGCTCGCCCCAGAGACGGTCGCCCGTCATGGATACAATGCCGCCTTCGCGCAGGAAATTAATTCCCTCCAGTAGGGCAAATGGAGAACTTTCTTTCTCTGATGTTGCCACTATTCTAACCCCGCTTTGGGCCAGTTTTTCCTTTTGTATTTTCTCAATCTGTTCTTTGTGCTTGGCTCCCAGATAAAGCATAATGGGCAGGCCTTTGCGGCTCAGCATTTCCGCCGCCAGTTCCCAGTTGCCGATGTGCGACATCACGATAATCGCGCCTGTCTTTTTCTCCACTGCTTCGTCCAGATATTCCCAGCCTTCCCGGGTAAATTCCACCTCGTCTTTCCACTTAGCAACAAACCGGTGGGTATAAACATTGGTAAAGTTATGATACTGTTTCCAAACACAATACAAATGATACAGGAAATTCCGCTTTGGAAAAAGCGCATGGTAAAACTTCAGGCTGTGCGCGACGCGCACGGGAAAAAGAAAAAAGTAACCCGTGGCGATAAACCAGGAAAAAGTGCGGAAAAACCACACCCCCAAACATTGTGAAAAAAATAATGCTACTTTATAAGAAAATTTTTTCATAAAATATAATCTAAAAGCATTATTCAAGAGGCCTTTTTAGCGACAAACCATTTCTCTTCCACACCGGGCTTCGGTGAGGCAAAAACTTTAACTGTGAAATCTGCAGCGGTCATGAAACCGGCAATTTCTTTTTCCGCGCGGAAACGCTCTGGTGTATTAGTCAGCTTTAAGCGGGTCGCTTCCATCCAACGCTTCCAGGGAATTTTTTTATCCGACGGAATTGTTGCCCTTATCAACAAAGTTCCTCCCACCTCCAGTTTATTGTAAATGCGCCGCAAAACAAGCCGCAGCTCTTCATCATTAATTAAATGCAGCATATCCAGCATCATAACGTAATCAACAGCACCCTCGACTTCCGGCAAATCGGGAGCCCTTCCTATTTCCACACTACCGCGAGCTCCGATGGCGCAAGAAGCAATGAGTACGCGTATTTCGTTCGGTTCCAAACCATATACTTGAGCGGAAGGATAAATTTCTAAAAGCCACACGGCCGGAATTCCATAACCGCAACCGATATCTATAATTCGGCGGGGGTTTTGCACATATTTGTCCAGCTCTTTGAACATCGGATCGATCATGATTTTAAAACGGGCAAAAAGCCGCGGATATGCTTCCAGATGGCGGTAACGCAATAGTGCACGCTTCCAATGCTCTTTTGATCCTATCTCCAACGGCCTGGAAGGAAAATTAAACGGCGCATATATTTTCTTCACTAATATCGGCAAAATAAAATAGGCTCCAATAATGGAGTAGCCTATGCCTAAAAGCGAGGTGAGGCCGATACTGCGCAAAAGATTGTGCTTGGCGATCGCTAATACGCCGAAACCAACAAGCGTTGTAAAAGATGCTAGAAACATTGCCAGCTTGACAATGTCCATGGCAGGATGTTTTTCATCACGGTAGCGTTGGTAGAAACAAGCATAATAAATAGAATAATTAATCCCCATGCCCATAATAACAATCCAAAGCATGATGCTGGGAATGTCCAGCGGATGGCCGATAATTTGCAAAGTGCCCAGCGTGGCTACTAAAGCAAAAGTAATGGGAGCCAGCACCGCCAGTGATAGGAGCCAGTCGAGATAAAACACAAAGACAATGATCACAATACCGATCCCTGTGATCAATGCAATTTGGATGAAAATGCTTTTCAAAAAGTTCCCCAATCTGTTGTTAAATAAACCAACATCAAATATTTTAGCGAGCCTCTGATGGGTAAGACGGGAAGTTAAATCTTCGGCATCGTAATTCTTACCGGTTGTGATTAAGCTCAGCTGTGTATATTCCGCCGGGCCTTTAGTAATTCCAAATAATTCAAAATATTTTTCCGGTATTTCTCCGGAGTGTACATTTTTATTATTGATTATTTTCCAAAAGGGCTCGAAGGCAGAAGGCACAAAACCATTTTCCCTGGCTGCCACAGCCATATCATGCTTTAGCTTAGCCAGACGTTCCTTACTCCAGAAAGCCTGCCAGGCTTCCATATTTTTTTGGCTCACCTCAGGTGATGGAAACAACAAAGATGGAAGAAAAACGGATGATAGTTTTTCCTTCTGAATATCGACTGCCAATATCGGCATCAATTGATCGTTCTTTTGTTGCAACTGTGCAATGCTGGGCGCTTGCAGAAATATATAACATTTACCGGAAAAATCACCCCAAGTGTTCTGTAGAGTCTTTTCGGCATCAATTGTTTCTTTACTCACGGAATTCATGGCATTAATATTGGCATCAAATTCCGGATGGGCAAAAAACAGCATCACCACCCCGAAAACAACCATCACCAGCAATTTCCATTTAGCCGGAGCTGCAACCTTTTGCAGGGTATGCATAAGCAAGGGGTTACTTTGGCGGTTTGCAGGCGGCATAGATGGAAATATTTTCGGGAAAATAATGAGGACAAAAAGAAACGCAAAAGTGACTCCCAGAGCGGAGAAGACTCCAATTTCAGCGAGAATTTTAAAATCACTGATAAGCAGCAG
>JBEKMF010000035.1:0-17169 GCA_050008655.1 Smithellaceae bacterium
ATTGTTCAAACGGTCCAAAAATCCGGTATCGATTTTTAAGGGGCGAGTTTGGGGAGGGCTAAAAATGGTGCCTGTACCTTCGATAGCAATTTTGGTTCCTTCGATGGGAATCTTTCCCTGGAAAGACAGTCCAGCACCAAACAATAACCAGGATGAGCTGATGTCATAGGTTTTGCATATTTGCGATATGATATCTGAGTCCGGATGTGACAATTCATCCTCATACCGAACCACAGTATTACGGTGTATGCCCAGCTCTTCAGCAAATATAAATTGGCTTTTGTCGCCCCTGACGATTCTTATTCGTTGACCAATTCCTTTTGTTGCCTTCATAAAAATAGTACCAAAAATAATATTTGACATGCACAATTATTTGTGCATTATTAATTGCAATATTTGGTATAATTTAAAACACATAATGGAAAAAAGCAATTAAAAAATAGGACTCTAACTCGTCATGGATATAAAGATAGCGCACCGATCATATCGTGACTGGACGAAAGGAATGGATCCGCCACAAAGCTGAAAACAACGTATGAAATATATCCAACGAATGATCAAAAAGGTTCATTTATTCATAGGATTTTGAGGTAAATAAGGACTTGAACACAGAAGTTTTGACAGACATGGGCGATATATGCTATTTGCTTGGGCAACTACAAAGACAGCAGGGATCAAGCATGGTCAAAATCAGAGTAAAAGAAAAATGTCCTATCTGTAACGAGAAATTCACTCAGATATATAAATTAGGTTTTCTTTGTACGACGCATCAAACCACTCCAAAGAAATATTACCTCGATCTATTCTGGAAAGGTAAACGGATTAGACTTTTTGCTGATATTTACGGTCAGGCACTTGATAGTTATCAGAGAGCGTCTTCCTTAGCATCCAAAATCGAAACGGAGATAGAAAATCATCAGTTTGATCCATCACGTTATATATCTTCAGATCTCATAGATTATCTCTTTGATACACGCATCGAGAAGTGGTTCACATCAAAGTTTAAACTTGCTGAAGATAACAAATTGGCGGAAAGCTACACCAGCAGGATCAGAATATACATTGACTGTTACTTCAAGCCGTTTTTCAAGGAGAAGGACATTCGTGACATCCGCACGGTCGATATTAAAGAATTTTCAAATCAGCTTTCCGGTACGCAGAAACAAAAATTGTCCTCCAAATACAAGCGCAACATTATTGATGCGTTAGAAAATTTCTTCAATACTTTGGTTCAGGATGAGATTTTAAGGGAAAAACCAAAGTTCATCAAAGAAAAAATTTCTAAGCCTAAAACTCAATGGTGCTCTCGAGAGATCCAAGATAAAATTCTTAATACCATTCCCTCCATCCACACGCCGATTTTTTTCCTCTTAACTCGCCAAGGAATTAGGCCGGGTGAGGCTGTTGCTCTACAGTGGAGGGATATTGATTTTGAAAATGGAACAGTCTTAATCCGTAGGACAGAGAGTAACCGTGTGATTAAAGACCAAGTTAAAGGAAAAAACGAAACTTATAGATTATTGCATCCGGAAGTTTTAAAATTGATAGAATCTCTCCCTCGGCGTTTTCCAAAGAATTTTATTTTTGCGAACCCAAACACAGGTAGGCCTTATCGAGTCTATGTCCTCGAACGTATTTGGAATGAAGCCTGTAAAACAGTTGGCGTCGATGTTAATCTTTACGAAGGGAGCAGACATAGCGTCGCCAGCCAGGCAGCATCAAGAGGAGTCTCACTTTTTAAAATTGGTGAAGTTCTGGGTCATACCGACATCAGAACAACAAAACGATACGCGAAAATGAATGTAAGCGACCAGATTGAAGTCTTTAGTGTCACAGAAACCGTCACCAAACCGTCACCAAGGAAGATTGACACGGGAAAATAGTTAATGATTATAAGATATTACAATGCCATATCGTGGGTTCGATTCCCATGCGCTTCCGCCATACATATCCCTTCGGCAATTTAATTCCGCTGTGGAGCAATAAGTGCCGAATTTAATTTAATAGATACAAACACTTGACAGAAATATTAATTGAACTTATAATTAATTGTGTTTTTAAGGAGCTGTAAATTAATGAAAAAATTAGTTTTAATTGTCTTATGTCTTCTTCTCATTATTCCTGTTTGTGCTGGTGCAAAAAATCTCACTGTCGAAGAAAAGTTCAAGAAGAGTTTCCCCAAAAAAAATTTTGAAAGCATAAAACCTACTTCCATCAAAGGAGTATACGAAATTTACGACGGCAATCAGATTTACTACTTTATGCCGGAAGCAGAGGTTATTATTTACGGCAATATAATTTCCAAAGACGGGGTAAATATCACCCGGGAAAGCAATTTAAAAAAGATGGCACCAAAAATGGCCACCCTGCCTTTGGACAGCGCTTTGAAAATTGGCAATGGAAAAACCACCGTTACAGAATTCATGGATCCCGACTGCCATTTCTGTCGGCAGGCTTACAGTTTTTTTTCACCACGCCAGGACGTGACCATTTATATTTTCTTTTTCCCGCTATCTCAAGCATCGGAAAGAAAAATCAGGCATATCTTATGCGCCCCGGACAAATTAAAGATGTTTGAAGATGTTATGATGGGGAAATTTGACAATAATGCCTCGCTTAATATTTGTAACGATAAAAAAGTGGATGAAACCATCAGAACACATATGCGGCTAGCTTCACAAATAGGAATCAGAGCAACGCCTTTATTTTTTATCAAAGGACAAGTAGTGGACGGTTTTGAAAGAAATATTATTGAAAAGCTTTTGAAAGACTAGGGAGGTATTTATGAAACGACTTTTTGTTTTCTTGATTAGTGGTGTTTTTTTACTATTACCCGCAATTGCCCCTCTTTTTGCTCAACCGCCAGCCAAAAGTTTGGTAGACAATGAATGTTCCAAATGTCATAACACAAAAAGAATTTATAGTGCCAATAAAAAAGCAGACGAATGGGAAAAAACCGTTGACCGGATGATTAAAAAAGGAGCCAAGATTAAGCCGGAAGAAAAAGACGAGGTTATCAAATATCTTAATACTCTAAATAAGTAATTTTAGGCAGTTATAGTTCATTAGCTAAAAAATTGCTCTCAAATTTAACGAATTTTTGCACCCGCTTTCGCTTCGCGGTCAAACGTAAGAAGGGTTAGACCTTTATCTGTATCGGTAGCCAAAAGCATACCGCTCGATTCTATTCCCATTAATTGCACCGGCTTCAAATTTGCAATAATTACTATTTTTTTGCCGATTAATTCCGCGGGCGCGTAATCTTTGCCGATGCCGGCAACAAGAGTCCTTTCTTCGCCGATATCAACTTTCAGCTTCAAAAGCTTATTGGACTTAGGAACGATCTCCGCCTCCAGGATTTTAGCAACGCGCAAGTCGATTTTAGCAAATTGCTCGTAATCAATCTCCGGTCCTAAATCGGCAAGAGACTCGTGCTTTGTGGTCTTATGATTTTCTTTTTCTTTATTGATGCGCGGAAATAATGATTCACCACGAATTAAAGCACTGCCGGCAGCTAATGTATTCCCTTTACGAATACTGGCCAAATCCGGCCGGTGAGATTCATCCACGCCAATTTGCCGTAAAATTTTCTCCGAAGCCTGCGGCATAAAAGGAGATATCAGAATAGCTATCGCCCGTAAGGCCGCAAGCAAATCAAACATTATCGCCGCTAACTTTTCTTTATTTCCCGGATTCTTTTCCAAGGTCCACGGTTCATTTTCTACGATGTATTTATTGGTAACATTGATAAATTCCCAAATGGCAATCAAAGCTTTATGCAGGGACATGTCATTAAAACAAGCTTCTACTTCAGAGATCGCTTTGAGGGCAGCTTCATGCAACACCGAATTCTTCTTTTTATGGTTTGTTTCCGGCACTTTACCATCACAGTACTTGATAGCCATTGTAATGACGCGACTAACCAGATTGCCCAAATCATTAGCCAGGTCCGAGTTTAATCTTTTCACAAAAGCATCCTCGGAAAAACTGGAATCCAGTCCGAACACCATATCGCGCAAAAGGAAATAGCGAAAAGCATCCAACCCGTATTTATCCTTCAAATCAAGCGGTCGAACAACATTACCGAGGCTTTTGGACATTTTACTCTGATCCGAATTCCAATAACCGTGAACATTCAAGTGCCGATAAGGTTCGATACCCGCTGCTTTGAGCATTGTCGGCCAGTAAATCCCATGCGGTTTCAAAATATCTTTGGCAATCAGATGCTGGGCTACCGGCCAGAATTTTTTGAATTTCTTCCCGCCGGGATAATCCAGCGCAGTAATATAATTAATTAAAGCGTCAAACCAGACATAGGTGACATAGTTTTCATCGAACGGTAAAGTAATACCCCATTGCAGGCGTGTCTTGGGGCGGGAAATGCAAAGATCGTCCAGGGGATCGCGCAAAAAGGCCAATACCTCATTTTTATACCTTTCCGGGCGAATAAAATCCGGATACGTTTTGATGTAACTAATAAGCCACTCCTGATACTTGCTCATCCGGAAGAAATAATTGTTCTCTTCCCGGTATTCAGGCTTAGTCTGATGATCGGGACATTTACCATCTACCAATTCTTTTTCCAGGTAAAATCGTTCACAGCCGACACAATAATAACCCTTGTATTGACCAAAATAAATTTCGCCGGAATTATAAACCTTCTGTAATATATAGCGTACGGTATCGATGTGATTGTTATCCGTTGTTCTGATGAAGTAATCATTTGTTATCGCCAGTTTCGGCCACAAACTGCGAAATTGCGCACTGATCTTATCCGCATATTCTTGGGGAGAAACCCCGGCTTTTTGCGCCACTTCGGCAATTTTATCCCCGTGCTCATCAGTTCCAGTGACAAAAAAAGTTTCCGCTCCGGCCATGCGGTGGTATCTCGCCAGAACATCTGCCACAATGGTTGTGTAAGCATGGCCGATATGCGGCGAAGCATTAACATAATAAATCGGTGTTGAAATATAAAATAGTTTGGACATATAAAGACCTTCCGCAGACTCAGGCTAAGGACTCGTCGTCTTCACTCAATTTTTCCAAATCATCGGGATTGCTGTCTTCCCGCAAAAGCTCACCTGCATTATCCGGCGCCGTGTCTCTTTAATCGATGGCATTTTTTGCGCATTTTTTTGGTCCGGCATATTCTTCATGTTCGAAAGCTAGACAGCACATCAACCGACCGCATAAACCGGAAATCTTTTCCGGATTAAGCGACATACTCTGTTCTTTAGCCATTTTGACGGTAACTCTCTCCACATTCTGCAAAATTCCTGCGCAACAAACCATCCGGCCGCAAATGGCAATACCTTTAATTATACGCGCTTCCTGGCGGGCGCCGATTTGTTTTAGTTCTATTCGTGTTTTGAATCTTTGAACAAGATCTTTAACCAGTTCGCGGAAATCCACTCTGTTTTCAGCGGTAAAATAAAAAATGATTTTACTTTTGTCGAACAGGTAATCCGCATCGATCAATTTCATTGATAGCCCTCTTTCCTGAATTTTTTCCAAACAAAATTTCCGGGCTTCTTCTTCCAGTTTTTCATTTTCCGCTTTAATCCGAATATCTTCGGATGTCACTTTGCGGACGACCTTTTTCAAATTTCCCGGCAGTGCCGAGGGCGGGCACCTGACAACATCAGCGACAATAACACCCATTGAAAGACCGTTATCGGTATTGACGATAACCCTATCATTTTTGTGAAGAATAAGATCGGCAGCGTTGAAACTATATATCCTGCCTTCTTTTTTAAACTTAACGCCGACTATGTTAGTAAGCAATCTTCATCCCACCAAAATTTTAATACTTTAACTTAAATGCCATTGTTTCCAATGTCAATGATTTGTTGCCATTATGTTCAATCGTCTCTCCTGCCTTCTCTATCAACTTAATATTCTGAAGAATTTGTTCGCTGGATAAACGCGCAGCCATGGCGGCGATAAGAGGAGATTTATCCTGATTTATCAGTATTTGGGCTTTACAGGTTTCTTTAAAGACCAACGCATCTCGAAAACAACTGCTAAGGATATCCAATCCCTTTTTGATTCCTTTTTTATCTTGAGCTAAAAAGGATGCGAAGGTAATCAAGCTGAAGGGTTCACTATTTTGCGTACCGGCAAGCAATTCAAAAGTTCTCGCGCGATAGGCGATTACATCTTCATTATTTAACTCCAGCGCTCGGCCAATGGAACCACCGGATAGACCGGCTAATAACATGGTTTTTTGCTCTTCCATGCCCCTTCGGCCAGTAAGAAATTGCGCAATAACATTATCACTCAACGGACTAAAACGTATATGCCTGCAACGTGAAATGATCGTGGTCGGCAAAGAATATGGCCTGCTTGTAACCAATATCAGTACATTCACCGGAGACGGTTCTTCCAGTGTTTTCAATAAAGCATTGGCCGCTTGATCATTCATTTTATCCGCATTGTCGATAATAAACACCCGGTATTTTGCTTCCTGCGGTTTAAATTTCATTTGCTCCTGAATTTGACGAATGGCATTAAGGCGAATGAATTGACCCTCAGCTTCTATGCAAAAAAAATCAGGATGGCTACCACGCTCGATTTTCCGGCAGGAAGAACATTTGCCGCAAGAATCATGAAGCGTATTCGTTTCCTGACAATTGAAAGCTTTGGCCAACTCTCGGGCCAAAGTTTTTTTGCCCACGGCAGGAATGCCGCTAAAAAGGTAAGCATGCCCGATGCGTCTTTGAGACAGGTTTTTTTGCAAAATTTCTATTTGTTTTTCATGACCCAAAACATCGCGAAAAGACATAATCACATTACATTATAACTTTAAGGAAAGCATCCCGGATACTAATTTAGCGAGTCTATAAAATCCACTACGTGCCGACGCACTTCTTTTTGAATTGTATCCACATCGCGTGTTGCATCAATTAATCGGAAGCGTTCCGGCTCTTTTTTATAAATATTAAGATAACCTTCACGAACTCGTCTGTGGAAATCCATGTTTTCTCTTTCGAACCTGTCGGAAAAAGCGGATTCCCTAAGCAGATTGTTTCTTTCTGTTGCTCTCTGTAGTCCGATTTCGACCGGTAAATCAAAAAGAAAAGTCAAATTTGGTTTCAAAAGCATTGACGAATAATCATTAATAGTCTTGATAAATTCGAGATTCAGCCCGCGAGCTACACCCTGATAAGCAAAAGTTGCATCGGAAAAACGGTCACACAACACCACCCTGTCTTGCTTTAACGCGGGTATAATCATCTCCTGGACATGTTGTGCCCGGGCCGCACAAAATAGAAATGCCTCCGTTTCAGCACACATGTAGTGATGACCTCTATTAAATAAGATGCCGCCGATTTTTCTGCCAATGTCGGTCCCGGAAGGTTCCTGGGTAATTAAAAGCGGAACATGCTTCTCAATTAAATATTGAGCCACAAGTCTCATCTGAGTTGACTTTCCCGAACCTTCAATTCCTTCAAAGGTAATTAAACTTTTCATCGGTTGAGCCCCCAATCTAAACCACGGAAAACTACTTTATATAGTCTAAAATGCCCGGCTCGATATATATTTAAAATGATAAGACATATTCCTTGGCAGCTAAATATAGTTTCTAATTAAGAAAAAAGCTAGGTGATAAATATGTCTAAAGGAAAACAGATTTATCCATAGCTGCAAATAGTCCATGAATTAATTATTTTTCCTCCCCCGGTACAATCGCTTCCACCGGGCATTGATCCGCACAAGTTCCGCAATCAGTACAAAGTTTAGCATCGATAACGTATTTGTCTTCGCCTTCAGAAATTGCTTCCACAGGACATTCGCCTTCACAAGAGCCGCAAGCGATGCATTCATCAGTAATTACATACGCCATGATTATTCATTCTCCTTTTATTAATAGTTTATTAATAGTTATTTCCATAAAATTTAAATCCAGCCGGCAAGTTAATCGCCGGAAATCATTCCTGATTAACACCCATTATGTTCGGCAAATAATTTAATAATGCTGTTTAAATCACTATAGAATCGCAGTATGTCTCCACGATGCAAAAAACCGTTAAACGGCAATAACTTCTTTAATCTCCGGAAGTTGATTTTTGATAATCTTTTCTATCCCCATTTTTAAGGTCATTTGAGACATAGGACAGCCCTGGCAAGCGCCGGTCAATTTCACTTTTACTACACCATCGGCACTGACATCTATAAGTTCTACATCCCCGCCATCTGCCTGTAGACCGGGCCTGATAAGATCAATAGCTTTTTGCACCTGCTCTTTCATCATCTATTTTCTCCCTAATCGTGTTAAAATTCGTCTTAGTCACCTGCCTTCTAATGCGGCATCTCTTTAACCATATCGCTAGTTACATCTCGAGCAACTTCAGACAAATTCGGTTTAATCAGTATATAACTTTCCGTTATATCGTGGCCGGCTTTCCACATCCTTTTGCCGGTGGAAACTTCATATAACTTCATGGTCAAACTAACTTTGGCCACTTTTTTATCTTTTTCGGCGGCATAATTCCATGCATCAACCGACACCAGCAAAAACGCGTCAGCTTTGGCTAACTCGCCAATTTTCCTGCTCAACTCGGGATCGGAAAAATCAAGTGTGCTCAATTTAGAAAGATATTCCTTGATAGCTTTACGCAATTCTTCATTGACCAGAATCTGGCGATTGAGATTTTCAGCATCAATCACATTCGTGAACCATTTTTTCTCTACAAGCACACGGGCTACAACTTTTTCCACAACTCCCTTGGCCTCTTCATAATTAACCGCATCCGCCGGGAAAATAGCTACTCGTTGGGGGTGAAAATCCTTTGCCTCCGGGGCTAATTGAGAAAAGCGTAAACTGCTACAAGCAATAGCCAATAAAATAAAGATAATTAAAATACATATCACGAATATTTTTTTTATCATGATACAAAAAACTCCTCGTTTCCTTAAGAACTTTTCTTTCAGAAAAAAGACCAGAGGAAAACACTTAAACCAGCAATAATATAAATTGTTTCCAGCATACCTTCCATAACAGGCCCGGAAAGTCCGGAATTTCTATCACAAAGATGGAAACAAATCCATATATATAATAGGCAGAAGAACAGGAAAAAACTCAAAGAAGAAGTCCATCCTGCGGAATAAGAAAGAAGAAGAATAGCAAATAAAATCAAAGAGATAATTTTGAGGACCATTTTTGTGTTAGCTTTACCAAACAACACGGGGATTGTTTCCCGTCCGATTAGTTTATCGCTTTGAAATTCCAGAATATCCGACATCGCCGAACGAATAAAAACTATTCCAAAGGCAAAGCCAAAGGCAACGATCATTTGTGCGTTTAAAAAATTATTAATGTTTAATGCGGGTAAAATTGCCGTTACCGTTCCCCATGCCGTAGCCATAAATATATTTTTCGAGCCGGGTAAATCTTTTAACTTTTGGAAGCGCCATCCTTTCGGCATAATTTTCAAGTTGTAAAGTAAACCGGCAAGAGAAATAAAAAACAAAAACGTAAAGGGAAGAGTACCATTAATAAACGCCAACACAAGGGCAATCACAATAGAGAACACAGCGGCGTAAAGATATAATTTTTCATGTCTACGGTAAGTCTCTTCCCGAAATGAATCAATGAAACCGGCGGGCTTGCGACTAATCAAACGATTTAGCACATGCATACCGTATACAAAAAAAGAAGCTATGGCAACATACGATATGTTTATAGCTATTTCTTGCAATAGCATACACGCCACACAAAGACATCCGGCGCCAATAGCGGAATACACATCGGTTTTAATCGCCCATACCCAAAGATTCAATAAAAATCCTATAGTTTTCAGTTTACGGCTTTGTCTGTCCGCTATTTTATCCATCACGCTATCAATGATCCAGTTGGGGGTGGAAGCTCCCGCTGAAACTCCAATGCGATCGTAAGGAATAAAACTGATATTCTCCATTTCCCCGGCAGTCTCGATATGGAAGGTCGGCGTTTGTTGCTTGCGAGCAAGATCGGCCAGTCTTCTGGTATTGGCGCTATTTTTTCCGCCAACAATAAACATGGCGTCCATTTCGCCCGCCAGGGCTATAATTTCAGCTTGTCTTTGTTGTGTTGAAGAGCAAATTGTATTGAATACAATAGCCTGGGGATAAATCTTTTTTATTTTATTGATTATCTTTTCGTAATCGTCTGAATTTTGTGTAGTTTGAGCGACAACACAAACTTTCCCTAAAGAAGGCAATTTATCTACAGCTTCCGTCGTAATTATAGTAATACCTCGTCCGCCGCTATATCCTAATAGAGCGTTAACTTCAGGATGTTCCTTGTCGCCCACAATTACGACTGTATAATCAAGCGCCGTATGCTTTTTGATAATGGCCTGCACATAACCAACCTTAGGACAGGTGGCATCAATTATTTTTATGCCGCTTTCTTTAATTTTTTTCCTTTCAGCGGGAGCTATGCCATGTGCCCGAATGATAAGAACTGCGTTTTGCCTGTCTCTAATCTCTTCAATATTTTCTACCGGGTTAACTCCACGGGCTTTGAGCAACTCAATAGTTTGCGGATTATGGATCAACGGACCGTAAGTATAAATATTGCGTCCGGTTTCATGTTGCGCAATCTCCAGCACGATATCTACCGCCCTTCGGACGCCCATGCAAAAACCAGCCGTCTTGGCAAGTTTAATTTCCATTTAATTGTTTTTCCTCACCAAAATAAAAAATTCCTTATTGCCCACCGGACCCAATAGAAGTGAAGAACAAGTCCCCTCGACTTGCAGATTCAATTTTCGGCAGAAATCAGCTATTCCCAAGACTACACGTTGATGAACTGCGGAATTTTTCACCAATCCTTTTTTACCTATTTCCTCTCTTCCTGCTTCAAACTGAGGTTTGATCAGCGCCAAAATTTGCCCATCATTTCCAAGCAATTTCAAAACTGCCGGAAGGACAATTTTCAGGGAGATGAAAGATACATCAATCGTGGCAAGATCGGGCAATTCACTTAAATGGATGCCGTCATAGTGGCGGATATTTGTGCGCTCTATTACGACTACGTGCTTGTCTTCGCGCAACTTCCACGACAACTGTCCATAACCAACATCCAGAGCGTAAACCTTGCGCGCCCCAGCTTGCAGGAGACAATCAGTGAAACCACCTGTGGAGGCCCCCACGTCAAGGGCAACTAGATCCGTAACATCTAATTTGAATTCTTCCAAAGCTCCCTTTAATTTCAGGCCGCCGCGGCTTACGTAAGGATTATCCTCTCCCTTTATATGAACTTGCGCATCACTCGGGACAAGTGTGCCCGCTTTATCCATATGAATTTCATTAATTTTTACAGCTCTGGCTAAAATCAAAGCGCGGGCTTTTTCCTGCGTTGCAGCAATTCCGCGTTCGACCAACAAATTATCCAAACGAATTTTTTCAGAAGCCATATTGATTTACAAATTATTAGATGCCGAAACCTTTAACCAGCATTTGTTTTATTGCCCGGGTAATGCCTTCTTCATCAATGCCGTATTGATGACGTAACTGTTTCTGCGTGGCATGTTCAACAAATTCGTCGGGAATGCCCAGTCTCTTTACCTGAACGCCGTGTATGCCTTCCTCCGCCAGCAATTCCAAAACGGCACTGCCAAAACCGCCGGGGAGTACATTTTCTTCGACCGTGATTATTTTTTTAATAGTTGCCGCCGCATTTAACAAAAGTTCTCGATCAATGGGTTTAATGAAACGGGCATTGATTACTTTAATACTTAATCCCTCTTCGCACAGCTTCTCTGCTGCTGCAAGGGCCGGATATACTGTCGATCCAATAGCGACAACAGCCAAATCCGAACCTTCCCGCACCACTTCGCCCTTGCCTATTTCCAAAACTTTAGGCTCAACGTCAAGTTTTGCGCCTGTTCCTTTACCTCGCGGATAACGTAGCGAAACCGGGCAACCGCAGCGAACAGCAGTCTTCAGCATATGCTGTAATTCGTTTTCATCTCTAGGCGCCATTACAATTATATTGGGAATGGAACGCAGATAGGAATAATCAAAAAGCCCCTGATGGGTCGCGCCATCTTCACCGACCAAACCGGCACGATCTATGGCAAAAACAACGGGCAGTTTTTGCAGACAAACGTCATGGAGAATTTGATCGTAAGCTCGCTGAAGAAAAGTCGAATAAATGGCAACTACCGGAATGAAGCCTTCGATGGCCAAACCGGCAGCAAAGGTTACTCCATGCTGTTCCGCAATACCCACATCATATAGCCGGTCAGGTAATTTCTGACGGAACAGATCTAATCCTGTGCCTTCGCACATTGCCGCGGTAATGGCAACAATGCGCGAATCACTTCGCGCAAGTTCCACCAATGTTTTCCCGAATACTTCTGTGTAAGTAGGAATGCCGGACGATGAAGCAAGCGTCTGCCCTGTGTCCACGTTAAAAGGTGATATACCATGATAGTTAAGCGGTTTTTCTTCAGCAAATTTATAACCTTTGCCTTTTTTTGTAATGACATGAACAAGCACAGGACCTTTTAACTCCTTTATGTTTTCAAAATTTCTAATCAGGTAATCTAAACGGTGGCCTTCCAGCGGCCCGACATATGTAAAGCCCAGCTCCTCAAAGAACGCCCCGGGAACTACAAATGTTTTTAATGATTCTTCTATTTGCTGAGACAATTTGATCATCTGGTCGCCAATTCCGGGAATGCTTTTAAGGAAGCTCTTAATATCCGTTTTCAATCTAGTTACAGTATGACCGGTCATCACACGATTCAAATAAGAAGATAGAGCGCCGACGTTGGGAGAAATGGACATTTCATTATCATTGAGAACGATAATAATGTCTTTTTTACAATCGCCGGTCCAATTCAAAGCTTCAAAAGCCATTCCAGTGGTCATGGACCCATCGCCAATAACAGCAATTATTTTATTGCGATCACCTTTCAAACACTGGGCTTGGGCAAATCCAGCGGCAGCGGAAATAGAAGTCCCGCTATGTCCAACATTAAAGACATCATAGATACTTTCTTCTCTTCTAGGAAATCCGCTGATGCCGTCCTTTTTACGTAAAGTGGCGAATTGGTCTTTGCGCCCGGTGATAATTTTATGCGCATAAGACTGATGACCGACATCCCAGATAACCTTATCCTGCGGCGTATTAAAAACGAAATGAAGAGCCAAAGTTAATTCTACCGTGCCTAAAGACGAAGCCAAATGACCACCCGAAGACGCAACCGTATTAACAATCAAACTTCTAATTTCCTGGGCCAAAGTATTTAGTTCCGCGATGTTGAGCTTGCGAATGTCCTCAGGAAATCTCACTTTTTCTAAAACACTGTAATTCACTCTTTCCTGTTGTTTTACCAAAATTAACGCCTTTCTAATGCTAAATTAGTTTATGATTTTCTTTCTTTTATATAGTGTGCAATGATACGCAGAGGCCGCGCTCGTTCGTCAAAATTAGAAAGGCTCTCTATTGCGGCGTCGACACACTTAGTTAATTTTTCTTTGGCAGCATCTACGCCCATCAAAGACGGATAGGTAAGTTTACCGTGGACTGCGTCGCTGCCCATTTCTTTACCCATCAACTCACGATCTCCTTCCACATTCAAAATGTCATCCGCTATCTGAAAAGCCAATCCTACATTTATTCCATATTGGGTGAGCGCTTGAATTTTATCTTTTCGGGCATTGGACATGATAGCACCGGACTTTACAGCGGCGACAATCAATGATCCGGTCTTACGCCGGTGAATCTCATAAATAATGTCTTCAGTGGACATGGCTTTTTCTGACAGCATATCAAGAGCTTGACCGCCGACCATACCGGAAATCCCTGCGGCCCGGGCAATTTCCTGAATTACGGCCAGACGCCTTTCGGCAGGTAGTTGCACTTTTTCTGCACGTGACAAAAGAGCAAACGCCTCCGTGAGAAGAGCATCACCGGCTAAAATTGCGATAGCTTCTCCAAAAACTTTGTGATTGGTCGGCTTGCCGCGTCGGAAATCATCGTTATCCATTGCCGGCAAATCATCATGGATAAGGGAATAGGTATGAATGAGTTCCAAAGCGCAGGCAACTGGCACAGCGTGCGCCAAATTGCCGCCGACTGCTTCCACCGCTGCTAGGCAAAGAACCGGCCGAATCCTCTTCCCTCCGGCAAAAACACTATAGTGCACAGCTTTATATATCTGGGCCGGAATATCGCCTTCCGGAATAAGATAGCGTTGCAGAGCTTCTTCCACGATGTTTCTCCTATCTTGCAGATAGGCTTCTAGGAATATATTATCGTCTTCAATCACTGTCTTCTTCCTGAAAACGTTTTAACTGCAGGGAATCTTCTTTTCCCAAAAGCATTTCCACACGCCTTTCTGTTTCTTCGAGTCTGGCTGAACAAAAACGAATGAGTTTTATCCCTTCTGCAAAAGACTTCATAGCCTCATCCAGCGGTATTCCGCCAGCCTCCATTTTTTTTACTATATCTTCGAGCTTTTCCAAAGCATCTTCAAATTTTTCTTTTGCCATAACATTACTCCCCAAATATTTTCTGTACTCTAGCGTGGACATTACCTCTGGCCAATTGTATATTAACATTTTCCCCTATATTTAGGGCTTCTGCCTGCCGAACTATCAATCCGCTGGCAAGGCTGCGTGTGATACTGTAACCCCGCTGCAAAACCCTCAAAGGGTTTAAAGATTCCAGAACAGCCGAGTTTTTCCAAATGCTCTCTTTAAGCGTCGTTAAGCGGTTGAAGAAATGACTATGTATCTCTTTTTGAATATTTTCTAATAATAATTTTTTTCCTTCGATTTGTCTTACCGGATTTTGATGAGCAAGACGCAATTCCATTTGCCGGAGATTATTATATAGACCTTGTTTTTCATGATGAAAAGTGATTCTGAGCCGCTCCTTCAATTCATCCAAATGAATCTGCAAATCGATTAAAAGACGGCGCGGATCTTGGAATCTTTCTTGTAATCCGGCAAGCTGATTTCGTTTGTCTGCCAGATAACGGCAATAGCCGGCAAACAGCCTCTGCTTAAGGTTATTAAGCTTTGTCAATAATTCCAGTCGTTCCGGCAAAACAAGTTCTGCTGCTGCAGAGGGTGTGGGTGCGCGCAGGTCCGCCACGAAATCGCAAATAGTAAAATCAGTTTCATGGCCGACTGCCGACACTATAGGAATCAATGAACGGAAGATTTCACGGGCCAAAGCCTCATCATTAAAGGGCGCCATATCTTCCAAGGAACCGCCTCCGCGGGCAATAATGATCACATCAACATCACCGTAAGCGTGGAAATTGCGCAGAGCCTGAATTATTTCGGTTGCCGCTTCAACACCTTGCACCCTCACCGACGCGATTAATATATTGACAGAAGAGAAACGCCTCTTGGTTATATTGAGAATGTCTTTAATCACGGCGCCGGTGGGAGAGGTAATTATCCCGATTTTTTTGGGTAAAACAGGAATACTCTTTTTATATTCCTCATCGAACAGCCCTTCCGCCGCTAGTTTGGATTTGAGTTGCTCAAACAATTTTTGCAGGGCACCTATGCCCCTCGGCTCCATAGAGTCTACGATAAGTTGATATTCGCCGCGCGGCTGATAAACACTCAACCTAGCGCAGCACAACACTCTTAAGCCTTCTTCCAGCTCAAAACCAATGCCTTTTTTGAACCTGCCGAATTGACGAAAATACACCGCCCGAATTTGACTCTTCTCATCTTTCAGCGTGAAATAAATATGGCCGGATTGCGGTCGGCGCAGGTTGGACACCTCTCCTTCCACCCAAACAAAGCCGAATGTTTCCTCAAGAAGGAATTTAATATTATCATTTAGTTGTGAAACTGTGATTATTTCTTTCATCAGCATAATCCCGCGTTGTGGACTACCAGATATTGCAGTGTAAAACAAGATTGAAATTAAGACTAAGTAGCCTTCATTATGCTGCCGGTGATTATCTGATAGAGATTAACTACTATAGATTGACTTTTACCCGCCTATGTTTTAAATAAGCGCTGTATGGAATATTTTAGGGAGTAATCATTTAATGAAGAAGAATGATCTATTAAGTCAGAAAGTGGAACATATCGACATTAAGGCTATCAACACAGTGGATATTATCCAAGCCATGAAAAAGATGTCTTTTTCCGCTCGTGATTTAGCAAAAGCTGCCGATATTTACGACCGGATGCTCAAAGAAAAAAACTGCGTAATTATCTTAACACTGGCAGGTTCTACTTCGGCCGCGGGGTGCATGCAAGTTTACGTTGATTTGGTGAAAAATAACATGGTGGATGTCATAGTGGCCACCGGCGCTTCGATTGTCGATATGGATTTTTTTGAAGCTTTAGGATTCAAGCATTATCGGGGTACACCCTTTGTTGATGATAAATTGTTGCGTAGATTTTATATCGACCGGATATACGATACCTTTATAGATGAAGAACAACTCCAGGTTTGTGACCGCACGATTAAGAAGATAGCAGATGCTCTTCCTCCACATTCTTATTCTTCGCGTGAATTTATTGGTGAGATGGGTAAATATTTACTGAAGCACGCCAAAAAGAAGGCCTCTTTGGTTCAGACAGCTTACGAGTATGATGTTCCGATTTTTTGTCCGGCTTTTTCCGATAGCTCTGCCGGTTTTGGCCTTGTGCTCCATCAGCATAAACGCCCGGAGAATCACATTTCCATCGACTCTGTGAAAGATTTCCGGGAATTGACGATGATTAAAATCAAGACGGGTACCAGCGGTTTATTGATAATTGGCGGTGGTGTCCCCAAAAATTTCGCCCAAGACACTGTTGTGTGCGCGGAAATATTAGGTGAGAATGTTCCGATGCATAAATATGCTATTCAAATAACAGTGGCTGACGTTCGTGACGGTGCCTGCTCCAGTTCCACGCTCAGGGAAGCAAATTCCTGGGGTAAGGTAGATTCATCTAGAGAGCAAATGGTTTACGCTGAAGCCACCACAGTACTGCCTTTGTTGGCGAGCTATGCTTACCACAAAGGAAGCTGGAAGAAGCGCAAAAGATGGCAATTAGCCGGAATTTTTAACGATAAAAAATAAGCTTGTTTGGTGGAGATGAGGGGGATCGAACCCCTGGCCTCGGCGTTGCGAACGCCGCGCTCTCCCAGCTGAGCTACATCCCCAACCTTTCAGCATTTTCTAGAAAAAACGCGGCCGAGCATATATT
>JBEKMF010000036.1:0-17014 GCA_050008655.1 Smithellaceae bacterium
CCTTCTTTCCATAACTGCCGAAATTAATTTCCCGTGGACAGGAATTGATAGAAAGACGGGGGGAGCTTTTGCCCGTGATTATTGGGGAAATATCTTCGTGATCCACCGGGGCAAAATCGGCGGCGGGAAAAAGGGCGTGGGCAAATCGCTTTTTGAGCACAACTACCGGGGTATCTGGTCTTTTATGGAGGATGGAAAGGCGGTTACCCAGGTGGCGATAATCGGAGCGCTTAACTCCCGTCGCTTTGCCCTACAAGCCGCTCAGTTTGTAAAAAAAATTGAGAAACTAAAATCAACTGCTACGATATCCACGCAAACTGAAATCAATTTTTCGGAAATAATTTTTCGGGAAGATTTAGTGGGGAGCGCACCTTATTCCGTTGAGGACGAAATTATTTCTGCGTGCGACCGTGATTTGGTTATCAGCGAGTTAGCTTCTCAACTTCAACGCCGGAAATTAAAAATAGGCAACGACACTGAGCGCGAACTCTTCGTGGTCGATCCTTCTAAAAACAGGATTTCCCATGTTTTTGAAGTTCAAACCGATACTAAAGAAAAAAACGTATTGGCTGCCGCGGCCAAATTACTTTTGCAAACTTCCGCTGATGCGGGAAATCCCCTTTCTGTCTTAGTTTTACCGGAAGATAAAATAGATGGCTATGAACAAAAACTGCAAAGGTTAAATATATCCGTTACCGGTTTTTGCTGGGAGGGAGAAAAAGTCGTTTTTCCCGACTTAGAAAAAATCGACTTTAAGTAATTTATAAAAAAGTATTTACTATCTACTGCCGGCTTTAAGATTATCCATGATTTGCCGCATATATTTTTCTACGGAATATCCCACTTTAGTGCAGTGGTGACAAAATGTGCTTGCGTAGAATATACTAAAAAAGAACGTTGAAAAAAGTTTGAATTATTTTTAGGAGAGAATAGTTCTGAATGATTTTGGCATCATCATATGGGGAAGTCCTGCAAATCAGAATGAGCCGCTACCCCGATTTCCCGACGGGAATGTGGGTATGCGCTTATCTTGCAGACGGCCTGCTGGTTGATACCGGTCCGACATATACGGCAGAAGAGCTGACCCAATTTTTAAAGGACAAGGCCCTGAAAGTGGCAGTGAATACGCATTTTCATGAAGACCATATATCCGGCAATAAATTCCTTCAGGATGCTTATGGAATTGATATATATGCTCATCCTCTGGCTATAGACAAAATAAATAAACCGGCAAAGCTCTATCCTTACCAGGAGGATGTATGGGGTTATCCCGTGCCCAGTGAGGTAAAGCCTATCGGTGATCATATCAATACACAGAGCTACTGTTTTGAAGTTATACCAACCCCAGGCCATGATCTTGACCATATCTGTTTATTCGAGAAAAAAAACGGATGGCTCTTTACTGGCGATCTCTACGTAACTACGAAGCCTGCGGCCTGCCGTCCCAATGATGATATGTGGCAAGTTATAGCAGACCTCAAAAAATTGCAGGCGCTTAATCCACAAATCATATTTCCGGCACCTACCCATGTTGTGAAGGATCCCGCTGAAAAGCTCACTATATTGATTGCCTATCTCGAAGAGTTGGGTGCCAGAATTGAAGAGCTTTACAATAAAGGCAGGAATGTCGAACAAATAAGGCAGGAAGTCTTCGGCGAAGAAGGATTGATTGCAGAAATGACCCAACAGCAGTTTTCCTCACTCAACATGGTTAAGTCATTTCTAAAAAAGGATCGGGGTCTTGAAATATAATAAACAGTGAGCATACTAGAATTATAATATTTGAATTGGAGGTCAAACATGATTGGTGAATTAGATAAAAATGTATTGGATGCATTGCTGGAAACAATTCCTGTGGAGTTTTCTGTGGTAGATAAAAACGATAAAGTGCTGGCCTGGAATAAGCATGAGACAAGAATATTCAAAAGGCCTAAGGGGGCGGTAGGCCGCGATGTGCGGGATTGTCATCCCAAGGGCAGTCTCAATAAAGTGGAGACGATTTTAGCGGAGATGAAAGCAGGGAAAAGGGATAGTGCTCGATTCTGGATAGATTTGCCCATGAAAGATAAAGACGCTCCCCAAAAAGTATTGATAGAATATTATGCGCTAAGGGATTCAGCAGGTAAATATTTAGGGTGTATGGAAGTTTCACAAAACATAACCGATATACAGAAAATTACCGGCCAAAAACGTTTGCTTGATTAGGATAAAGAATTTAAACACAAAAACGTCAATCATCAAACTATTCCTTAAAATCCACTTGCTTTTTATCTCCAAAAGTTAAATACCAAATGCTAAATGCAGAGATAAATAAACAAGCCAAATTGCAATAAGTATAAAAATTAGTCCCAAAATTGGATATGGAGCTTTTTGAAAATCATTAAGACCAAATCCAATAATCATAAAAAAACACGCCAAAAGAAATATAAAAAAAGCGAGGATGTTATGACTAAGATTTGGGCTATCACAAGAAATACTTTCTCGAAATTCAATATTTTCATACATTGGCTGATTAATAAAATTTGGAAGCCCCGTTGGCTTATTGTAATCATAACGGCCATTTATGCCTTTTTCTCTTGGGGGCAATGGAGCGAAATGCAAAAGATGAGAAATCTTACACAAGAACAATCGCGATTGGATCAACGGGCTTGGCTGGGTGTTACAAGTATTTCTGGAAAACCCGAAGGCGGTAAAAAATTTATTTTGCAAATTAATTTTAAAAATACTGGCAAAACTCCAGCCACCAATATGATTGTTCGGTCTGCGGTAACTTTTTCGACACCAATATGGAAAGGTCCAGATTTTAATACGATCAAAAATATAAAAAAGGAAGGCAGGGGATTGGTTTTCCCACAAGCAGAAGCCCTTAGTGTTGTCGATGTCCTTCCCGCTGCACCCGTTGATCCGTCCACAATTGAATTGCTTAATGAACATAAAATCCGTATTCATGTTTTTGGTTTTGCCGAATACGATGATATTTTTAACCGACACCATTGCACTAGATTTTGTAATATTTACAAACCCGAGGATGGTTATTATCATGCATGTAAAGATTATAACGATACAACGTGTCCGTAAGTTTAATCGTTTCACTTTATCCCCTCCTTTCGGAAGGAATAAGACTTTGCGTCAAGTAAACAATCCCGAATTATTTCTATTGACAAAAGGCCATTAAAAAAATATTATACAGCTAAATTAAATGTTTGACCTATGAATACGATCATTATTAGTGAAATTATAATCGGTATCATCATAATTAGCCTCCCCATAAGAGGCCTGGTCGTGGAATAGCCATAATTCAAATTAAACGAAATCGAAATCCGCTGCCAGGGAAACCCGGCAGCGGATTTTTTTGTGAAACTCAGATTTCAGAAACGCAGTGCACTGAAATCTGTAAGCTGTAATGAGACCCAAACTTCAGAAACTAAAAGTGCATAACCTGAAGGTCATCTACGACTGGAGTTTGCTGGACGAATTATCCCGCGTACGAAGCTAAGCGGGAAACAATCCCGCGCAAGCGGTGATTTTGAAAGCGAGGGCAAAATGACAAAAAATCAAATTTTGATTTACGATACCACTTTAAGGGATGGAACGCAGGGAGAACAAACCAATTTCTCGGCGGAAGAAAAACTGCGCATCGCCCAGCGCATTGATGAAACGCATTTCCATTATATCGAAGGCGGCTGGCCGGGTTCCAATCCCAAAGACGTGCGCTTTTTCGAAATGGCAAAAAAAATTAAATTTAAAAACTCCCGTTTGACGGCATTTGGCTCTACCCGTCGTCCGCGTACGAAGCCGGAATCATGCCCCAATTTGAAGGCTTTGGTGAAAGCAGGTACCCCGGCCTGCGCTATTGTCGGAAAAGCGTGGGATCTGCACGTAACCGAAATTCTGAAAACGAATCTGGACGAGAATTTAGCAATGATTACCGACTCTATTGAATACTTGAAAGCGCTGGGCAAAGAAGTCCTTTTTGATGCCGAACATTTTTTCGACGGCTATAAAAATAATCCCCGTTACGCGGCTAAAGTTGTGAAAACAGCGCTTGCCGCCGGTGCGGATATGATAGTTTTTTGCGATACCAACGGCGGTTCCATGCCTTATGAAATTAGCGATATCTTAAAGAAAATATCTTCTTCTATCCCTTTAAATATGGCTGGTATTCATACGCATAACGACTGCGGCCTGGCTGTGGCCAATTCTATTGTTGCCGTGCAGGAGGGGGTGAAGATGGTTCAGGGAACGATAAATGGGTACGGCGAAAGATGCGGCAATGCTGACTTGATTTCCGTCATCGCCAATCTACAGCTAAAAATCGGCAAAAATTGTTTGCCCGCGGAATCCGTTCGGCAGTTGACCAATCTCTCTCATTATGTAAGCGATGTCGCCAATGTCCCGCCGCTTAATTCGCGGCCGTTTGTGGGGCGCAGTGCTTTCGCGCACAAGGGCGGGGTGCATGTCAGCGCGGTGGTTAAAAAATCGCTGGCTTATGAACACATACAGCCGGAACTTGTCGGCAACCACCGGCGTGTGCTGGTTTCCGATTTGGCGGGCAAAAGTAATGTCGAATACAAAGCCAAAGAATTGGGCATTAACCTGGCAAAAGATGACGCTCTCAGTAAAAAAATTGTGCGTGAAGTAAAACTTATGGAAGATCGTGGCTTTCAGTTTGACTCTGCCGACGGTTCGCTTTCCGTGCTGATTAAGAAGGCTATTGGCGAGTTTATCGAACCTTTTACTCTGGAAAGTTTTAATGTTGTCACTTCACGTTCGGAGAATAGACCTTGTCTTTCTCAGGCGACTATTAAAATATCGGTTGACGGCGAAGAAGAATTGACTGCCGCGGAAGGAAATGGTCCGGTGAATGCTCTGGATCACGCTCTGCGTAAAGCGCTCACAAAATTTTATCCGCAAATTAAAGAAATGCATCTTGTCGATTTTAAAGTACGCACGCTGGAGGGTTCAGAAGGCACAGCCGCGAGTGTTCGGGTGCTTTTGGATTCGACGGATGGAGAAGATTTATGGAGTACTATCGGTGTTTCCGAAAATATTATTGAAGCCAGCTGGCAGGCCTTGGTCGATAGCATCGAATACAAACTCAGCAAAGACAAGATGAACGGTAAATAAATATCGTGATGGTTTTTCTCAATTATTTTGATAAGTTTTGATTGCTAAAGCGCTGAATTCTTGATATACGCAATTGCCAGTGAGGACAAATAGTCGGGAATTTAGCCATGTTGTCCATAAACAACCAGAATCCGCAGCCGCGCCTTATCAAAAGAGCTGTGGAAGTATTGCGCGAGGGCGGGATAATAATTTATCCTACCGACACGGTTTACGGTTTGGGTTGTGATTTGTCCAACAAAAAGGGAATTGAAAAAATTTACGAACTGAAAAAAAGAAACAAGAAGAAGCCTTTGAGCTTTGTTTGCTCGGATCTGAAACACATCAGCCAGTACGCCAAAGTTACCGACTACGCCTATAAAACCATGAAACGACTTTTGCCGGGAGCTTACACTTTTATTTTGGAAGCGTCACGCCTGGTGCCCAAAATCATTTTGCCGAAAAGACCGACAACAGGAATCAGAGTGCCGGATAATCAAATTTGTCTGGCTCTGATCAGAGAACTGGGACAGCCGATAATCAGCACCAGCGTAAAAACAGCTGATGGCGAAGCTCTGGGCGATCCTTATGCGATAAAAGAATGCTTTAATCGAGTGGTTGATTTAATTATTGACGGTGGTAATATTATACCAGAGCCGTCGAGTGTCATCAGCCTTGTTGATGACAATATCGAAATTATTAGAATTGGTAAAGGCGATATCAGCGCCTTTCTATAAAATAAAAAAGGCCGCATGCTGCTTTACTGGTAACTTGGCTTAGGCAAGCCTGTACCCGCTCCAAAACGCGCAAAATGGCAGCCGGCCGAAAAGGACATTTATGAAACATACTATGCTTGTTAACGCTGTTCATAAAGAACAGATGCGCATGGCCACCGTTAATGAAAAAGGCAAACTCATTGAATTCAACATTCAAATGTCGGTAAAAGAACCGATTACCGGTAATATTTATAAGGGCAAAGTGCTGAAAGTTGAACGGGGTCTGCAGGCGGCTTTTGTCGATTATGGGGGAGTTAAGGATGGTTTTCTTCCTCTTAAAGATGTAAGCCCGGAATATTTTGTTGAGCCGGAAGGCTCTCAGGCCGGTGGCAAACCATTGCTCAAAGCGGGACAGGAAATCATCGTCCAAGCCGTAAGAGATGCAAGCGGCAACAAAGGCGCTCTTTTAACTTCCTATATTTCACTTCCCGGCAGGTATTTGGTTCTGCTTCCCAATAAACCCGGCGGCGGCATATCCCGCAAGATTGAAAGCGAGGACGACAGGAAAAAAATCAAAAACCTCATGGAGCAAATTAAAATCCCGGAGGATATGGGATTTATAGTGCGGACGGCGGGAATCAACCGCACGAAGCAGGAGATTCAGCGTGACTATCAGCTCCAGATGCGCCTCTGGAAAGAAATTTACAAGAAAGCCTCGAGCAGCAGCGCGCCGCTTCTTATTTATCAGGAAACCGACTTTGGCGTGCGCAGTTTACGCGACTATTTAACGCCGGAAATCGATGAAATTCTGGTTGACGACTATGAGACGTTCCGCAAAATGCGTGCTTATCTGAAAGTTGTGGCTCCCCGCAATGTGAAAATGATCAAGCAGTATAAAGAAAAAAAGCCCCTTTTCGAGAGTTTTCAACTGGAAGAACAAATACGGATTATCTATCAGGAGCGCGTGGAATTAAAATCCGGCGGGTATATCGTTATCAATCCGACGGAAGCCATGATAACGATAGATGTGAATTCCGGCCGCGGCTCCAATAAAAGAACAATTGAGGAAACCGCTTTTAAGACCAATATTGAAGCCAGTGAAGAAATTGCCCGGCAATTGCGCTTACGGGATTTAGGCGGGCTTATCGTAATTGATTTTATCGATATGGCCGATAAAAAGCATGTCGCCGAAGTGGAAAAAGCGTTCAAAAAAGCGCTGAGCATAGACAGGGCAAGAATTCAGCTTTCGCGTATTTCCAAGTTCGGGATGCTTGAATTATCGCGGCAGAAGAAACAATCGACGATTCAGGAAATCAGTTATACAACCTGTCCTTACTGCAAAGGCAGCGGCCTGCGTCCGTCTTTGGAGTATGCGGCACTGGGCGCATTTCGTAAAATTGAATCAGAAGCGGTCAAAGGTATTTATTCCGAATTAAGAATAATTTTACCGCATGAAATCGCAGGTTATATTCTCAATCAAAAAAGAAGTGAAATTTTAAATCTGGAGACAGCTTTCGGGCTCGATTTGTATATTTCAGGCAGTACGGAGATGCCCTGGGACAAGCTGGACATACAGCAAATCATCAAGGAACAAGTTGTGGAAAAGCCGGTTGTACGGGAAGAGCTTCCTTTGAAAGCGGCCGAAGATTCGGTATTAAAAGATGAGCCAAAAGAACCGGTGAAAAAGAAAAGCCGTCACAGACCCCGGCACAGGAAAAGAAAACCGTCAGAAGCAAAAGCGAAGGATCCCTTACCGGTAATTTCAACTACGGAAACCGCGGAGAAAAACTTGCCTGTGGTGCAGCCTATACCTCTCGAAGCGGGTCAGCTGGTTATTACACAGACCGAGGCTAAAGAAACAGTTGTAACAGCGCAGACAAAAGAGCCGGCCATTCCCATTAATGAAAAAGAAAAAAGTGATGAAAGTATCTGATAGCAGCGCGTAGATAATTCTCCATTTTCGATAGAAAAATATATCATTATAACTTATTATTTGCCGCCCGATAATTCTTTAGATTTATTTGTTGCCGCTTCGACGGCAGAAATAAAAGTTTCGCGGACTTTTCCTTCATTCAACACCTTTAAACCGGCGGCGGTAGTGCCTCCCGGCGATGTTACCATTTCCCTTAGTTCAGCCGGCTTCTTATCGCTTTGAAGACATAGACGAGCGGCTCCTAACATGGTTTGTGCCGAAAGTTTTGCCGCTAGCTCGTGTGGTAAGCCCGTTTTTACCCCGGCTTCGATGAGCGCTTCAATGATCAGAAAAAAATAAGCGGGTCCGCTACCGGAGAGTCCGGTTATGGCATCCATCAGCTTTTCATCAACTTCGACGCTCATTCCCACGGCATCAAGAATAGCGCGTGTCAATTTAATGTCGTCAGTTGTAGCGCAGCTGCCCTTGGCCACAGCCGCCGCTCCCTCGCCTACAAGCGCTGGGGTGTTGGGCATTACCCTTAAAACCCGGGCGCCTTTGGGCAAAAAGGTTTCGATAAAAGAAGTTGTGATTCCTGCGGCAATGGAAATCACTATTTTCGAGGCATCGATAACAGAGCCGAATTCGTTTAATGTTGCGGCCATGTTTTGCGGTTTAACCGCTATGATGATTATGTCCGCGATCCTTGCTGTTTTTTTATTATCATTAGAAACTTGCAGCCCCATGGTGGAGCGAATATAGTCTAATCTGGCGCTGTCAATGTCGGTAATGGTAATGTCCCGTTTAGGGAAAAATTTTTGCTCGAATAAAGCCTGGGCAAGTATACTTCCCATTTTCCCGCCACCGATGATCGCTATTTTCTTTCCTTTAAACATTTCCACCCTCCTCCCGCTTTGTTCATGCACTTTTTCTATTTGCCCTGTCAACATAAATCAGCTATCTTACCGTATTCTTCCATTGCCTAAATTTTTATTTTTGTGATATTCATCGCACATCAGAGGTAAATCAATATGCTGAAATATTTTAATATTGAAGCTACGAAAATCGCCTGTTGGATTAATAGCAGCGATTTTGGAGCACACGAACAAAACTTAATTTTCATCCACGGGTCCGGCGGCGACCACAGTCTATGGTCGCTACAATACGCCAAATTACATAAGCATTATAATATTGTTGCCATTGATCTTCCGGGGCACGGCCGCTCTAAAGGCAATGGTGAAAGTGATGTGGGGAACTATTGTTTCTGGATAAAAAGACTACTGGATATTTTACATCTAAAGAATTCTATTCTGATCGGTCATTCTCTAGGTGCGGCAATCGCGCTGTCTCTGGGCATAACTTATCCGGAGAATTTATCCGGCATTGTTGCGGTCGGCGGAGGACTGAAAATGCCGGTTAACGCTGCTCTTTTACAGGCATTACTGACAAATCCAAATGAGGCAATTGAGTTAATTTGCAAATTTTCTCTGGCTAAAGAAAATCGCGAAAAGTTTATGGCACCTTTGGTTAAGAGCTTGACGCAGGCACGAATCGAAGTTTTATATGGTGATCTCTCGGCATGCGATAAAATGAACTTAACGGAAGAAATAGCTAAAATATCTGTACCTGCGTTAGTCATCTGCGGGGCGGAAGATAAAATGACGCCACCGGATTCTTCCCGGCAAATCGCCGGAGGGATAGGCGGGGCAAAACTGTGCCTGATAGAAGGCGCGGGTCATATGGTAATGATGGAAAGACCAAAAGAATTTAATGAAGCCTTAAATAAATTTGTCCTGTCCATTTCCTAGTCCATCTAAACTAGGATAGACGAGGTATTTTTATGTTTGTTTTAAGTAATTTTATTTTTGCTTTAGCTAAGATCATTGATATTGCCCTAACGGTTTACTGGTGGATTATGGTTTTTCGTGCCGTAGTATCGTGGGTAAACGCGGACCCCTATAATAAAATCGTCATCTTTTTGTATAGAGCTACAGAGCCGGTGCTTCGTCCGGTGCGCCGCATAATGCCTTTGCGTAATGTCGGAATTGATGTTTCTCCCGTTATTATTCTCGTGGTGATTAGTCTTTTGCAGCATTTTTTAGTGGAAACAATAATTCAGTTAGCCCGTAATTTATAATACCGGCAAGAAAGGCCTTTGTTTTTGGCGAGCATTATCCAGGTAAAAGAATCAAAAAAAGGTTTAACTTTTGCAATTCAAGTTACCCCTCGTGCTTCCCGCGCTGAGATAACCGGCGGGCAAGATGGTGCGCTTAAGCTTAAGGTTACTGCGCAACCTGTGGAAGGTGTGGCAAACATTGCTTGTATAAACTTTCTCGCCAAGGTTTTGAAGTTAAGAAAAAGTCAGCTGGAGATTTTAGCCGGTGAAAAATCACGAAAAAAAGTAGTCTTAGTGAAAGATATAAGCAAGAAGGACTTGGAAGAGAAGATAAATAATATTTTGTAGATCTATTTAGTTTGCACTAACGCGTAATGAGCCGCTCCATAATGAAAAGCTGAAAACCACGGGAGAAAGTTTAAAAATAAGCTCTGACTTTCAGTCAGGAAAACGGCAAAAAAAATTAAAAACTATTGACAAACATTCAAAGCTCGATTAACAAAATACATATGTGCTTGTCAGTGTTTTTTCGTAACTCCGAGAATCATTTTCAAGCTATTATTTTGAATAGTTTATTAATGCTGAACAACTGTTTCAGCAAATATCAATATTGTTATATAAATTGTGCCATATTAACCAGATTCTTCCCACGATTAAGGACTTAGCGCGGGTCAAAAGTAAAGAAGGGAGAAGAAAAAGAGTATGTGGGTTTATATACAAAACTTACTAGTCTACACTTTCGTTTTAGGGTCCATTTATCTGCTTGTTTCATTGGGATTTTCCATCATTTGTGGCGTCTTAAGAATTTTTCATCTCGGTTATGCCTATATATTCCCGGTAACCATCTACGTCACTTGGATGTTTTTGCAAGATCTGGGATGGAGCCTGATACCGGCGATTTTAGGTATGGTGGCGGTTCAATTCATAATCGCCTTTCTCATCTATAAAGGAGTTATCAAGAAATACTTGGATAAAGAACTGGAAATGCTGGTCGGCCTTTTACTGCTAACGGTCATAATTGAGCAGGCTATCAATTATCAATATCCCATGCAAACAGGTGTTTATTTGCAAACAGAATTAATTAAAGGGACTACGCAAATCGGATCGGTTATTGTTTCTACCCAGCTTCTTATCGGATCAATTATCGCGCTTCTTTTAACCGGACTTTTCGTTTTATTTTTTCTTAAAACAAGGACAGGCCTTGCTATAAGGGCCATTTCCCAGAGCATATACAGCTCCCAGATTGTCGGCATTAACGTAGAGAGCCTTTATATTTTCACGATGATGCTTGTCCTTGTGCCTGTTATGATTGGCACTCTTATTATCGCACCGGTGTGGACAGTTGGTTATGACATGGGTCAGCTTTACATGTTTACCGCCATCCTAGTAGCCGTCCTGGGAGGACTAGGTAACCTGAAAGGCACTATTATGGCCAGCTTTCTTATTGGAGCAGTTCATGCAGTTATGTGTTTTATTGTCGGGGAACCGCGTTTTATGACACTCTCGGCTTTAGTGCTGGTCATGATTGTTTTGATAGTGAGGCCCCAGGGATTAACAAGGAGTGAGTCATTATGGTAGATATTGAATTAAAAAGAGATCGCGTTGTAATCAGACTTAAGGATAAGAAATGGGAATGGATGATCGAACCAAGATACTGGCGCAATTCCCTTCTTTGGGTTGCACTTTTACTTATTTTTCCCGCTGTTGCCTATTTTATAAGCCCCGGGCTTATCAATACTATGATTTCGGCAAATCTCTTAGCTGCTATCGCTCTGCCGATGCAGTTGATGACTTTAGGAACAGGCCGTGTTAATTTTGGCCCGAATTTTTTCGTTGGTGTAGGAGGTTATGCGGCCGCCCTGCTCAGCATAGCTTACGGCTGGGGACCAATGGCTACATTGCCATTTGCGATTTTAATTACTCTATTTGCGGCTCTTATCTTCAGTCCCCTGGTGGTAGTGGCCCGAGGCCTTTACTACGTTTTGTTATCTCTGCTTTTACCTTTCGTTTTTTTTGAAATTACTATTATCTATACCGATATCTTTAAGGGGGACACCGGACTTTTTGGTATCAAGCCTCTTCTGGATTTGGGGAATGCCAGAATCAATTTCCTGGTTATAGCTTACATCTCCATCGTCATCATGGTTTTATTCCTTTTGGTCATTAACAAGGTTGTAAAATCGCGCTATGGGTTGATTATGGCCGCTATCAATGACGATGAGGAAGTGGCCCATGGCATTGGCGTAAATATAAACAAAGTTAAAATTCTTTCCTTTGTCTTTTCCGCCGGTATGATTGGGGTTGCCGGATGGTTTTACGCCCATTATTTTTCTTCATTTGCCGGACAAACTTATCTTACGTTTACTTTCATGCTGAAAATATTTTTAGCTATGATGATCGGAGGCCGGACTCAAGTATTTGGCTGTGTTGTCGGCGGTTATTTTGTGGCCTTTTTAGAGATGATTCTGATCAGGACTATGGGGCCGATGCAGGCAGTTGTGTTCCCGGTAATTCTTATAATTCTTCTTTTTGCGCTTCCAGAAGGACTTTTTGGGATTTATCGCAAACGTCGTTATAGAGAATATTTCCCAACAATACATGTGCGGAGGTAAATTAATAAATGGCGGAACTGCTGAAAGTTAACAATATCACCAAGACTTTTGGGGGCATTGTTGCAGTAAATAATCTATCATTCGAGATTCACGAAGGTGAAACCGTCGGCTTTATCGGTCCCAACGGCGCGGGGAAATCAACCGTAGTCAATGTGCTCTCCGGTTACCTTAATGCCGATTCAGGACAGGTCGAAATGAACGGGGTAAACATCACCAAGATGAAGCCTTATCAGCGGGCGCATATGGGGCTTGCTAGAACCTACCAAATTCCCAGGCCTTTCCCTGAGTTGACGGCTTTAGCCAGCGTGGCCACCAGCGCCCTATGTGGTAAGAAACGTGTTAACCAGAGTTTTGAAGATGCCATGGTCGAGGCGACGCACTATCTTGAGTTTGTCGGACTCTTCAGCAAACGGGCTATCCTCGCCCGTGATTTAACTTTTTATGAGTTGAGAATGCTGGAGCTTGCCCGGTCTCTGGCCACAACGCCGAAGCTCCTCTTTATTGATGAGGTTATGGCCGGTCTCAATCCCGGTGAGGCGAGAAATGCCATTCAACTTATTGCCCGGGCCAAAGAACAGTTTGGAATTACCATCTTCTGGATAGAACATGTCATGGCGGTGCTAATGGAATCCGCTGATCGTATTATTGCTATCAATTACGGTGAAAAACTTGCCGAAGGAACCCCGGAAGAAGTAGTGAATAACGAAGCTGTGATTGAGGCTTATCTGGGGAGGGGGTGGAAGGCGTATGCTTGAAGTAGATAAACTTAATGTCTCGTATGGTGTTATCCCGGTGCTCCATGATGTGAGTTTCCGCGTAAAAGAAAATGAAATCGTGACTATTCTCGGTTCCAATGGAACAGGAAAGAGTACCATATTAAATACCATTCAGGGATTTATGAAAAATCCGACCGGAAGAGTAATCTTTAAAGATGAGCCCATTCTAAATTTACCACCGCACAAAGTCGTGGATATGGGCATTGTTCAGGTGCCGGAGGGAAGCAAGGCCTTTCCATTCATGACGGTCAGGGAAAATCTTCTCCTGGGCGCTTATCGAAGCAATTCCTGGAAGAAAAGAAATGAAACATTATGCTATGTTTATAGCCTATACCCGATTCTTAAGGAGCGGTCTAACCAGATGGCACGGCTCCTCAGCGGTGGAGAGCAGCAAATGCTTAAAATCGGCAGAGGCCTTATGGCTAATCCCCAGCTTATAATGATAGACGAGCCATCCATAGGTCTTGCACCCCTGATCGTGGACGCAGTTTATGAAACACTGGCAAAGCTCCGGGATGCGGGGCTCACCATTTTACTTACTGAACAAAACGTTCTGCGAGCCTTGCAGTTAGCCAATAGGGGATATATTCTTCAGGACGGCAGAGTTGTCATTGAAGATACGGCCGCAAACCTGATGAAGAATAATTTGGTGAAAAAGGCATATTTAGGGAGATAAATCATGGAAGACTATTTTTCTTATACTGAAAAGCTGTTCGATCCAACTCACGCAGGCACAAAACCAGAGGCCTTGAAAGGTATTCGCGTGTTGGATTTCTCTCACGTGATTTTCGGTCCTATCGCTGCTAGGCTTCTTGCGGATTACGGGGCGGAGGTCATCAAATTGGAACTGCCCTTCTCCGGAGACCTCTGGAGGCCCGCAACTTACTGGGGGAAATACTGGAAACACTCTAATCCGATCTGGCACAATATAACCAAAAACAAATATTTTCTTTCCGTAAATTTAAGATTGGCTAAATCTAAAGAATTGATTTACAAAATGGCCGAGACAGCTGATGTAGTCATTGAAAACTTTGCTCCCGGAACGGCGGAAGCGTGGAAGATAGGCTACTCTCAGATCAGTAAAATAAATCCCAAGATTATTTTTTTAAGCTGTTCTACATATGGTCAATACGGGCCGATGCGCTTTTTCCCGGGATGGGACCTTTTGGCCCAAGCTGCCAGCGGTGTCTTAAGTCTCAACGGGTACCCCGGCACGGATAAGTTTTATAAACTTCCCGATTATCTGGGCGATTTTGTACCGGGTAATTTTGGCGCCCTATCGATCATGATGGCGCTTTATTACAGAAACAAGACAGGGAAAGGACAATATATCGATTTGGCCCAGTCTGAAGCCCTGATGCGTCTTTTATTTAATTATACTTACCATTCTGTTACGGGAGGAGAAATCGGAAAGACCGGCAATGCAGACCCCACCATGGTACCTGCGGCAATATTCAAGGCGAGTGATGGAAAATTTCTAGCACTCGCGTGCGCCACCCATGACCAGTTCAAAAGCCTCTTAAAGGCCATGGGAAAAGAAGAATTACTTAAAGATGAGCGCTTTAACAACAACCTGGAGAGATTAAAACCGGATAATGCGAAAGCTTTGAATAGCATCGTTACCGATTGGGTAAAGTCTAAAACCACAGAGGAAATTATCAATGCCGCTAACTCAAAGTCTTTTCCCGCGGCAGAAGTGGCAGATGATTTCACGATTTGTAATGATGACTGGCGGCACAAAAGAGGTAGCGTTGTTCTTTTTAAAGATGATATGTACGGAGAATTAGTAATCGCCGGTCCTTCCGCCCAGCTTAGCGGGACGCCATCAAGAACCAAGTGGCTTGCCCGCCCTCTCGGTTATCATAACCGGGTCGTGCTGAAGAAGTTTCTTGGTATGTCGGAAAAGGAAATTAAGTATCTGGAAAAGAAAAGGGTTATTGGCACCTTTGACGACAGGCCAGGTCTGAAGCCGCCTGTATACTATAACATGAATGAAGATCCGATATGCAACTACGGAAAAGAGGTTTGTAAATGAGTCCGAAAGCACAAAAGGAAGAAATATACACTCGACACGCGTCATCTCATCTTTCCGAACTGGGGAAGGCATTGGCCGAAATTATGAATCCCGAAGGAAAGGGGGAGGTGATGGATGATTTGCTGGTTCTGGATGCCAGCAATGCCAATTTCGCGGGAATTATTGCTGCCAGTTTATTTGCCGAATTCGGTGCCGAAGTAATTAAGATCGAACCTCCTGAAGGTGATCCTGCCCGTCAAATGACACCGTTTGGCGTCAATGTTAAAGGGGTGGGCATACCTTTTATGATGGAAGGACGAAATAAACGTTATATGACTCTTGATATAAAAAATAACGCTAAAGATCGAGATGCTTTCGGTAAATTGGCTCAAAAGGCCGCTGTTGTGATTGAGACGTTCCCCGCCGGAGATATGGATTCATGGGGGATAGGTTTCCGGCAGCTAAGTGCTAAGAACAAGGGGCTAGTCTATATCACCGTTACCCCCTACGGACAATATACGGATAAAGCCAAACAATTTGCCCGTATGCCTGATTCCGACATTACTTCCCAGGCGGGCTCGGGACTTCCCGCCGAGATGGGGGACGTACCGGAGATGGGGGAACCATATAACTGGCCATTACGTGCTGGAATGTGGGCCGGCTGGTATATATCAGGCTTAAGCGCTGCTCTTGCCGGTACAGTTGCTCTTATCCACCGGCAAAACACGGGGCAGGGTCAAATGGTGGATGTGGCGAGCATGGACGCTTATTCTTCCATGGTAGGAATTCCGGCCTCCATCGGCTGCACCTGGGGAAAAGCACGTCCGCGAATCGGAGTTCTGGATTTTATCTTATATCCTTACGGCCATTGGAAGTGCAAGGATGGATTCGTTGCCATTGCTGCTCCCAGAGATCATGATTTTCGAGCCTTGCTTAAGATTTTAGGTCTGTGGGAGATCGAAGACGACTGGAGATATTCATCCGATCGTATACCCGACATTCTGGAACAGGCAACACACCTTCATAAACTAATTGAAAAAGAAACAATGAAGCACACGAGTGATGAATTGGTTAGAATAGCTTTGAATTACAGCAAAAAATCGGCAAGATCCAAATGGCGGGGCGGTGGAGTGCCTATAGTTATGAAATTGATGACGCCGGAGACGGCTATGAAAAATAAGCAATGGCATATCCGTAAGGCGTTTCAGGAAGTTGAAGATAAAAATTTAGGTAAATATACTATTAGCGCAAATTTCGTCAAGATGTCTGAATCTCCTCCCCGCGTGAAGTGGGTTTCCTGCGAGATCGGGAAGGATAATGACTATATCAGGGATAAGTACCTCAAGGGATTATAAAATATTTAATAACTGTAAATGAAGATCCGTTCCGCAGGGACGGGTAAATTTTTTAGGCTGGGAATATTTTTTAAAGGAGGAGGTGCCATGATGAAGAAAGGTGTAAGGGTTGTTGGCGTTATCATTTCAGTAGTGGTGATAGCGGTAATGGCGATATTGCTGCCATCAGTGTCATTCTCAGAACCGCAGGGGGAACCCATTGTTATTGGGTATGTTGGAAACGTTGCATCCCCCGGTACTAAGCCATGCATGGATATACAAAAAATGGCGGTCGATGAGATTAATGCGGCCGGCGGTATTCTGGGACGGCCGGTGAAGTATGTTGTGCAGGACGGCAAGGGTGACACATCGCTATCCGTCGAAGCGGCAAGAAAGCTGATAATCGAAGATAAAGCATCATTTGTTTCCGT
>JBEKMF010000037.1:0-16956 GCA_050008655.1 Smithellaceae bacterium
CCTGTCCACGGGAAATTAATTTCGGCAGTTATGGAAAGAAGGCTTGCCTCCTGCGGCTTTCCCACACCAAAGGCATTCCAATATCTGACTCCCTTTATGGCATGCGAAAATTTCCAAATACCGAGGTTTTTTGACCATAAAACTTTCGCCGGAAAGCTCGCTCCCTGATGCCCGAGTTTTACTTTTATCTCTTCGTCAATAAAAGGTTTAAACCCTTTTGTAAATTGTCTTACGTATTTTTTGATGACAGGTTGGTCTTCTATGATTTTAAGCATAAAGTTGCCCCGCCAAAAATTTCGAGATGTTCAAGGTATTTTCATATTATACTAATCCAGTCGCTTTTTGAAGCGCGCTATCGCGCCTAAAAAAACAAACATTCCCAGAACAGCCAGCGCTATATATTGCGGCCAGAGCACTTCCAGGGCAACACCTTTAAGGAAAATTCCGCGGATAATGACCAGGAAATAGCGCAGAGGATTAAGATAGGTGAGCCACTGGACAAATGTGGGCATATTGGCAATGGGAAAAACAAAACCACTGAGCATAAAAAACGGCATGATGAAAAAGAAAGTGGTCATCATGGCCTGCTGCTGAGTGGCAGAGATAGTAGAAATGAAAAGCCCCACGCCAAGAGTGCTTAGCAAAAACAAACAGGAGGCAAAAAATAAAAGTATAATACTGCCTTTTAAAGGGATTTCAAACCAGTAGATGGCAACAACAATTATCGCCGACAATTGCGCCAGAGAAATAATTATATAAGGAATTGTCTTGCCGATAATTAATTCGGAAGCTTTCAGCGGCGTGACGATCAATTGCTCCATCGTGCCTGCTTCCTTTTCCCGAATAATGGCGATCGATGTTAAAAGCAAAGAAATAAGCATGATTAAAAAGGCGACAATGCCCGGAACAAAAAAGTATTGGCTGTCCAGATTGGGATTATACCAGGTGCGAATGCGCGCGTCGATTTTACCATAGTTCATTTGCTGTGGGTACAATTCACGGATGGTATCGCTGTTAAACTTATCGATTACAATAGCGGTGTAAGCCATGCGCATGGAGGCCATGTTGCTCATGGAGCCGTCGGCAATAATCTGAACCGGCGCCGTTTGGCCTTTGCGAATAATGCCCGCAAAATCCGGACCAATCTTAATGCCCATATCTACTTTCCCCCGCAACAGAAGGTCCTCCATCTGATTATCGTCGGTTGCATAATAGGTGATATGAAAAATGTTGCTGCCTTCGAAAGCGTCAACTAGTTTGCGGCTTTCATAAGTATGGGAATAATCCACAAGGGCAACGTGAATATTGCGAATGTCATAATTGACCACATAGCCAAAAACGAGCATTTGAATAAAGGGAGCAACAAAAAGAGTTATCCGGTTTCGCTTATCGCGAAAAAGCTGGATGAATTCTTTGCGCACTAATTCTTTGATGCGTAGCCAGCTCATAGGCCTTCCTTTTTCAACAACAAATAGTTCAGTGATGTAAGCACTGTAAAAATAAACAGCAAAACCGCCATGCTCGGCCATAAGTAGGAAAATCCGGTATTGCGCAGGTAGATGCCGCCTAAAATGTCAATGTAGTATCTCGCCGGAACGATATAGGTTATTATCTGCAAAAACTTAGGCATATTAATTATCGGAAAAACAAAATTGGAAAGAAGAACAGAGGGCAAATACGTGGTTAAAATTGCCACTTGATTGGCAATCAGTTGTGATTTTGTCGCGGTGGATATAAACAAACCCAGCGAAAGCGCCACGCCCAGATAAAGAGAGGTAGCGATAATCATCAGAAAAAAATTGCCTTTCATTACCACTCCAAAAAGGAGTTGTCCTAAGAGCATGGCGATTAAAACATCGGTAAGCCCAATAAAGAAATAAGGGAATGCTTTTCCCAAGAGCAATTCCCCGGCCTTTACCGGCAGCGATTTTATCGTTTCCATCGTTCCGTTTTCATATTCACGCGCGATGATGAGTGAGGTCAAGAGTGCGCCGACAATCATAATGATAATGGCGATAATTCCCGGAATAATAAAATTGCGGCTTTCCAAATCTTCATTGAACCAAATGCGGATTCGCGCATCTACGGGAGGCATAATTTTTTCCATGCCCTGGCGGTTAAGAAAAGAAAGCAGCAGTTTTTGATTATATTGTTCGGTAAAGGCCGTCAGATAGCCGCGAATAATGCCGGCAAAATTAGGATCGCTGCCTTCAATCAAAATTTGCAGTGGAGCTTCCCTGTCTGCCTGAATGTTTTTCATAAAATCGGGCGGGATAATAATGGCAACTGCCGCGGTGTCGCGATCAAGATAATAGACGGCATCTTTTGTCTGATTGAGCTGCGCGGCAATATGGAAATAAGGTGAGGCACCGAGTTTGCGGATGAAATCGCGGCTGAGTTCCGATTTATCATAATCCACCATAACCGTTTCCACGTTATCCACATCAAGGCTAAGCGCATAACCGAAAAGGATAATTAAAATTAAAGGAATGGCAAACGCCAGATAAAGGCTGCGGTAGTCCCGGATCAAATGATAAATTTCTTTGCGGATAAGGGCTTTGAGTCTCAGTAAATTCAACTATTGTTCCTCGTCATTAAAGTTATAAAAGCGTCGTTCAAATCCGCCTCTGGCTGATCGGGACAGGCGTCCGCAATAATTTCCGCGGGGCTGCCGGAAGCCACTATGCTTCCCGCGTTAATCATAACTACCCGCTCGCAAAAGCGCGCTTCATCCATATAGTGCGTAGTGACAAACACCGTAATACCGTCATGGGCAAGCTGTTTAATAAAATCCCAGAAATGCTGACGAGTAATCGGATCAACACCGGATGTCGGCTCATCTAAAAAAAGCACATCCGGTTTGTGTAAAAGCGAGCAGCCGAGTGCGAGTCTTTGACGCCAGCCGGGCGGTAATTCTTTCGTTAAACGATTTTTTTCTTCTTGTAGCTGTGTCATGTTCAAGACCCAATCAATACGTTCCTCCCATTGTCCCGGGGGAACGCTGTAAACGCCAAGGTAAAAGCGCAAATTCTCGTAAGGTGTTAAATCTTCGTACAGAGAGAATTTTTGCGACATATAACCAATGGAGTGCTTGATTTCTTCCGGCTCGGTTAAAATGTCGTGTCCGGCAACCGAACCCGTACCAGAAGTAGGGGTGATAATGCCGCAAAGCATGCGGATGGTGGTTGATTTCCCCGAACCGTTGGCACCCAGAAATCCGAATATCTCACCTTTTTTTACGGAGAAAGTGATTTTATTGACGGCGGTAAAATCGCCGAACTTCTTTTCCAGATTCACAACAGAGATAGAATCAGAATTGGAAAGCGTCATGGGCCAGCTCCTTATCCACTTCCTTTATCCGTTCAATAATTGCCTCTTCCAGGTTTGGAAAATTATCGCGCATGGCAGCAGGTGTTTTTAAATCCAGAATGACAGAACGGTGCATCAGGGCAACCTGATCGCATTTTTCCCCTTCGTCCAGATAGGCAGTGGAGACAAGAATTGTCATGCCTTCCTGTTTCATGTTGTCCAATATTTCCCAAAATTCGCGCCGCGATACAGGATCAACGCCGTTTGTCGGTTCATCGAGAATCAGCAATTGAGGTTCATGCACCAGGACACAGGCTAGCCCCAGCTTTTGTTTCATACCGCCGGAAAGATTACCCGTTAATCTATCCACAAAAGGCAATAAATTAGAAAATCCCAGATATTTATTTTTTCTCTTTTTTCTTTCGGCGCGGGGAATGGCAAAAATATCCATAAAAAAATCGATATTTTCTTCGACGGTCAAATCTTGATACAGACCGAAGCGCTGCGGCATATAGCCGATTATATTTTTAATTTTCCGCCGATCCGTCAGAACGTTGAGGCCGTTAATATAAATTTCGCCCTGCGACGGCTTGATCATTGTGGCAATCAGACGCAGAAGTGTTGATTTGCCGGCGCCGTCGGAACCGACTAAGCCGAAGATATTGCCGCTATCCACATTAAAGGAAACAGTTTTGACCGCCTCTACAAAATTGAAGTGCATCGAAACGTTTCTGACTTCCACCATGGGCGGGGGATTTGATGGGGGCGCGATCATCCGGTACTCCATTATTGCCGCAGCAAGGCATCCGCAGGCATTCCCGACTTGAGCTCGAAGTTGGGATTGGCTATGGATATTTTTACCAGATATACAAGCTTTACTCTTTCTTTTTTTGTCTGGATGATTTTCGGTGTAAATTCTCCTTCCGGCGAGACGAAAGAAACAACTCCGACGTAAACCTTGCCGGGGAAGGTATCAACTGTGACCTCGGCTTCCTGGTTAGGTTTTACTTTGCCGATCTGGGTTTCATCAACATATATTTTCAAATCGACGCGAGAAAGGTCGGCAATAGTAATGATTTCCCTCCCGGGAGTAACGGTTTCTCCGGGTTCAATATTGCGGCTCGTAACTACACCGTTCATGGGTGATCTCAATAGCGTATAATCCAATTGGATGGAGGCTTGTTTTGCCGTAGCTTTTGTCGCGTCAATTTGCGGAACGGCCACTTCAACATCTTGTTTCGCGGCTTCTATTCTGCCGAGATTGCCCTGCGCCAGTTTTAACGAGGATTCGGCTTCCGCAAGCTTTGATTGTGCCACTTCAAAATTGAGTTTCATAGAATCCCGTTCTTTTTCCGAAACCACGCCTTTTTTAAACAATTCTTCAAACCGTTGGTAATTCTTTTCGGCATCTTTAAGATTATCTGTGGCTGTCTTAACATTGGCCTCGGCTTTGGCCACTTCCGCGGGGAGTGTTTTTTTATTAATATCCAACACGGTTTCCAACTGCTGTTTTGATTTTTTCGCTCTGGTAAGATTTGCTCTGGCTTGGTCATAACGCGCTTCAAATTCCACGCGGTCAAGTTGGGCAATGATTTGATCTTTTTTAACACTTTGCCCTTCCTGAACATTGACTTTAACAACGCGTCCGGGAACTTGAAAAGACAAGTTGGCTTGAGTTGTTTCGATTGTGCCGGAATAAAAAAGCTCTTTCGTGCGGTTGCTTTTTTGGCCGAAATAAACAAACAGCCCCACGCCCACAAAGAGACCTATAAACACAACAATGATAATCCTTCTTTTCACTTTTGCCCCTCCGCACCATATGTGTTAATCATTTCTTTATCGCTTTCAACACCAGTTTCGCAACTTCATCGCCCAGACTGCCCTGCAATTTTGTGTCACGAGCTTTAACGTCTGCCGGCAGCCATAACTGCCTATCTTTAATCGGCGAACTTTTTTTATAAAAGAGAATGGTGCCCATTATCATCATATGAATCAGAAAAGGCACTGTTTCGACAAAGATTCTTTTTGCTCTTCCCTCATCGAGAATGCCAACGAGAATCTTAAGGACGGAGACAATATCTTCCACGACGACACGGGGCAGATGGGCTCCGTCGGCGGCCATCTCTCGCATCATTATCGGCGGTATTTCGGGATTCTTATCCACTGCGTCGGCAATAAACAAAATATAAGCTCTGAGCTTTTCTTCGGGACTATTTGCTCCGGTTACGGCTTCGGCGATACCTTGAGCGATATTGCCCAGCACTTGATGAATAACGTTAGCGTAAAGAGTATCTTTATCGCCGATTTGGTAATAGAGACTAGCCTTGTTCACACCGGCGCGCTGGGCGATTTCATCCACATGCGTCCCGCTGTAACCATATTCGGCAAAAGTCTTCCGTGCCGCGGCTAAAATTTTTTCGGCCGTCTTGCTTAGTTTTTCATTTCCGTCATCTTGAATCATATACGAATACCCGCGCAAACAAATTTAACTAAACGGTTTAACCGTATGGTTAAATAATTTACGGTAAATGTCAAGCGGATTTTGCCGTATGGTTATTGCAATGTAATGATATAAAGTATATGCATTTACTGTGACGACAAAAAAAATGAAATGGCTTAGCAATCAGCATCTGGTTTTCATGCCCGGTTTGGACGGCACGGGATTATCCTTTGAACCGCTTTTGCCCCTTCTCCCGACGGAGGCGAAAATTACAATCGTCCGCTATCCAACAGACAAACTTCTTTCATTTAGAGGAACTGTGGACTGCGCGACTCAACAAATTCCCGCAGGCGTTCTTCCCATCATTATCGCGGAGTCATTTTCGGGACCTGTTGCCATAGAAATGATCGGCTCAGGACGCATCCAGGCAAAGGCGCTTATTCTGTGCGCTACTTTTGCCAAATCACCGCGCCCTATTGTTTGGCGCATTATGAGTTTTTTGCGCCTGCCCTTGCTCATCAGGCCGGATATGCCCAAACGTTTTTTTAAAATCGTCATCGGGGAGGATAAACTTATTGCTGAACTTTTGCCTCTATGGAAGAAAGTGCATGCCGACGTTCCGGCGCATGTTATGAATCATCGGCTGAAAATTATCAATAACGTGGATGTTACGAAGTGGCTGAAAGAATTACCGGTGCCCTGCTGTTATCTACAAGCCACAAATGATAGATTGGTACCTTCTTCATGCCTTGATGATTTAAAAAAATGCGCGCCGCTTTTGGAAGTAAGAAGAATTAATGCCCCGCATTTTATTCTGCAGGCCCAACCGCAAGCCTGCCTTGATGCGATTGAAGAATTTATGAGACTTGCAGGTTCCACCACGTAATTCTTACCGCTTGTAATTAACTTTTTTCTTACTCTTAGTTTCCAGCGCCAGTTTAAGGACTTCCAGCATATCTTCGACAAAATGAAATTTGATGCTTTTTTGCACATTGGCCGGAATATCTTCCATATCCTTGCGGTTCCAGGCAGGCAGAATTATCGTGGTAATGCCGGCGCGATATGCGGCAAGTACTTTTTCCTTAATGCCGCCCACCGGAAGCACGGCACCCCGCAAGGTGATTTCTCCAGTCATGGCCAAATCTTTTTTTATCTTGCGATTAGTTAGCAGTGAAGTGAGCGCTGTAAGCATGGTTACGCCCGCCGAAGGGCCGTCTTTGGGAATTGCTCCCGCGGGAACATGGATATGAATATCCAAATCCTCGAAGAAATTAGGCGCAACACCCAAGGCTTTGGCGTTGGTGCGGATGAAACTCAAAGCTGCCGCGGCAGACTCTTTCATGACATCACCCAATTGACCGGTCAAAGTCAGTCCCTTCTTGCCTTTCATAGCGGTCGCTTCGATGAATAACAAATCACCGCCGACAGGCGTCCAGGCAAGTCCTATGGCAATTCCCGGCTTGGCAATGCGCGCGTCAAAATCCGTCATAACGCGAACCGGCCCCAGGTATTTGTGAATATCGCTGGCCTTGATTATTTTGGATTTGGTAGTGCCTTCGGCAATCTCCGAAGCGATACCGCGGCAGACATTGGCGATTTCGCGCTCCAGATTTCTGACTCCGGCTTCTCTGGTGTAGCCGCAGATGATGCTGTTCAGAGCGGGAGTGGCAATTTTGAGCTGCTCAGCCGTCAGGCCGTTTTCGGATAATTGCCGAGGAATCAAATACCGCTCGGCTATCTTTACTTTTTCTTCCTGTGTGTAGCCGGTCAATTCTATTACTTCGAGTCTATCGAGCAGGGCCGGAGGTATTGTGTCCAGAATATTGGCTGTGGTGATAAACATAACGCGCGAAAGATCGAACGATACATCAAGATAGTTGTCCGAGAACGAATTATTTTGTTCAGGGTCGAGTACCTCCAAGAGCGCCGAAGAAGGATCGCCTCGAAAATCGCTGCCGACTTTATCTATTTCATCGAGCATAAAAACAGGATTGTTGGATTCCGCGCGCCTCAGTCCCTGAATAATGCGGCCGGGCAAAGCGCCTATATACGTGCGGCGATGGCCGCGTATTTCCGCTTCGTCGTGGACTCCTCCTAACGAAATGCGCGCAAATTTGCGTTCCAGCGCCCGTGCGATGGAATGCCCCAGCGAAGTCTTGCCCGTTCCCGGAGGACCGACAAAGCACAAAATCGGCCCTTTGGAATCCGGCTTTAATTTGCGCACGGAAAGGTATTCGATAATGCGCTTTTTCGCTTTGGCCAATCCATAATGGTCTTCATCAAGAACTTCTCTGGCTTTTTTGATATCGAGGTTATCGGCAGTGGATTCATTCCACGGCAGAGCGGTAATCCAATCGAGATATGACGACGAAACCGTGTATTCCGCGGATGCCGGATTCATGCGGGAGAGACGCTCCAACTCCCGCAGAGCTTCTTTCTTCGCTTCTTCGGGAAGTTTCTTATCCTCGATTTTTTTGCGGTATTCTTCCGTCTCGACGGCGTTTTCGTCCGCCTCACCTAACTCCTGTTTAATTGCTTTGAGCTGCTGGCGCAGATAATATTCACGCTGGCTTTTATCAATATCGTCCTTGACTTTTGTTTGAATTTTGTTGCCTAACTCCAGAACTTCCATCTGGTGATTGACCAGACGGGTCAATTCCTTCAGGCGCTCCTTTACATCAACGCTATCCAATATCTTTTGCTTTTCTTCTATAGGCGCATTGATAATCGAAGTAATCATATCGGCCAGTGTGCCTGCTTCGGTGATCGATTTAGCCATCGGACCGAATTCCGGCGGCAAAAAAGGCGAGAGTTTGAGAATACGGTCGAAGAGAACCAGCAAATTAGCCACAAGAGCTTCGGTTTCAATATCTTTTATTTCCACTTCCTCGATAACTTTGATGCGTGCCTGTTGATAAGGTTTGCCTTCCACAAGCTCCAATATCTGAAAACGGCTGATACCCTGTAAAAGCATTTGCGTCCGGTTATCGGAAGCCTTCGCCATTCTCAAGATGACCGCGCAAGTACCTATCGGATGGAAATCTTCCAGTCTGTAGCGGTCTTTGTCGCCGCTCAATTCTCTCTTGGCCATAATCAAACCGACCAGCCTATCCTTAGTCATGGCTTCATCGACAAGAAGCGAAGACTCGCTCCCGACTATTTCCAGGGGAATCATCATTTTGGGAAACACTAAGGCATTATGCAGCGAAAGCACAGGAAGGACTTCCGGTATGGTAAATTTTTTATTTTCATCAGTTTTTATTTGTTCAGCCATTAAACCCTCCGGTTTTCTATCGAAAAGGTAGAACCTTAATTATTATTCATCGGTTTTTATTTCAATGCGGCGTGCTTTGTTAGTCGCTAATTTGTTGACTCTAATCATCAGCACTCCGTCGGCATAAGAAGCGATTGCGGATTCCGCATCCACCGTTTCCGGCAGGGCAATACTCCTTTCAAAATAGCCGCGCGGTATTTCCGCCAGACGATAGCGGGCGTTTTTTAAATCGGCAATAGCCTTGCGCACCCCCGCAATTTTTATTTTTCTATGGTCAATTTCTATATGTAGTTCTTCTTTATTTAGTCCCGCGAGGTCAGCCAGGATAATAATCTCGTCTATTGATTCATAGACATCAATGTTCGGCCGCCAAATGGATTCATAATATTTGAATATCGGGCTAACCAAATGAAAGACTTCATGCACTGCTTTCTGGAATTCCTCTTCAAAATTACTGCCAAACTTAATTTTAATGAAGTTCATTTCTCTCACCTATTAGGTTGATAATATATTAAGGGCTTGGTTCAAAATATAGTGCTCCAGCACCGATTTGTAAAGGCTATCTTTAAAATTATAATTTTTGGCGGCAAAGATATATAAAAAGAAATAGCTGGCTAAAAAGCTGTCTTTTTGCTATGGAAGCGCTCTCAAAAGAAGAAAGGTTTTAGCCATCCCCCGTTAAAATTGGTTACAATCCAGCCGGTATCTATCGCGAAAACCAGTTCCAGAAAGATGAGCTGAAGAAATTTAGATTGATGAAAAAAAATCATATCAGAAATATTGCAATAATTTCCCATGTCGATCACGGCAAAACCACGCTGCTTAACGCCATGTTGAAGCAAACCGGGGTATTTCGGGTTAATCAAGCCGTAGAGGACCGCGTGATGGATTCGCTGGATTTGGAAAAAGAGCGCGGCATCACCATTATGGCAAAAAATACCGCGGTTGATTACAATGGCGTAAAAATAAATATTGTGGACACGCCCGGGCATGCCGATTTCGGCGGCGAAGTGGAACGAAGCCTGAACATGGTGGACGGCGCAATTCTTTTAGTCGATGCCAGCGAAGGTCCCTTGCCACAGACTCGTTTCGTTTTGAAAAAGGCTCTGGCGCTACACCTGCCCATCATTTTAATCATTAATAAAATTGATCGCTCTGATGCGCGCATTGACGAAGTAATCAACGATACCTACGATCTCTTTATCGATTTAGGCGCCGAAGAAAAACAAATCGAATTTCCGATACTTTATACTAACGCCAAAATCGGCGTCAGCCACAAAAAGATTGGGGATGATAGCACTGATCTCCAGCCGCTCTTGCAAACAATCATCGAATATATACCCGCACCGCGAGGAAACGATAAAGACATCCCACAGTTCCTCGTTACCAATCTGGACTATGATTCTTACGTGGGACAAATTGCCGTCGGCCGCCTGCAAAGCGGCAAGCTGGAAATGAACAATAATTATAGCCTTTGCACCAAGGAAAAAATAATTCCCGGCATTAAGTTCACCGCGCTTTACACTTTTTACGGCCTGACAAAAAAGGCGGCCACAAGCGTTGAATCCGGTGATATTATCGCTTTATCGGGAGTGGAAAATGTCAGTATCGGCGATACAATATCATCACTGAATGATCCACGGCCGCTCCCCCGCCTGCAAGTGGATGAGCCGACCGTATCCATGATGTTTTATGTCAATGATAGTCCTTTCGCCGGCACAGAAGGGAAATATCTTACCTCGCGACATTTGCTGGAGAGGCTGGAAAAAGAAGCGCTGAGAAATGTCGCCATCAGAATCAAAAAGCTGGAAAGAACAGACGCATTTGAGGTCTGCGGACGCGGCGAACTGCAGATGGCGGTTTTAATTGAAACAATGCGCCGCGAAGGCTACGAACTAATGGTTTCGCGTCCACGGGTTATTACCAAAGAGAAAAAAGGCAAGATTTTGGAACCTGTGGAAAGGCTTTTCCTGGATATACCGGAAGAGTTTGTGGGAAAAATTACGGAAAAATTATCCATCAGAAAAGGGCGCATGGAAAGTCTTGTTAATAAAGGATCGGGAAGGGTCAGCATGGAATTTTTGATCCCTTCCCGCGGATTAATTGGATTTCGCAGTCAATTTTTGACCGATACCAAAGGCGGCGGAGTCATGAATTCGCTATTGGAAGATTACGCTCCCTGGTTCGGTGCGATTCCGCAACGCATGACCGGCGCGTTAGTGGCTGACCGTTTAGGCCGTGTTACCTCTTACGCGAGCTTCGCGATGGAAGACCGCGGGGAAATGATTGTGGAAATCGGCACGGAAGTTTATGCAGGCATGATAGTAGGAGAGCGCAACCGCAGCAGTGACCTGAATGTGAATATTATCAAAGAAAAGAAGCTGACGAATATGCGGGCTTCTACGTCTGATACGACGATAATTTTACGGCCGCCGCGCATTTTATCTCTGGATCAGTCTATCGAATTTATTGCCGAAGATGAGCTGGTGGAAATTACTCCTAAAAGCGTACGCCTGCGAAAAATGGAGCTCAACGCGACAAAGCGTCAGCAGAAAAGCCGTAAAGACGAATAATAAATTTTAGGGAACTCACGTATTATTCGTCACAAATTTAATGAGATATGATCACTGAAATTCAAACTAACTTCTACCGCATAACTTTGCGCATGCCTTACCGTTTAAGGCACGTGCATGCTTATCTTTTGGCTCAGGATAAGGAACTGGCGCTTTTTGACACTGGACTCAATATGCCCGGCTCTTATGAAACGTTGGAGAAGGACTTGGCAAGCATTGGCTTTAGCATCAATGCCATCAGGCATATTTTCTTGACGCATGTGCACACGGATCATTGCAGCATGGCCGGTCTGTTGCAAAAAAATACAGATGCCAAAATTTATCTTTCCGCCGCTGCTTTCGCCGAATACCAGCATTTTCGCCGGGCGGATTCAGCGGTCAATCAGGCCAGGCAATTCTACTCACGTCATGGTATGTCTTCTCACGAAATCGATGCAGTAATCGAAGAATATGAAGACATGCGCGGCATTATCACCGAGTTTACATCCAATAATTATTTACAAAACAACGAACTGCGTAAATTCGGCGAGAGGAAATTTGAAGTCATTTTTACACCGGGACACGCCACCGGGCATGTTTGTTTTCTCTTCAGAAAGGAAGAACTCCTGCTGGCCGGTGATCACATTCTCCCTTATATAGCGCCGAGCCTGAGTCCCAATATTTTTGACGAAAATTTCCGTCCGCTGCAGACCTATCTGGATTCCCTGAGTTTTATAGAGAAATTGCCCAGCGTTACAATACATCCGGGGCATGGTAATTCTTTTGGCAGCGTAATTGAGCGCCTGTCTGAAATACGCTCCCATCACGCGCAAAGAAAAGAATTGATTTTTGGTTTTGTCAATGGAATACCAAAAACCACTTACGTTTTGGCTAAGGAAATCTTTGGCAGCAACATGCCTGATTTTGAAAAATTTATGGCCTTGAATGAAACCCATGTCTATTTGAAGGAACTTACGTTTGAAGGCGCAATAAAAGAGAAAATAAATGGCGGGATTTTAGTTTATACCGCCTGCTGAAATGAGATTATTTTGAGTAAACTTTTGCAAAAAGAAATCGAACGCCGAAGGACTTTCGGTATTATCAGCCATCCCGATGCGGGGAAAACAACGCTCACGGAAAAGCTTTTGCTTTTCGGCGGAGCTATCCAGATGGCCGGAGCGGTCAAAGCCCGTAAGGCTTCTAAGCATGCCTTGAGCGATTGGATGGCCATCGAAAAGGAACGCGGTATTTCCGTTACCTCATCGGTCATGAAATTCGAATATGCCGGATGCGAAATAAACCTTCTGGATACGCCCGGGCATCAGGATTTTTCCGAAGATACTTACCGCGTGCTGACAGCGGTGGATAGTGCCTTGATGGTTATTGACGGCGCCAAAGGCGTGGAAACACAAACTCAGAAACTTATGGAAGTTTGCCGTCTGCGCAATACGCCGATTATAACATTTATCAATAAACTGGATCGTGATTCCCTGTCGCCGCTGGAGATTCTCGCGGATATTGAAGATAAACTGCAAATCGAATGTTCACCCCTATCCTGGCCCATCGGCATGGGTAAGCGCTTCAAAGGCGTTTATAATCTTTATGATAAGAAATTACATTTGTTCACATCAGGAAAAGCCAAGCGTTCGGAAGAAGGAGTGGTCATTGAAGATTTAAACGACCCCCTGCTTGATGAACTTTTAGAGAGCCAGGCTAGTGAACTCCGGGACGAAATCGCCTTGCTGGAAGGGGCAGCCAATCCATTTGATTTGAAAGAATACTTAAAGGCCAGCCAGACACCGGTTTTCTTCGGGAGCGCCATTAACAACTTCGGCGTAAAGGAATTGCTGGATGCTTTTGTGGAAATCGCCCCGCCTCCCATTGCGCGCCCCACCACCACAAGGGAAGTGAGTCCGGATGAAGATGATTTCTCCGGCTTTGTTTTTAAAATCCAGGCCAACATGGATCCGGCGCACCGTGACCGCATTGCTTTTATGCGCATATGCTCCGGCAAATTTCAGCGCGGCATGCGCGTAATCCATCACCGGATCGGCAAGGAAGTTTCTTTAGCTAATGCCACAATTTTTATGGCGCAGGATCGTACCAATATTGAAGAAGCCTATCCTGGCGATATTATCGGCATCCATAATCATGGAACAATTAAAATCGGCGATACCTTTACGCAAAAAGAGCCGCTCAAGTTCACCGGCATCCCACACTTTGCCCCGGAGCACTTCTGCCGCGTGCGGCTCAAAGACCCGCTGAGAATAAAACATCTGCAAAAAGGATTGATTCAACTCTCCGAAGAAGGCGCGATTCAGGTTTTTAAACCGCTGTGGGGCTCGGACAACATCTTAGGCGCGGTTGGCGCACTGCAATTTGACGTTACGATGGCGCGGCTCCAAGACGAGTACAGCGTATATGCCGACTACGAAAAAACCGATTACGAGGCCGCCCGCTGGGTTACCGCCGATGATGCGAAAATAATGGAAGATTTTCAAAAGAAGAATTCAACGAACCTTGCTCTCGATACCGAAGGAAACATCGTTTATCTGGCCTTGAGTGAGTGGCGTTTGTCGCATACCATGGAAGAATGGCCACAGATTCAATTCCATAAGACCATGGAAAAAGGCTGATTGCACGACTTTATTTTTCTTTTCATTTCGTTGGTTTTAAGCGATTGTCGATTCCGGTGAAGCCGCAGTCCGGCTGGTAACAGGTAATATTCAGAAACTCGCACTTCTGTTTGCAGGCGGGGCAGACTTCCGGAGGTTTCATTTCCACGACAGTATTGCCGCAATTACTGCATTTCCAGGTATTCTCGGGAATGGTTGGCTTATTGTCTGTCATATCAATATCTCCTTTCGGAAATTATGAACGAATTTAGCACAAAAACGATATCCGTTGTGAAGATTTTTTGCTCTTGTAATTAATCATTACTTTCGGTAAATGAAAGCACTCTTTTTAGTTAGGTGAATTCATGGCCAAAGGCACGAAAAAAGATGATCTGTCCGGATTAACTCTGCTGGGCAAAACAACGAAACCGTTGCGCAAGCTGGAGACGTTTCCCAATCGCCATCCCAAGCGTGATTATGTAATTAGCCTGCAAACTGAAGAATTTACCTGTGTTTGTCCCAAGACCGGTCAGCCGGATTTCGCCAAAATAAAAATCCAATACATACCCGATAAAAAAATCCTCGAATCCAAATCGCTAAAATTGTATCTATGGTCTTTCCGCAATGAAGGCGTTTTCCACGAACACGTCACCAATATAATTCTTGATGATCTGGTATCCGCGCTCCAGCCGCGCTGGTGCAAAGTAAGCGCGGAATTTGCCGTGCGCGGAGGTATCGGAATCACAGTCGACGCCGAGTATAAAAAGTGACGACTTCGCAAAAGGGTGTCTCTTAATGGAAGAAATCAGCAAGGAAAAAACACGCCTTCGCTTACTGCCCTTAATTTCGGCCATATTTGTCACAACTCTGGTTATTTCCAATATTATTGCTGTAAAGCTTGTTTCTATTGGCGGGTTAATTATGCCCGCGGCGATTTTTATCTTCCCCATCTCCTACATCTTCGGCGACATTCTGACGGAAGTTTACGGCTACGCCCGTTCCCGCCGCGTCATCTGGATAGGTTTTTTCTGCAACTTGCTGGCTGTCGCGGCAATATGGATCAGCATAAATCTACCCGCCGCTCCGGTATGGAATTTAGGAGCTTTTGAATCCTCAGCAGCGGCGCAAAAAGCTTATGCAGCTATATTTGGCTTTACCCCGCGAATTTTGATTGCTTCATTTGCCGCATATCTCTTCGGTGAATTTATTAATTCGTTCGTGTTGGCTAAAATGAAGATAGTGACCAGCGGCAAACATCTCTGGACACGCTTAATCGGCTCGACATTGCTCGGACAATTGGCCGATTCCGGGATTTTTATCACACTGGCTTTTTATGCGACAATACCAACGGCGATTTTAGGAAAGATAATCCTGACCCAATGGATTATAAAATCGGCTTACGAAGCTTTCGCCACACCTTTTACTTATCTGATTGTCGGCTTCCTGAAAAAAACGGAAAAAGAAGATTATTATGATTATAAAACAAATTTCAATCCACTGTTGTGGAAGGAATAAATTTTGCGGTGTTTAGGTTTTTATAAAGATATATACATCGTCAAACCCCTCATGAAATAGGGGATTACAAAGGCCATGGATGCACGAATCGAAAACATAGTCGCAAATCTAAAGAGATCAGGAAGGTACTCTCGCCTTCTCGATTGCATCGTCGATCCCATACCTCAGTCGTTTCTGTTCGAACTTCTGTTTGCTAACAGACTTGATAATAGCGATGTTTTTCTGAGTTACGAAGTTAATGTTAATCCCAGCACGAATATGACTGTCGATTTTGTTCACGAAGATGATGACGGGACTCTTCTCTGCTTTGAACTCGTTAGCCCGGAAATGAGCAATGAGTTGCGATGTGAATCCGCTCCCGTCAAAACCGAAATTGAGGGTGTCTCGACATACTCAGTTCTACTGGAAAGCCGGCATGAGAACCCGTACTTGAGACCAGAAGCTCTTACAATCAGGATGCAGGAAAAACTGCTTGAGAAAGTTGGCAAATTTCCGGAGGCCTCAGATGATGTCTTTTCGACCATCGTAGTTAACTGTTCTGCTTTTCATTTCGGTCATTTCGACGATGAGGATTGCAGGATGGTGGTTTTTGGAAAGACAAAAGTCCCTTATTTGCAAGAGTATTGGGAAGGTAAGCTGGTCAAAGGCATATTGAATCCCGGTGACCACAGGCGCGGCGCGAAGGAATTCAGAGAACGCATCACGGCTGTAATATTCGTTCCAAAGAAGGAAATTGAGCTACTTGATAAGGCATTTCTTGTTTTGAATGTGTCTCGGCCAGCGAGCCATTTGCAAGCGTTTTGGTTGAAGTTGAGGGATAGACCTATTTTTGGCAAACTCAAATATGTGCAACCAGCCCAATGAACAAAACAAAGTAAAAGTATGATGGAAATTTAACCTCTTTCTAAAAATCCTAACTCCTGCAAAATTTCTTTTACCCGCTCAGCCTCGTCGGCCCTAACCATGAGACGGGCATAGGCTCCCGCGGCTATGAGCAAGATAGAGCTCTCTCCCTGAAAAAAATACGTGATTCCTTCGCCATCCAGAACGGATTTTATAAAAGCAATATCGCCCTGCTGATAAGTGGAGAAAACCTCCACAAATTCTACATCGCCTAAATCATCAGTTGGTTCCAGCGGTAGAGCGCCGACCAAATCAACACCACAATCCGCACACTTATAAAAACCTTTTTCGTATTCGCTTTTACATCGGGGACAAAACATTCCGGATTCCCTTATTTCGTCAGTTTAA
>JBEKMF010000038.1:0-16763 GCA_050008655.1 Smithellaceae bacterium
CGCCAATACTTGTTCAAAACTTATATCGAAAGAACCAAGCCAGTGTCAAGCAGGATTAGAAAACAATTTTAAATATTCATTTATAAATTGCCGCATGATATATTTATGAAAAAATTCTTGACAGAAATTTCCCATATTGCTATAAAGGCACCAGCTAAGAATCGGAAAGTATTTATGGCACAAATGATTAAAATATTGTCGCTTAATAATTGGTGGTGGTGGAACCTCTCAAGGAGGCTTGTCCGCCGCTGATCTTTTTTAATTGAAATCAAAGCCGTGGAGAACCTCCGGGATCTTCACGGCTTTTTTTGTTTTTAGCAATTTATAAAGGCCGTGATAAAAAATCACGGCCTTTTTTTGTGAGACTCAAGTTTTAGGAACGTAGTGAACTAAAACTTGCTAGTCGAACAATCCCACATGCGAAGCATTGTGGGATAATGAAACTCGAATTTCAAAAACGAAGTGCGTTGAAATTCCTAAGTTGAACAATCCCCGCCGCAGGCAGGGGATGGGTCAAGGAGAAAACTATGCATCAGCCCAGTTTCGCCGAGTTTGAAAAGTTAGCCCAGAGCGGAAATTTGATTCCGGTCTATAGGGAAATTTTGGCCGATGTGGAAACACCGGTTTCTGTTTTAATGAAACTGCAGCATAAAAGCTATGTCTATCTGCTGGAAAGTGTCGAAGGCGGTGAAAAATGGGGCAGGTATTCGTTTTTAGGCACAGACGCCGGTGTTGTTTTCAGGGTGCGCGATACTAATGTTGTTATCCAGGAGAAGGGGAAAGTAACTACCTGTGCGTATAAAGGCAATCCGCTGGATTTGCTGCGTGACTTGCTGAATCGTTACCGGCCTGTTTCTATCCCGGGTCTGCCCAGATTCTACGGTGGAGCTGTCGGCTACCTGGGGTATGAAATGGTGCACTATTTTGAAAAGCTTCCGCCCAGCCCGCCGGATGATTTAGATTTGGATGAAGCTATTTTTGTGATCAGTGATTCGATCATGGTTTTTGATAATGTGCGCCATACAATTAAAGTTGTCACCTGCGCCTTTACGGAAGAAACAGCTTCGCTCGAAGAAAGTTATACCGCTTCGTGTCGAAAGATAGACGCAATGATTGAAACAATCGGCGCGGCAACGCCTCGGCGGTCAATAACATCTGCCGATGTAAAAGATGTATCCTTCGCCTCCAATATGACTCCAGACCAATACAGGGCGGTAATTGAGAAGGCTAAAGAATACATTGTTGCAGGAGATATCATTCAGGTTGTACTCTCGCAGCGTTTTCAGACCGAATGCCGCAGCAATCCCATCGATCTCTACCGGGCGCTGCGTTTTGTCAATCCCTCACCCTATCTGTTCTTTCTCCATCTGAATGATCTGACCTTGATCGGTTCATCACCGGAGGTGATGGTGCGCAAGGAGGAAGAAACGATGGAATTGCGTCCTATTGCCGGAACAAGAAGAAGAGGGAAAACAGAACAGGAAGACCGCGCACTATCCGATGAGTTGCTTTCCGATGAAAAGGAGCGGGCGGAGCATGTGATGCTGGTCGATCTGGGACGCAATGATCTCGGGCGAGTAGCGGAAATAGGCAGTGTTCAAGTAAATCAGTATATGGTTGTGGAAAAATACTCGCACGTGATGCATCTGGTATCCAATGTTCGCGCGCATCTGGCCAAAGGTAAAGATGCGTTTGATGTTCTGGCGGCGACATTTCCAGCAGGCACTTTGACCGGAGCCCCCAAGGTCCGCGCGATGGAAATTATCAGCGAACTGGAAAAAGTAAAAAGGGGGCCCTACGGTGGAGCGGTGGGTTATTTCAGCTTCAGCGGGAATATGGATTTCTGCATTACGATCCGCACGATGGTTTTAAAGAACGACAAAATTTATGTGCAGGCCGGGGCAGGCATTGTTTACGATTCCAACCCTGAATCGGAACATCAGGAATCACTGAATAAAGCCAGAGGAATGCAGCAGGCAGTGCGTCTGGCAGCAGGCGGCTTTGTCCTGGAGAACGGCAATCGGGAGAAATAAAACATGATCTTGATGATTGATAACTACGATTCTTTTACATTTAATATTGTCCAATATTTGGGGCAGTTGGGCGAAGACGTGCGTGTATATCGCAATGATAAAATAAAGTCGGAAGAAATAAAAAAGTTGAACCCCAAAGCCATTTTTATTTCTCCGGGCCCTTGTACGCCTTGCGAGGCGGGAATTACCGTGAATGTTATCCGCGAATTTTACAAAAATGTGCCGATTATGGGAATATGTCTGGGGCATCAAGCCATCGGCTATGCCTTCGGCGGTGAAATAATCCGTGCCTCGCGCATCATGCACGGGAAAACCTCGCCGATCATTAACGACGGCAAAACAATTTTTGCCGGTCTGTCCAATCCCTTTTCCGCCGGCCGTTACCATTCTCTGTTGGTCAAGAGAGAGTCTCTGCCTGATTGCCTGGAGATCAGCGCCGAAACTGCCGAAGGTGAAATCATGGGACTGCGGCACAGGGAATATCCGGTGGAGGGCATCCAGTTCCATCCAGAATCCGTGTTGACGCCGCAGGGGAAACGCCTCATAAGAAACTTCTTAAAATATACAGGACGAAAGGAGCATTTGTCATGATCAAAGAGGCGATTGAAAAAGCCGTTAAAAAAACAGACCTGCACGAAGCGGAAATGATGGCGGCCATGGAAGAAATCATGGAAGGCAATGCTACTCCCGCACAAATTGCCGCTTTGATTACCGCGTTGCGCATGAAGGGGGAGACCGTAGAAGAAGTGACCGGCGCTGCACGCATCATGCGCCAGAAGGCAACGCGGGTCAATGCCTGTGCGACAACTATTGTGGACACTTGCGGTACGGGAGGCGATTCGTTAAATACATTCAACATCTCGACAACAACCTCTTTCGTTGTTGCCGCAGCGGGGATTATTGTGGCCAAGCACGGCAACCGCGCGGTATCCAGCGGCTGCGGCAGCGCCGATGTTTTGGAAGCCTTAGGAGTCAATATCAGCGCGCCTCAAGATATCGTCGAAGAATGTATTCAACAAATCGGCATCGGCTTTCTTTTTGCACCTAAACTCCACGGTGCGATGAAATACGCCATCGGCCCGCGACGCGAGATCGGCATTCGCACAATATTCAATATGCTGGGACCGCTTACCAATCCGGCCGGAGCTACTGCGCAACTTCTGGGAGTGTATGATTCCCAGCTTACCGAAATGTTTGCCGGTGTTTTGAAAAATATGGGCACAAAAAGAGCATTTGTCGTGCACGGACTGGATGGATTGGACGAGGTCACGATAAGCAGCGAAACCCGAGTAGCGGAACTCAAAGACGGCATCATTCGAACTTACAATATCAACCCGGTAGATTATTTTGGCAAAGTTGATCCGCTGGGAGCCATTCGCGGCGGCGACCCTGCCGTGAATGCTCGGATCACCAGAGATGTTCTTTCCGGTAAAAATGGAGCCTGCCGTAATATCATTTTGATTAACGCAGCCTTGGCTATCGTTGCCGGAGAAAAGGCTCAAAACATAAAAGATGGAATGAAGATTGCGGCCGAGTGCATTGACAGTGGTGCGGCGGTAAAGAAACTGCAATCGCTTATTGAAATGAGTAACAGTTGACGACACGTATATGATTCTCGACAAAATTATTGAAACTAAGAAAACTGAAGTAGAATGGTTGAAAAAACAAACGACCGTATCCGCTTTGAAAAAAACAATTGCCCGGATGGAGGCGTGCCGAGATTTCCGCCAGGCAATAAGCCCTAATACTTGCGCCATTATAGCCGAAATAAAATGTGCCTCGCCGTCGCGTGGCGGACTCATTGCGAATTTTGATCCGTTAAGAATTGCCCGCATTTATGAGCAAAACGGCGCAGCCGCGATTTCAGTGCTGACCGATGAAAAATATTTTACGGGGCATAAAAATTATCTGACACAAATTAAACAAACAGTCGGACTGCCGCTCTTGCGAAAGGATTTTATCATTGACCCTTTACAGATTTATGAAACACGGGCCATCGGCGCTGATGCCGTTTTATTGATTGTGCGTGTTTTAGGACCGAGGCTGGGGGAGTTTATATCGTTGGCCAAAGAGCTTGGTTTAAGTCCGCTTACGGAAGTGCACACGAAAGCGGAGCTGGATTTGGCTCTGGCTGCTGATGCGGAGATCATCGGTGTCAATAACAGAGACCTGGATACATTTGTTATCGATATAGAAACCAGTCGCAAGCTTAAGGTGCAAATTCCAGCCGGTAAAATTGTTGTAGCTGAAAGCGGAATCAGCCAGAGAGCAGATATTGAATCGTTGATACGGGCAGGTATTTATGTTTTTTTAATCGGTGAGGCATTGATCACAGCGCCGGATATCGGGGGAAAACTGCGTGCCTTCAAAGGAGAAAGCTGAAGTGGCACAAATTAAAATCTGCGGAATAACCAATGAAGAAGACGCTCTTTGCGCGGTCGTATTGGGCGCTGCGGCGTTGGGCTTTATCTTTTATCCGCCGTCACCGCGTTATATAAGACCTGAGGATGCCCGAAAGATTGTTAGTGTTCTGCCGCAGGAGGTGGTCAAGGTCGGGGTTTTTGTTAACGAGAATGTAGCAGAAGTGAAGAGAGTAGTTGGATATTGCGGGTTTGATTTTGTTCAATTACATGGCGATGAATCACCCGAGTATTGCTCCCAATTTCCGGCAGCACAAGTTATTAAGGCCATTGAGTTAAAAAATGATGACGATTTGAATCATGCGTTAAGCTATGACGTAGCGGCTATATTGGTGGACAGCCGCTGTGTCGGTCTTTACGGCGGTACCGGCAAAAAATCGGACTGGGAGTTGGCCTGTCTCATCAGGAATAAAAAGCCGCTGATCCTTTCCGGCGGTTTGAATGAAGAGAATATAAAAGAGGCCATGGAAAAAATTGCGCCTCGCGCGCTGGATATTAACAGCGGTGTCGAAAAATCACCCGGCAAAAAAGATCATGGGAAATTAGCCAGGCTATTCGATATTGTGCATATGGTAAATTCTAAAATAGACAACACACCATTAATTTTTGCGAAGAGGAAAGTATGATAAAAACTCTGCCCGATAAAAACGGACACTTCGGCATTTTCGGCGGGCGCTATGCCGCCGAGACCCTGATGCCCGCTTTAATCGATTTGGAAAAAGCATATACCGCGGCAAAAAAAGATAAATCTTTTCAAAAAGAAATTGCCTATTATCAGAAAGAGTATGCCGGTCGCGAAACTCCGCTTTATTTTGCTGAGCGTATGACAAAAGCATTGGGTGGGGCTAAAATTTATTTGAAAAGAGAAGATTTAAATCATACCGGCTCTCACAAAATAAACAACACGCTGGGGCAGGCACTGCTTGCCCGCCGGATGGGAAAGAAAAAAGTCATTGCGGAAACCGGGGCCGGTCAACACGGTGTGGCCACAGCAACGGTGGCGGCGCTCTTCGGCATGGAATGCAAAATATTTATGGGTGAGGAAGACATTTGCCGCCAGGCGCCCAATGTTTTCCGTATGAAAATATTAGGTGCAGAAGTTGTCCTCGTCAAGAGCGGCACAGCCACACTAAAAGATGCGATGAATGAAGCCATGCGCTACTGGGTATCCACTGTGCGCGATACTTTTTATATTATCGGCACAACAGCCGGGCCGCATCCGTATCCGCAGATGGTGCGCAACTTTCAATCGATAATCGGCCGCGAGACAAAAAGGCAAATCCTGAAAACGGAGGGCAGAACTCCCGATATTTTGATCGCCTGTATCGGCGGCGGCAGTAACGCTATGGGACTTTTTTATCCTTTCCTCGATGAAAAGAATACGGACATGTACGGAGTGGAAGCGGCAGGTCATGGCCTGAATACAAACGAGCATTCGGCCAGTATCAGTGCGGGGCAGGTGGGAGTTCTGCATGGAAACAAAACTTATCTTTTGCAAAATGAATATGGGCAGGTGAGGGATGCTTATTCGATTGCCGCCGGTCTGGATTATCCGGGAGTCGGCCCCGAACATGCTTATTTTCACGCGACAAAAAAAATAAAATACGTAACCGTGACGGATAAAGAGGCAATCGAGGCTTTTTTCTTTTTATCCCGTAAGGAAGGTATCATTCCCGCGCTCGAAAGCGCGCATGCCCTGGCTTACAGCATGAAGGTAGCGCCGAGAATGGCAAAGAATAAAATCATCGTTGTTTGTCTGTCGGGCAGGGGAGATAAAGATGCGCAGACGATTGCGGAAAAAGGAATCATGTAGGTATGGGACGGATTACCGAAAAATTTAACACACTGCGCGGCAGGAATGAAAAAGCGCTGATAGTGTATTTGACGGCAGGCGATCCCTCGCTGGCCGTAACCAAAAAATTGATCCTGGGTTTGGAAGATGCAGGAGTCGACATTATGGAAATCGGCGTTCCCTTTTCTGATCCGACAGCCGATGGGCCGGTCATCCAAGGGGCATCACAACGGGCGCTAAAAGCCGGAACAACTCTGCAAAGCGTACTGGATCTGGTTTCCGATATCCGGGAAACTTCATCGATTCCGATGGTGCTCTTTGGCTACTACAACCCGATTTTTGCTTATGGAACAAAAAAGTTTGCTCAAGCGGCAAAAGAGGCCGGTGTGGATGGTATTTTGGTGGTTGACCTGCCGCGAGAAGAAGCGCAGGAATTGAGAAAATATACTGACGCTCACGGCATCGATTTTATTTCTCTTGTCGCCCCGACAACCGGGATGGAAAGATTGCGCCAGATTGTATCTGATGCTACAGGATTTCTTTATTATATTTCCATCACCGGTGTCACCGGCACTGCCGCGCCTAAGATGGACAACATAAAAAGTGAGGTACAAAGAATCCGCAAGATTACAAAATTGCCTCTGGCGGTGGGATTCGGCATCTCGAATCCAAAGCAGGCAAGCGAAATCGCGAACTTTGCCGACGGCATTGTCATCGGCAGTGCCGTTGTGCGCTTGATTGATAAAAACAAAAACAACAGCGATTTGGTAGAAGTCGTTTCTAAATACATACGCAAAATCAAAGGCGCTCTTCGATGATTTTATTTTCTAGCCGGTTTGAACGCTTTGTTCTTGACCACCTTTTGTGTTTGCTTTATATTCCTGTTATAATAAACATGCTAGCAAGAAAAACTGCGGGGGAAGTATTCACCGTGTATGTTTAGAGTATATTCAGTTGGTTGTATTGCCGTTTCACGAGAATTGGATAAGAAATAATTCCAGGAAAAGGAGTAGAGCCATGAAATTCATAAGAGTCGATATGTCGCGCCACAGTATTCGCTTTGAGGATGTGCCTAAGCCTTATCTCGGTTTGGGGGGTAGGAGCTTGACCGCAACTATTATCAACACCGAAGTGCCGCCGAAATGCGATCCTTTAGGCCCGGAAAATAAGCTTATTTTTGCCCCCGGGCTTTTGAGCGGTACGAATCTGGTCAATACCAGTAGGCTTTCTGTCGGCGCTAAAAGTCCTTTGACCGGCACCATCAAGGAAAGCAATGCCGGAGGCACAATTGCTGCCGCTTTGGGACACCTCGGAATTACAGCAATCGTTGTTGAGGGCCAGGCCGCGAAAGGGCAAATGCATATTTTACGCATTGATGAAAAAGGTGAGGCGAGCCTCTTGCCCGCTAATGAATTTAAGGGGATGCGCACCTACAGTCTCGTAGATAAATTAATGAAAACCTATGGAAACAAGACATCGGTTACTTGTATCGGTCCGGCCGGTGAATACCTGATGAAGTCAGCCTCCATTCAGACCTCGGATGTTGATGATCACCCCTGCCGCGCAGCCGGGCGAGGAGGGTTGGGAGCAGTCATGGGTTCTAAGGGCTTGAAAGCCATTGTAGTGGATCGGCAAGGGAAAAGTCCTGATGCCATTGCTAATCCGGAAGCCTTTAAAGAAGCCGCCAAAACTCTTGCCTTGAAGGTTAAAGAGAATCCTTTCAGCGGTCAGCTTCTGGCAAACGTCGGAACCGCCGGTATACTTGGCGCCATAAATGCCATGGGCGCCTTTCCCAGTTACAATGCGACCAAGGGAGTTCTCCCGGGCTGGGAAAATATTAGTGGAGAAAACCTGACCAAAATTATGAAGGAAAGAGGCGGTGGCCCCGGCCATATGGGGTGCGCCCAATGTATTGTCCATTGCTCCAATGTTTTTAATGATAAACAAGGGAAATACGTAACTTCCTCCCTGGAATACGAAACCATCTGGGCCTTTGGCGGCATGACCGGAATAAAAGACCTGGATACTATTGCCCGCCTGGATTTTCTCTGCGACGACATTGGACTCGATACCATGAACACCGGTGTCGCTGTAGCGGTGGCGATGGATGCCGGATACAAAAAATTTGAAGACGGACAGGCGGCAATTGATATGGTGGAAGAGATAGCTAAAGGTACGGAAATGGGCAAGATACTGGGAGATGGTCCGTCGGCTGTAGGAAAACATTTCAAGCACCACCGGGTTCCCGTGGTTAAAGGACAGAGTATTGCCGCCTATGATCCGCGAGCCATGCAGGGAAACGGCGTTACCTATGCCACCTCACCCATGGGCGCCGATCATACAGCCGGCAATGTCATGGGGCATTATATGGCTAAAAAACTTGATCCTCTTAAACCAGAAGGGCAGGTTGCGATTTCGCGCGGCGCTCAAATTGCCATGGCGGCGATGGATAGCATCGGTCTTTGTATTCTGGCAGCCGTTGCCCTAACCTCGCCGGAGGCAAGCGCGGCGCTTGTCCAAGCCCTCAGCGCTAAAATAGGCGCTCCGCTGGGTGCGGATGCCATTCCTCAGTTGGGAATTCGCACCTTAAAGACGGAAAAAGAGTTCAACCGCAAAGCGGGCTTTACTAACAAGGATGATAGGCTTCCCGAATTCTTCTATAAGGAACCTTTGCCGCCTCATAATACCGTCTTCGCGGTTACAGATGCGGAATTGGATACCACCCTTGCCTTGTAAAGAGATTTGCGGATGAAGATTAAGGTAAAATTGTTTGGGCAGTTGCGGAAAGATATACCCGCTTATCAGCATGATAAAGGAATGGAGCTCACGATTCCCGAAGGGTCAAAAGTGACCGATCTCATGGCCTTGCTAAAAATTCCAAATCCGCAGGCGATAACGGCAATCATGGAAGGCCGCGTTTTGCCATTGGAAGAAAAGCTGATCAACGGTTCACTGATAAACATCTTTCCCGTCATGTACGGAGGCTGATCCCTTTTTCTAACTCTCCTTTATTTTCCGCTATACAAGGCAATTCGCATCAGCCTGGCATTGCTTTTCTTTTGTTTTTTCCGCGAGCCTTGACTTGCGTCTGTCTTTAGCCTCCTGGTTTCGCCGCTTCTCTTCGTCTGTCTCTACAATCAGGGGAGATAAAGGCAAGGGGCGGCCGTTGGCGTCAAGGGCTACAAAGGTCAAATAGGCAGACGCTGTGTGGCGCCTCTGACCGGTGAGGAGGTTTTCCGCCTCCACCCGAACACCGAGTTCCATTGATGTTTTTCCGACAAAGTTTAAACTTGCTCTCAAGGTCACAAGGTCTCCTACAAAGACGGGATTGTGGAAATCCAGGCGGTCAATGGAGGCCGTAACGACGTTAGACCTCGCGTGGCGGCAAGCCGCGCAACCGGCTGCATTATCAATAAGCTTCATGATGACCCCGCCATGGACGTTTCCGGCAGGATTTGCATCCTGAGGATTCATCAGCTGGGCCATGATAATAGTGCTCTCGCGTATTGTTTTTCCTTCCATGTTTTCTCTCCTTTTAAATGATGCTTCTTTTGCTTAATTCGATCGTTAAGACATCTATGTCTTTGGAGAATGACTGCGCAGGAGGCATATTGCTTAGATTCAGGCCGCGGCAACACGTCTCGATAGTTTCTTTAGGCGGCTGATATGGTGCCGCAGAAGTATGACCTTTTTACTAGCCTTCTCTTCAATGGCCTGCAATCTCAAACCTTTCAGCTCGCGGATTTTGGCTTTCAGTTCAGCTTTAGTCATCTTAATCTTGCCGACATGCTTCTTTTTCTTAATTGGTGTTTCGTCTTTAATGCCTTTGGCTTCTTTGATGAAGGCGATTAGTTCTTCCTTCTTCATGTCGTGGATCGCCTTTTCGTGGGGAAGCTCCGCGGCGATCTCCTGAAGCTTTTTGATTGTTAATTTTTCTAAATGCGTCTCGTCGTGGTGTTCCTTTTTCTCGGTTTCCTCTGCCATCGCGTCTATACCTCCTTATATTATGTTAGGGATATCAATCGCAATATATGAAGCAAACTAGCAGTATTTTTATATCATAATCAATTTTACCGTTCAACCCTGAGGTGGACGGGATACGGTTTTCCGCCCATCCAGTAGATGGCGGAGAGCAAGAACAGGATGACGCCTTAGCATGCGTGGCCCGGCATAACGCATCACATCGCGAATGCGTTCTCTCATTGCGGGTTTGTAGCAGTGGATAGGACAGCGCGCGCATGTAGGCTTTTTCTCCTTATAAGAACATTTGTCGAGACGGGCTTTAGCGTAAGTTAAAAGTTCCCTACACGCCGGGCAAAGTTTACCCTTCTTTGTGTCGTGCCTTTCCCGGCAGGAAAGACCAATCATTGCCACAATTGCCTTGTATTCCCGTTCCAGTGGTTTATTTTTCATAAGATCACCACTGGCCGTTATGGCGATGCACTGTTAAAAAGTTGTCTGATCGTTTCTATCCGCTGGCGGTTCACACCGAAGTCATAGTATCCCAGGCGTGCGGCCGAGCGGATATGAATTATCTTTTGAGAATCATCGATATAAAATTCCGCATCATCAACAAAACGAAAAACGGCGGAAGTAAATTCGGTATGGATATAATTCTCCTGTTCCGTAACGATATTTGACCGTTTCACGCCCTTAATTACGGCCAGAAGTCGAGCCCGAGCCTCGGAAGGAGTTCCTTTATAGGAGAGCGGCTCTATGGCATGTGTCTGATCGGAAGATTGGGAGGAAACGCAATTCGGAGAATCAGGGCAGGGGATAAACTTTCCATCCGTGACGCCCATGCGCGCAGGGCGGGAGCCCGCGCAACCAATGAGCAAAAAAGTAAGACTGACAGCAAAAAAAGTTTTCGTCATAATCCTTTCTCCCTCCCTCTTTTATATGCGCGCCATAATGGTGGCTGTTGTATGCCGCTATTTATTACAATATGGAAAGATATGCTGATTCGCGCCCGTGTCAATCGGGAAGCTTGTAAGCCTTTTCCAGATCGCTGATTTCTTTTTGCTTCCTAGCGGCGTTCCAACCCAGCTCACTTGCCGCGATATTGGCGACCTTGGCAATAACTTTTTCACCCGGATGGCCAAGTGTCCCCATGCCGGTTCTTCTGAAGAAAATATCTTTCAACGTAATCGCCATTTCGTTCCTGATTGCATAGATAACCTGGGCCAGTATCTCTCCGTCGTTATTTACAGTTTCAGCCAGTGTTATATCCTTTCGTGCAAGCTTCAGCACCTTATCATACTCCGTACCGTAATTTCTGCCAAGATATTCAACGGTTGTATTTTTAAAATCACGGTTTTCTTTTTTTATAGACTCAATAAATTTTTCAATGTCCTCTATTTCGCAGCCGACAAGCCGTTGTTTACGAGTGATACACTTGCGGAGCTTTTTCCCCAATCTCTTTTCAGCGATTTTTAAAACATTCTGTGCGAGATTGCGACTGGTTGTATATTTGCCGCCCTCTACCGTGATGATGCCACGGAGCCCTTCGTCTGCATGGTCATTAATCTCATATTTGCGTGTCGTTGTATGAATATCTTCTCCTTTCGCATCGAGGAGCGGGCGGAGACCGCCGTATGAAAACAGCACATCAGCGTATTGGATGGGATCATCATTGCCGAAATCCGCGTTCACGGTATCGAGTAATTCCTGAATGCTCTGCCTGGTTACGTGATACTCGTCGGGAGTTCCCGGATATTCCTTGTCTGTCGTTCCGATTAATGAATATCCGCGCCAGGGAATCAAAAAGAAGTGGCCTGTTTTAGTCATGGTGCCGACGGCATTTTTGTTGACGAGTTTTTTGACAATCAGGTGAATGCCCTCGGAACGGCATATTTTGCCCTGCGAAGCACCTTTTTTAGCCAGTTTGAGAACGATATCCGCCCAGGGCCCGGTGCAGTTAATAGTCAGTTTGCCTCTGATTGTGTAAGTTTTGTTGCTCACAAGATCCCGCACCACGATGCCGGAAACCTGGTTTCCATCCGTAATGAAGAAGTCATCTACTCTGGTGTAATTTGAAACATGTGCTCCGTAATGGACGGCTGATTTCAGAAATGTCAGGGTCATTCGCTCGGGGAATATATTTTGGCAATCATAGTACACCCTGGCTTCTTTCAATTTTTCACGCTTCGTGTTCGGTTCTTCTTCGATAACCTTTTCTTTCGAAAGAGAATAGTGATTGTGAATTTTTTTACTTTTGTCCCATGTGAATTTTTTATCGAAGGCCAGCAGATCGTAAACAAACAACCCTATCTTCATGAGAAACGTCGGATTGATAAACATAAACGGAATGGGATAGATATAGTTAGGCGCAATATTTTCTAGGATTCTGCGTTCATTTAATGACTCGCGCACAAGGCCGAATTCGAATGTTTTCAGGTAACGTAGCCCGCCGTGGATCACTTTGGACGTTGCGGCAGACGTCGCCCATCCGAAATCGTTTTTTTCCACGAGCGCCACGCTCAATCCACGGGAGGCAGCGTCATAAGCGACACACACGCCGTTAATACCGCCGCCGATCACGATGATATCGAAAAATTCGTCCTTATAATCTTCAATGAAACGCTTCATCGCAGGCATTCCTCAGTGGTTGAGTTTTTTAAAATCGTCTTTATTGTTCTTATACAATGCCTGGTAGTGTTTATACAACTTGTCATATACCGCTTTATTGTCCGGATTCGGTTTAAAGAGGTTATTTTTTTTCAGCATCCTGCCTATCTCGTTAAAACTTTTATAAATGCCGAGGGACACCATCGCAATGGTTGCGGCGCCCTGAGCGGACGCCATCTGCGGATTCAGCATCTGCACGATCGGCCTCTGCAGGACATCAGCGAAAATTTGGCTCCATACGTCACTTTTTGAAGCACCGCCGATCAATCTAACCTCCTCTACAGCCGGCTTGACTTTTTTTAATGACATTTTTTCTACGAATTCCATGCCCCAGCGGATATTAAAGGCGACACCTTCCATTGCTGCCCTGCACAGATCGGCTCTGGTTGTATTGACGCCGACATTGAATATCTGCCCCCGTAGATATGGATTGTTGATAGGTGATCGTTCCCCGAATAGCCATGGCGTCAAAATGACGTGATTCGCGCCCGGGGGTGATTTGATTGCTTCCTTATCCATTGTCCGATATATTTCAGCAGTTGATATTCCTTGTGTTAACTCAGCGGGATAAAGCATTGCCCTGAGCCAGTCCAAAGCCGCGCCCAATGTTTCTTGTTTGCTGATCAAAAGATACTCTCCGGGAATACCCGATACGATTGCTCCAATATAATGCTGCGTATCGATAGCGTGTCCGGGGTGGTGTGTGGCAACCCATCCGGCAGTGCCGATATTGATATGTATATGCCCCATCTCAATAGCTCCGGATCCTATTGCCGATGTGAGGAGGTCGCCGGAACCATTCACGACGGGAATGCCCGCCGGAACTCCGGTCTTTGCAGAAAATTCGGCGGTGACGTTGCCGGCAATTGCCGTTGAATTTCTAAGCTCCGGCATTTTGCCGGGGTCAAGACCGAACATTTTATGGATATCCTCAGACCACCTCCACTTTTCCGGATCCTTATTTCGCGTATCCATGAGCCAGGTGATGTATGCCATATCGTATGAGGTCACGTAATTTCCCGTGGCCAGGAAAACTGCGTAATCCTTTACATCAAGAAATTTATAAGTCGCATGATACAAATCCGGCTTGTATTTTTTCATCCAGGCAAGCTTGCAAACGGTATCCTTCCCGTTTTTCCCCGGTATGCCGCCGGTTATTCTTATGAACTTGATAAGCGTTGAAAGGGGATAGCCTTCGATCTTGATAAGTCCCTTGAACATTTCTTCCTGAGTGAACTGGGCTGCGCGCTCATCCATCCATGAAAGCATATTCATGAGGGGTTTTCCGTCTTTTCCGACCGGTATCGTATTTTGCATCTGGCTTGTGAACACAATGCCGGCAAGTTTGCCGGCCAGATCGGGGTGCGCCGCAAGAACATTCCTGCTGGAATTATATATCGCGTCCGATAATTCCTTTGGAGATTGTTCAACACACGACTTTTCCGGATAGGATAGACTGCAAGTTGACTGATCGGAATCTATGTAACCATCGGGGCTTACCAGCGCTGCTTTGGTTTCAGTGGTACCGACATCAACAGCAAGAATGAGATTCTTTTCTTCCATAATCACCTCTCATTGTCGAGGATGTGTGTACATGAATCTCTGTTTTGCGCCAAGTGTTCCTATCGTTTTCTCGCGCCCGGCTAAAGCGATAGTCCTTCCAGCCAATGTTTGATTCGGTTGGCGTCTCCTACGCGCGTCAGCTTGCCCTGAGAATCAAGCAGAACGATAATTAAGGAACGCTGGGCCACCTGGGCTTGCAGCACCAGGCAGCGGCCGGATGCGCCGATGAAGCCGGTCTTGGAGAGACCTATCTGCCATTGAGGATTCTCAAGCAGTCGGTTGGTGTTGTTGAATTTTAGTATGCGTCCGCTTGTGTAGATATAAGTTTTCTTACAGGTAGTGAATTCGCGGATAAGGGGGTATTGATACGCAGCATCTACTAACTGCACCAAATCTCGTGCGGATGCGACATTACCCCTGGAGAGTCCGGTCGGCTCATCAAAATGTGCTTCGATAAGCCCCAATAATTGAGCTTTGGCATTCATCGCGGCAATGCAGGCATCGAAACCGCCCGGATAAGTTCGCGCCAGCGCGCGCGCACAACGATTATCGGAAGACATCAAGGCAAGAAGCAGCACATCTCTGCGCGTGAGCCGGCTGCCCTCCGGCAGGAGGGAACGGGCGCGGCGGCGCAGGCCGAACATATCTTCATGTTCGATGGTAATTGACTCTTCAAGCTCCAGGTTGGCATCAAGCACAACCATCGCAGTCATAAGTTTGGTGATAGAGGCGATAGGCAATGCCGCGGTTGCTTTTTTCTGAATCAGGAATTCGCCGGTCTGCTGGTCCTTGACCAATGCGGCGCCGGACCGCAGAACAAGCTTCCGGGAGGCCAGGGTTATAGACGATTTTGAAAATCCCGTGGTTGCCGGGACCAACAGCATTCCTGTACATAGAATGACCAGCATGATCGTTCTGCGATATTTACTTGACATGTTCACTCCGTGATTTGCAGATAATGAAGTACATCAATTGAATGTAGCATTGCACACTTTTCAAAATCAGTCAATTAACGAAAACAGGAAGTACGCAAGAGTTCTCTGAGCAGCATACAACCGGTTCGCAGCGAAAAGACATTGCTTTAGTGGTTATTGATGGAAAGGTTAAAATACGGGTTCAGTAGATCCAAACGTGACCCTGGGGCCCCCCGCAAGAATAAAGATTTGACCCCATCTGTCCCCAAGTTTAATAACCTCACTTGCCCGCGAGCACCTTGCTGACCTTGCGGGATAGATCATTCAGACTGAAAGGCTTCTGGAGAAAATGCACACCTTCTTCCAGTATTCCATGATGGACTACAACATTGGAGGAGTAGCCGGACACGAAAAGAACTTTTATCGCCGGTCTGACGACTCTCAGCTTATCTCTTAACTCTCTGCCGTTCATTACCGGCATTACAACATCCGTTATGACAAGGTCCACGGGTGTGTCCCCTTTTTCGCAAATAGACAAAGCTTCCTCCGGAGTTGCCGCGGCTATTACACTGTAGCCGATTGCCTTCAGCATCTGGGTAATCATGCCCCGTACCATATCATCATCTTCTACCACAAGAATCATGGCGGGACTGAAGACTGCCGACTCTTCTTTAGTTTCTCCCGCAGTTGCGTCCATTTCCAGATTCCGCATCATATAGATCTTAAAGGTTGTCCCTTGCCCCGGTTCGCTGTAAACATTGATGAATCCGCCATTCTGTTTGACGATACCGTAGACCATCGCCAATCCCAGTCCGGTACCTTTACCCACATCCTTGGTCGTGAAAAACGGCTCAAAGACATATTGCAAGCTCTCCTTATCAATTCCTGATCCACTATCACTTACAGTTAAGACAACATAATCTCCAGGCATGAAGCCCAAATGATCCCGGCAAAAGGCTTCATCCAGATGGACATTATTTGTTTCCATGGTCAGTTTTCCTCCTCCGGGCATGGCGTCACGGGCGTTGGCCGCAAGGTTGAAGAGAATCTGCTCGATGTGCGTCGGATCAAACTTTATTTGCCAGAGGTTTTCTTGAGGATAAAAATTCAGATGAATGTCCTCACCGATAACTCGGGCAAGGGTTTTTTGTATACTTAATATCAGTTCATTCAGATTTATTATTTTAGGTGAGATGATCTGTTTCCTGGAAAATGCCAAAAGTTGAGAAGTGATGTCTCTGGAACGGCTGGCTGCTTTTTCGATCTCTTCAATATCCTTCAATACCGGATCGCCTGACGTCAGTTTCGGCTTGGATAATTCCACATACCCCAGAATGACGTTAAGCATATTATTGAAATCATGTGCAACTCCGCCGGCCAGCCTTCCTACCGATTCCATCTTCTGAGCCTGTAG
>JBEKMF010000039.1:0-16674 GCA_050008655.1 Smithellaceae bacterium
CGGGTGACGAGGAGTCGCTCAAAGCCTACGTGAACAAGCAGGGCCCGGTGCTGGCGTTCATCGACGCGTGCCATTCGTCGTTTACAAACTATAAATCGGGGGTTTACTACGAGCCGCTGTGCAACAGCACGCGGCCTACACGCGCCGTGATTGTAGTCGGCTACGGCGGCGACCCGGGGAGCGAATACTGGCTCGTAAAGACATCGCTCGGCACGGAGTGGGGTGTCGGCGGCTACATTTACATGAGCCGTAACCGTGACAACAACTGCGGAATCGCCAGCTTTGCGCTCTCCCCAGCGAACCTTCCACTCGATTAAGTTCTAAAACCTGGGGACACCAAAAGAATAATGGGGATTGTTCTATTTTTTCTGGACTAATTACAGAATAATCAAACCTATCACATCTGTTTCAAAAAAAACCAAAACGGCAGCAGTCGTCGGGCAGAGGCGCTTATGAATCGGGAAGAGGCACTGAAAGCCATCCAAGAAAACGTGAAGAATGAAAACCTGATCAAGCATATGCTGGCTACGGAAGCCATTATGCGGGCGCTTGCCCGGCGGTTCAAGGAAAACGAAGATGAGTGGGGGCTGGCGGGTCTGCTTCACGATATCGATGTTGAGCTGACCCATGCCGATTTGAAAGTCCACAGTAAACCAGGGGCTCAAATGGCCAAACAGTTGGGCGCAAGTGAGGCAATCTGTCGCGCGATTCTTGTCCACAACGAAGCGCATGGAGAGCCCTGTATGTCGCTGATGGATAAAGCCCTCTTTTGTGCCGATCCTTTGACCGGGCTCATCACTGCCGGAGCGCTAATCCGTCCCGATAAAAAGCTCGCCTCCCTGGAAGCCAAATCCATTCGCAAGCGGTTCAAAGAAGAGCGCTTTGCGGCGGGCGCGAATCGCCAGCAGATAGCAAAGTGCAGCGAGATCGGTTTGGAATTGGATGACTTTATTGCGCTAGGACTTGATGCGATGAAGAGTGTAGCGGCAGATTTGGGACTGTAATGATGTTTCGGCTTGTGTCTGTAAAGTCGCACGTGTTTTCTAATAACTAATGTAAAAAGGAGGGAGAAATGGGCGGCAAAGTAATAGTAATACCATTAATGATTTTAGCTTTCCTTTTTTCTGCATCACTTACAAAGGAGGTGAGTGCAATGGATACGTTAAAGATAACGAGTCCGGCTTTTCAGAATAACAGTCATATCACCGGCAAGTATACCTGTGATGGCGGGGATATTAATCCACCTCTCCTGATTGAAAATTGTCCCGAGGAGACAAAATCCATCGCCATAATTGTTGATGATCCCGATGCACCAATGGGTACCTGGATCCACTGGGTGATCTGGAACATCGCCCCTGATGCGAAAGAGATCAAAGAGAATAGCGTTCCCCAAGGGGCTGTCGAGGGTATGAACGACTTTGGAAAACACTCATATGGGGGACCATGTCCGCCTTCCGGCACCCACCGCTACTTCTTTAAGGTATATGCCCTGGATAACATGTTCAGCATCAGCCCGAATTCGAAGAAGGCAGACCTCGAAAAGGCCATGAAGGGACATATCCTTGCCCAGGGCCAGATTATCGGTTTGTATAAACGCAGATAGTCTGCGCACGACTTCTAAAGGAGGCTAGGGTCAGGTCTCGAAAAAATCGATATAATCCCGTCGGGAGAAAGGACTCTTAAGGCATGAACCAGACTATTGAAGTCATGAAGAACCATCGGAGTATCCGCAGCTTTGTGGATAAAGACATACCGGATGCGATTATCGACGAGCTGATGGCGGTAGCGCAGGCTGCGCCCAACTCCATAAACGGCCAGCAGATAAGCCTGGTCATTGTCCGCGACAAAGAAAAGAAGCGCCGGATAGCTCAAATCGCCGGCGGCCAGACATGGATTGCGCAGGCGCCGCTGTTCATCCTGTTCGTTGCCGATTTTTACAAGGCCAAACTGGCAGCCGACAAGGTCGGCAGATCGCTGGTTATTCCCGAGAGTGTTGAGGCCACAATTGCCGTCTCGATCGATGCCGGGATCTGCCTGGGTAATATCATTACGGCGGCAGAATCCCTTGGTTTGGGGATTGTTCCCATCGGCGGCATCCGCAATGATCCTGCTGCCATGATCGAGCTGATGAATCTGCCCGAATATACCTTCCCCATCAACGGCCTTTGTATCGGCTATCCTGCGGACAGATCCCGGCAAAAGCCCCGAATGCCGGTTGCGGCCTTCAGGCATGATGAAGTCTATAACTCTGCAAAGTTGAGAGCTTTGATCGATGAATATGACGCATTGATGGAGCCATATCTGAAAAGCGTGGGCAGGGGAAACGAGGTCAACTGGAGTACAAATACAATGAATTATTATTCGTTCGTTTACTTCCCCAAGGTTCACCCGGTCATGAAGCTGCAGGGGTTCAGAAATGATAAATAATATTATTAATTAGGGGCAGCGTCTTACTGCTTTTATTATTAGTGAAAAAAGCGAAAGGAGAATACAATGGATTATCGGCAAATGACCGCGCCTTGCGGCATAGACTGTTTTAACTGTGCAATGTATGCGGCGAGAGAAAATGACGGGCTGAGAAGTAAGATCGCCAAAAACATGAATCTCAGTTTTGAAGACGCGGTTTGCAATGGTTGTCGAAATCAAAAAGGCATGTGCTCGGCACATTCTCTCATAGAGCCGTGCAACGTATATAAATGTATAACTAAGAAAGGGATAGGTTTTTGTTTTGAATGCGCCGATTTTCCGTGCGATTTTCTGCACCCTTACGCCGATCAGGCGTCCCTGCGGCCGCACAACACAAAAATCTTCAATCTTTGCCTGATGAAGAAAATGGGTGTTGAGGAATGGGCGCAAACGAAGGCAAAGAAAGTCCGCGACACATACTTTAAAGAGAAGTTCAAACTGTGAAATAGGGTCGCGGGGGACGCTCTTAAAATTATAAGTTACTTTTTTGTATATGTAACTAAAAGGATATGCCATGAAACGCGTTGTGACAATTTTCCTTATTTTCGTTATAATCATGATGGCTAGCCTCGGTTGTCACAAAGAGACCGACCAGGATAAGGTTAAGAAGGTCGTTGCTGACATCCAGACAGCAGGTGATGAGAAGGATATCAGGAAAATCATGAATAACCTTTCGAAAACCTATAGCGATCCTCAAGGTTTCAACTACGAAGGTATCAAAGGTCTGCTGCTCGGCTATTTCTTTCGCTACCCGAAGATATCGGTCTATATCAACAGTCTTACGATATCCGTTGAGGACACATCGGCCAGGGCTGTATTTCAGACTGTCCTGACCAGTGGAGAAAAGACCGGCTCCGTAACTGACGTGATCCCGCAGTCGCTTGGCGTTTGGGACTTCGACGTATCACTGAAAAAAGAATCGAGTGACTGGAAAGTCACCTCTGCCAAATGGGAACAAGCGGAAATGATGAAAACGGAGGAGCGATGAAACTCGGGCAGCAGGGGGACGCTGTTAAATTATAATCTTTAGAATAAACTGGGGATTAAATCTTCACTGGGGAGGAAACGATGAAAACTTTAAAACTGTTGGAGTATAGTAAATTTTTAAGGCACAGATATCTGGAAACGTTTGTTCGTCTGATTCTGATTGGTCATGGTTTAATATTCTTATTCCTGGTTATCGGATGCGCCTCTCTAATGGAAAAACGTTATACCTATCACGAGTTTGATGGCCTGTTTGTTTATTATAAAACACAGGACCTTTCCACATACCGCGAATTGCTCCCCCAAGTATTCGATATGCCGGGTGAACCGCTGGTGATGACTTTTGTGATGGACTATTACAAGATGGACAGAGCAACTGAACCATATAAGGAGGTGGCAGTTTTTCTGCTGGCAAAGTATAAACAAAGATTGGGATGGCACTGTGTAACCATGCCAGTAACGAGCGACGAAGCGCGAATCGGCGGTATCACCTATCTCGGTTATCCAAAAATCATGGGAGATATAAGATTTCAGCGCGACCCATTAACGTACACTGGTATGTTGATGCTTAACAATAAAATCATTATGACCGTTAAATTTGATCCAAGGAAAAATAATAAAGCTTCTAAGTCTGAAGAGGAATGGTTTGATAAACTCCCGAAACTTACCAGCTTCAACTTGTTGAACGGTGAGGTCTATGAACCTGAGTTTGGCCGTAAAACCAATCTATTGGAAGCCTCACGGTTGTACCCTGATAAGCTCATCGTCAAAACGGGCAGCGTAAACCTGACTCAGGATCCGGAAGCTGCAGGCACATACTCAGCGCACCTTGCTAAGGTCTTCAGCATTAAACCTTCGGAAATTGTTTTGGCTTATTATCTTAAAAACAGCCTCACCCAGACATTTGGATCCGGGAAATTTACGGATAGGTGAACCCCGTTAGAGCACGGGCGCTTTGCGATTTCCGATGGCGGCATTAAACCGCCATACGTCTTACAGGACTTTAACCCCCAAAGGCAGTTGGGGCTTTCTCTAACGGGGTGAAATATGAAACTTACCAGAAGAAAATTTTTAGAAGATAGCTCTTTGTTTTGTCTGGCAACGATGCTGGGGTGCACAAAAAATTTAGACGTTCCGTGGGAAATAAGTGAGAAAGAATTTGAAATTTTCCCCGCTTTGTATGTCCCCAATCCAATATATTTTTCAAAACAAAAACCAGTTGTCAGTATCGTGAGGATCAATGAAAAATGGAGTGAGTCGAAAGGAATTGAATATGCCGTTACCAAGGCCATTGATCTCATTGGTGGCCTGGATCAGGTGACTAAGGGAAAAGAACGCATTCTTCTTAAACCGAATTTAACGGATTTCTCGCCATCTGACACAACAAAGCCGACAGTTGTTGAAGCCCTGGCTGTATTAATGAAAAAAGCCGGGAAAAATGTTTGTATTGGCGAGGCCAGTGCCGTATCACAGCATAACATTAAGCCGTTTATCAAGGGATATGTCTGCCGCACAAAAGATTATCAGACTCTGCAGAATATTCAGGATGATGTCTTCGAGAAGCTGGGCTATCTTGATGTTTCCAAAAAAATTGATGTTCCCCTGGTCAATCTTCATGTGGGGAAAATGGCGAAGATGGCCATCCCGGACAACTTTGTTTTTAAGGAAATCTATATTCATGAAGCCTTATACAATGCGGACATGATCTGTTCAGTGCCGATGATGAAGACGCATGGATTGGTGGGTGTCACTCTGGCGCTGAAAAATGTTGGCATTGGTGCATATCCCGGTTTAGTTTACGGAACGGTCAGGTCTGCGGTGCACCGGAAAGCCAGTGAGTTTGAACCGACGGGAACCGCCTCGGCGATTGTTGATATGGTCAAGGCCAATAAAATCGGATTGAATGTGATTGATGCGACCATGGCGATGCAGGGGCAGGGACCATCCGTTAGTCAAGGCGGCAATTTAATTAAAATGAATCTCATCATCGCCGGCACCAATCCTCTGGCCACGGATCTGGTTGCCGCCCACGCGATGGGATTTGAGCCGGATGAAATCGATACATTCAAATGGGCGCATAAAGCAGGGATGAAACCGGACGAAATAGATGACATTCAAATTGTCGGAGAAAAGCTTTCGGATGTCAGAAGGCCCTTTGAGAAACCGCAGATTGTACCTTACGGCTGGTTAAAAGACTGGTATGGCCCACCTTGTTAATGACTGGAGCCCTCTCCGGAGCGAAACGGTGTTGCATCTTTGCATGACTCATCTCTCGGTGAAAGGTTTTGATATAAGCAGAGCGCTTCAATTTAATTCTTGAAATGCTGGTTACAGGAGGAAACGATGAACACTTTAAAGCTATTGGAGTATAGTCAATTTTTAAGGCACAGATATCTGGAGACCTTGAGCAAGCTTCCCTGGGAAGAAGTTGTCAAGGATCGAGGCGCCAGTTTCTTATCGCTGAAAGACATCTACGTGCATATCGTTTTTGTGATGGATGCCTATATTAATTATGCACTGCAAGGTAAACCCGATTATCCGAGTCTCAACTATAACGAATACGACAGCATCGGGAAAATCACGAACTATCTGGAACAGGTGGAATCCAAAGCCAACTCCTATCTCAGCAAAGTCACTCCGAAAGAACTGGCGAGAAAAGTTGAGAGAAAGCGTAGGGACGGCTCGACATTCCTTGTGACGGTTGAGGATATATTGCTCGACTTTTTTCAGGAAGAAACGCATCATCGGGGAGAACTTATAGCGCTGTTATGGCAAATGGATGTTGCGCCTCCCCATAAGAGCTTTATTCAATATCTGCGGTCGCAAACGCAAAAGTAAGGGCAGCAAGGTCGGCAAGACATAAAAGGAGTAGATGCGTGAATAAAACAAAAATATTTGGCATAATTTTGATGATCGTACTGGTGACTCAACCTGTGCAAGGTAACGAGCGGAAAGCCCTTCAGCAGATAAAAAAATATCAAAATTTCACTCGAATCGACACTACTTTCAAAAGCCAGGGGACGACCTGTGCCGCATGGCTTTATCTACCTAAACGCGTCAGCAGGCCCCCTGTTGTCATCATGGCCCACGGATTTGGCGGGGAACGATCCTTCCGCTTGCCCGCATATGCGGAACACTTTGCCAGACAGGGGATGGCCTGTCTTGTATTCGATTATCGCACCTTCGGAGACAGCGAAGGCGAACCGAGGAATTACGTCAACCCGACACGACATCTGGAAGACTGGCAGGCGGCCATAACATTTGCCCGATCTCTGGATTCGGTGGATAGTAAACGCATAGCTCTATGGGGGACATCGTTCAGCGGCGGGCATGTGATTGTCACCGCGGCTCGCACACCGGGCATCGCGGTTATTGTTGCCCAGGTTCCCTTTGTGGACGGGCGATCATCAGGCCGGAGTTTTGGCTATAAGCTCCAAGCCGTGTATCACGGACTCGTGGATGCAATCGGCGCGGCCCTGTTTAACCACAGACATTATGTACCTATTGTGTCCGACCCTGGTACATTTGCCATGATGAATACGCCGGACGCCCTGGAAGGATCAAAAAAACTCCTGCCCCCGGGCACGAGCCCCGACAGGAAATGTCCCGCAAACATAGCTCTGACCGCGTTCTTTTACCGGCCTATAGAATTTGCCCCTAAAGTAATCTGCCCTGCTCTTGTCATCTATGCAGAACAGGATACATTGATATCGCCTCAAGATTCCCGTAATGCAGCGGAAAGCATGCCGAAGGCAACGGTGATCGGACTGCCGATCAAACATTTCGATGTCTATGACGGGGAGACGTTTGAGAAGATCGTTAAAATAGAAGCTAAATTTTTAAGAAAACAACTTGCCCATGCTTTCGTAAATCCGTAGTACGCATATACTTGTGCGAAAGGTCATCATTGTCATATGAAATGTCTCACTGCTATCGAAGCTAAACAATTCGCCCAGAAATGGCTGCCGGCCTGGTCGGGAAATAATCCAGAATTACTGGTGAGTTTCTATTCGGAAAATGCCTTTTACTTCGACCCCGGCGTTCCCGGGGGCATTAAAGGAAAACCGGAATTGCTGGCCTACTTCCGCAAGCTTCTGGCTAATAACCCCAATTGGGTCTGGTCACAGATTGAAGGCATTCCGCTTGAGGATGGTTTTCTGAATAAGTGGCTGGCGAAAATTCCGGTAGGCCCTGTTACGTTGGAAATTGTCGGCGTCTGCCTGGTGCAACTGGACGGCGCAGGCAAGATTCGCCGTAACGAAGTGTACTTTGACCGTACTCAACTGCTTGCCGAAATTGCCAGGCTCAAGCAGCGGAATACGCCAGAGAAATAACAGGAGGGGATATGAAAGATTTCCAAGGAAAGACTGCCTTTGTTTCCGGCGGCGCCGAAGGTATCGGGTATCACATAGGGCGCCTCTTGGCCCGACAGGGCATGAATGTCATGCTGGCTGATATCAATACAAAGATGCTGGAGCAGGCTCTAAACACTCTCAAGAGTGAAGGATTGAATGTCCAGAGTATTGCTTTGGATGTAGCCCGGAAAGAGGAATGGGTGGCCGCCGCCGAAAAAACCGTCAAAACTTTCGGCAAGGTGCATTTGTTGGTCGGCGATGCGGGGGTTGCCGTTATCGGCTCGCAAAAAAACGTCACCGAAAATGACTGGCGCTGGATAATCGATGTCAACTTGATGGGTATTGTTTACGGCGCGCAAGTGTTTGCGCCGCTGATGAAATCACATGGAGAGGGAGGACATATCCTGAATGTTGCCTCCATTGCCGGAATCCACGGTGTTCCCTTTACCGGGCCTTACTGTGCCACCAAAGCAGCGGTGGTAAGTTTGTCCGAAAGCTGGCGCGCGGAACTAAAAAATGACGGTATTGTCGTGTCGGTTTTATGTCCGGGCTTTGTCCAAACGCATGTCTATGACAGCATGCGCAACCGCCAGGCACGCTACGGCGGACCGGTCTATTACGATGATCTCGTCAAGATAAAACCGAGCATAGCCTATAATAAAGAGCTTGTCGAAACCGGCATTGATCCGGATATCGTTGCCAACCGTGTTCTGGAGGGTTTGAAAAACGATGAATTCTTTATTTTTACCCATCCGCATTTTCGGGAGTTGCACGAACTGCGATGCAAGGAGACAGCCGAGGGTTTCGACCGCGCGGATGCAAGCCCGGCCCTGGCAAATGTTCCCCGCAAAGGGCTCATCATTGCCTGAAACTGATTGTTAGTACGGGAATATTCGGGACGATTTCATTTTAATTCCGGAATCGAACTTCAGTCTTTCACCTTCGCAATGGCCTTCGCCAGTTTCTTCTTGTAGTCGAAATTGCCCAGTCTCGCGATCATGATCCGCTGCGCCTGCGGTGAGCCGGCCCCATGCATGGATTCTGTCCGGTAGCCCACTGCTCCTGAGCCCAGCGTCAAATTTTCAATGAGCCGCAAAATTCTCAGTCTTTTCTCTGTCGGCACGGCGGCCACTCCCTTGAAGTATTTATCGACATAGTGACCGATCTGGGGATGGCGGAAATCTTTTTCCGAAGGCATGGTTACCATGAGCCCGCCGGCGATATCCTCGGCGAATCTAGCGATGTCATAAGTGAAGCGCGTTACATTGTGTTTACAGACGTTGGCAAGCATTTGATCAATTTGATAGGCCCCGGAGGGTGTCGCCCAGCCTTCAGTCGAACAGGCCAGCGCGCTGGAATAAATGGTTTCATTCAGATGCGTCATTTCAACAAGTTTGTCCCGGACGTGCGAGGCTTTCGACACGCCGCAATAATCGGCGGAAAGCGCGGTCGCGCCGATGAGTACGTCGCCTACCCCCACTTTGCAGGCATACGAAGGCCGGTGATGTCCGGAAAACCGCTCGACCATCATCCCGACGAATTCCGTCTCGCCGTTCATGAAAATACGTTCATGGGGAACAAATACATTGTCAAAAACCAGCAGAGCTTCATGGCCGCCGAAAACGCTGTTGCCCACATCCATCTCGGAGCCTTCCATTTTGCGGGTATCGCAGGATTGTCTGCCGAAAATGATGACAATGCCCGGCGCGTCCGTCGGCACAGCAAAACTGACGGCATACTCCTTATCTTTTTCCGCCATACTGATGGTCGGCATTACAAGAATTTCATGCGAATTGGCGATTCCGGTTTGATGCGCCTTGGCGCCGCGGACGACAATTCCGTTAGGGCGGCGCTCGACGACACGTAGATACATATCCGGGTCCTCTTGCTGATGCGGCGGGAGTGAGCGGTCGCCTTTCGGGTCGGTCATCGCCCCATCGACAACAAGATTTTCTTCCTGAACATACAGCAAAAACTTCTTCAGGTTTTGATGATAGCCTGTGCCATGTTTGGCATCGATTTCAAAAGAGGTGCTGTAAACGGAATTGAGCGCATCCATGCCTACACAACGCTGAAAACAGCACGCCGTTTTCTGTCCCAGCAGGCGCTGGCGACGGACTTTCTTGACCAGGTCTTCGGTACTCTGGAAAATATGGGTGAACCTGTTGATTTTTTTGCCGGTCAAATGCGACGTAGCCGTCATCAAATCTTCATGTTGCGCATCGAGAGCGAGTTCGTAGGTAAAGGATACGGCGTTCATCGAAGGGATAATAATAGGATGATCCACCGGTGAGGCCACCCTTTCGCCGAACATCCATAAATTTAATTTCAGCTTACGCAGGCTCTCAATGTAATCCCGCCGTGTTTTTATCTTCATAATATTTGTCCCCCTTCGAACGTTTATAAATCATTTGACGACAGACGATGAGTTACCGTGATATCAGTCTGGAATTAGTGAACAGCTCAATAGATATCGGACGGACAGACAGGCAAAGGACTGGCAAGGACTAGGTCAGGTTTCGAAAAATCAGTTGTATTTATCGCCGCCGCCTTTACATTACTTAGGAGAAATTTTTTTCCCGAATTTCTCAATTTCATTGCCCATATCTTTCAGCTGTTTCCCGACCTCTTCAGTCATCACGGCGCCTTTTTTCTTCAATTTCAGCGAAAGCTCTTCAGATTTTTTCATAGCTTCCTTTGTACCTGTTTCAACTTTCTGACCGGCCCAGGCGAAGCCTCGCTCTAAATTCTTAGTGGCTGAATCAAGAGCAACTCCAGTTTTTGCTGCCTCTTTCCTGGTCCATGCTTCCATTGATTTGGTATGAGAGTCCGCGGCCAAAGCTTGATAGGCACGAGCAAAGGATTCATCAAGTCTTTTTACGGAGTTTACCGTTCCTTTCTTCACGTCATCGGACAGCTTGTTTAATTCCCGGGCCGAGGCTTCCAGAGCCTCTTTCCCCGTAACGGACGCTTTTTCAGCTTCAGCTTTCATATATGCTGAGCCTTTTCGAATCTGTCCAGCAGCAGCCGCCAGGTTTTTGTCCAGATAATCCTGCTTTGCCTTCTGAAAAGTCTGTTCGATTGAGGATGGTGATTCCGAAACGGCAATGGCCGCCTGTGGCATGATTCCCGCTGCGATTAATGTGAAAAAAACAACGAAAACAACGCGATTTAAGCTATACATGGTTCATCTCCTTTCTAAAAATTTGAGATATTTATTAATATTGTTTATTCATATCTTCTTTGTCAAGGGTATGTTTTTATCGCCTTTAAATAAAACCGTCGCCAAGCAGAATATATTGTCAGATGAATATTGACATTTTCCTCATTAATCTCTAGATTAAAAAAAAATGTCAGAGAAATAAAAATATGCCGATTTACGAATATCAATGCGGTAAGTGCAAAAAGCAATTTGAAGTTGTCACCATGAGCATGAGTGAAAAAGCTAATGCCGTATGTCCGAAATGTAAATCCAAAAAGATCAGCAAAATGATGTCCAAATTCGGACGCGGGAAATATGCGTCACTTGGTTCGGGTAGTTCCAGCAGCGCTGGCGCCTCCGGCAGTTCCGGCTGCTCGTCATGCTCCTCATCGAATTGTTCGTCCTGCGGGCATTAAGTTCATCGAATAATCCGGGACGATTTCTATTTAATTATCGTGCATCAGTAAAATCTTGCCAGTTCCGTCTGCCCGACGATTGGCAAATTACGGGAGGTTTGAGATCGTGCAGGCTTTTCTTGACATGCGCACCCTGATTTTTGTTTCCGGCGTCACATCGGTGATTCTGTTTGTCTGCATGGTCTATATACGGCATAAGCAAAAAACATACGATGGCTTTGAGCAATGGATACTTTCAGCTTTAATCAATGCTATGGGCATGATTCTGCTTTCTCAAAGAGGTATTTGGTCGGATTTTCTCACTGTCGTGATTGCCAACACGTGCCTTATTTTATCGCTTGTGCTGATCAATGTCGGTCTTAGCCGCTTTGCGGAATTGCAATCCCATAATGAATTGTATCTGCTATCGATGCTTTTATTACTGGCGGCTTTCTGGGGTTTCACCTACTCTCTGCCCAGTTTGACTTTCCGCGTTGTCGTCTTCTGCGTATTTCAATCGACGCTGTGCGTCATTTCTGCGATTCTCGTTTACCGATACCTTCCGCAAACATTGCCGCAAAAAAATTATGCCTTATTCTGGTTTTTTATTTTTTGCGCAGCGTGGCCGGTCTGGCGGCTAATTTCTTTTTTTGGTATCAGCGAAAAACCAGTAGATTTGATTAAGGCGGGATTTTTCGAGCAGCTTACCGTTTTAGGCGGCATTGAAGGATATATCATTCTATACGTTGGATTGATCGTGATCAATGCCCAAAGAGTTGAACAGGAAATGATTAATGCCGAAAACGAGATAAAAACTATTACCGGCTTTATTCCGATTTGTGCTAACTGCAAAAAAATAAGGGACGATAAGGGTTCCTGGAATCAGATGGAAGCATATCTGGGCAAACATGCCGATATGGAGTTTAGCCATGGAATATGTCCGGAGTGTATGCGAAAGGCCTATCCGGATAAATAATCTAAAAGAACAATATTTAAAGACAGGGAGAAGCGTTTGCCCATATGCCTGTTGGCAAACAACAACTCCAGTGCGTTAGTGAAAAAGAGGAAAGATGCTCGATTTTATATTTCATAATCCGACAAAAATTATTTTCGGCAAAGAAACCATCAAGCTTGTCGCGCGGGAGATTCCGGCAAAGTCCGGGGTGATGATTACCTATGGCGGAGGAAGTGCAAAACGCCATGGCTTGCTGGATACGGTTAAGGACGCCCTGAATGATTATGATCTGACCGAATTCGGCAGTATCGAACCAAACCCCGAATTCGAAACACTGGTGAAGGGAATAGAACTGGCGCGAAAAAAGAAAATCGATTTTCTTCTGGCTATCGGCGGCGGCTCGGTTATCGACGGAACAAAATTTCTGGCCGCGGCTATTCCTTTTAAAGGTGATCCGGCTCTTTTACTGGCTAATGGCGGCAGTGCCATAAAACAGTCGTTGCCGATAGGCACGGTGGTGACTCTTCCGGCCAGCGGTTCGGAAATGAACAACCGCGCGGTAATTTCCCGTAAAGCGTTGCAGATCAAACAAGCAATACTAAATGATATTTTATTTCCGCAATTTTCCGTTCTTGATCCTACTGTGACTTTTACTTTACCTACAAAATTCGTCGGCAACGGTGTTGTCGATACCTTTGTTCATGTGCTGGAACAGTATCTGACCTATCCGGTTAATGGAAAAGTGCAGGATCGTTTGGCCGAGGGGTTGCTTTTAATGCTGATTGAAGAAGGACCAAGGGCGCTGAGCGAGCCGGAAAATTACGATGTGCGCGCCAATCTCATGTGGGGGGCTACATTAGGTCTCAATGGTCTTTTGGGCGCGGGCGTGCCGCAGGACTGGGCGGCGCATCGCAGCGGATACGAGTTGACGGTCTTGTACGGATTGGATCACGCCCAGACTCTGGCTTGCCTGGTGCCGGCCATGCTTAAAATCCGCGCCGGGGAGAAGCGGCAGAAACTTTTGCAATATGCCAGTCGCATCTGGGGAATCAATTCCGGGAATGAAGACACACGTATAAATGACGCGATAAATAAAACCCGCGCCTTTTTCGAGGCTATGGGATTGCCTACGCGTCTGTGCGACTACGGCATAAAAAGCGACTGCATTGGCCGGGTGCTCACAAAGCTCAAAGAGCATGGCATGATTAATTTGGGTGAACGCCAAGACGTCACGCCGGAAATGATGCAAAAGATACTGGAGAGTTGTTTATAAATTTCAGGGAACAGGCTTTTTATTTTATCAGATCTGTGCCGGGAAAATTTTCGTCTTAAACTTCAAAGCCACGTTCACCAGAATAATAAGCACCGGCACTTCGATTAAGGGGCCGATGACGGTGGCAAACGCCTGACCGGAACCAATACCCCAGATAGCAATGGCTACAGCAATAGCCAGCTCAAAATCGTTACTGCCCGCGGTAAAGGACACAGCGCAGGTTTGAGCGTAATTGCCGCTTATTTTCCTGATGATAAAGAAAGTCACAAACCACATAATGACGAAATAGATGGTCAATGGAATGGCCACAATGAAGACATCAAAGGGCGACTCGATAATTTTATTACCCTGCGTAGAAAACATCACGACGATGGTGAAGAGCAGGGCGATAAGCGTCAAGGGCGAGAGCTTAGGCATAAAAACATTGTTAAACCAGTCTTCACCCCGCCACCAGATAATCGAATAACGGGTAATCAAGCCCGCGAGAAATGGAATACCGAGATAAATGAAAACTGTTTTTGCTGATTGAGCCATGGAGACATTGATATTAACGGACTGAGCGAGTCCCAGCCAATTGAGCATCACAGTGATAAAGAAATAAATATAGAAGGCATAAAAAAGCACCTGCGCGATGGCGTTAAAAGCCACAAGTCCCACAGCGAGTTCCCGATCTCCGCAAGCAAGTTCATTCCACACGATGACCATGGCGATGCAGCGCGCCAATCCAACCAGGATAACGCCGATCATATATTCGGGATAACTATGCAGAAAGATAACCGCCAGCACAAACATGACCAGCGGGCCGATTACCCAATTTTGCAGAAGTGATACCGTCAGCAGCTTTTTGTTTTGAAAAACTCTACCCATATCTTCATACTTGACCCGTGCCAGAGGTGGATACATCATGAGAATCAGTCCTACGGCAATGGGAATCGAAGTTGTGCCGATCTGAAGACCTGTAATAAATTTAGAAGCGCTGGGAAGAAAATAACCCAGTGCAATACCTACACCGATCGCGATAAAAATCCATAAAGTTAAAAATCTGTCCATAATGGATAATTTTTTTACGATGCCGTCTGTCATTTTAGTCCTCCGCTTTTTTTGCATTCAGCAATTTCTAAAAAATAAAGTTGAAAAGGAAGCCCACAATCATAATGCCTGTTGCCACTATGCCGATGAAAATTAGAATCAGCGGCAGTTTGATAACTTTTTTGAGGATGATCATTTCGGGTAGCGAAAGGCCGATTACCGACATCATAAAGGCCAGTGCTGTGCCCAGCGCCGCGCCTTTTTCCAGCAGCGCCTGAAGAATCGGGATAATGCCCGCCGCATTGGAATAAAGAGGAACGCCGATAAGTACAGCCAGTGGAACCGACCACCACGCCGCTTTGCCCATGATCGAGGCCATGAAGTTTTCCGGCACGTAGCCATGGACTGTGGCACCGACTGCAATACCGATGACAATGTAAATCCATACCTTGGAAACAATATCGTGAACGGCCGTGTAACCCGTCTGGATCCTATCCCTAAAAGTGATATTACCTTCTTCCATCTGGAAATTACCGGACTTTATTTCATACACCCATTCTTCCACAAAGCTCTCCAATTTCAGTTTGCCTATTACCCAGCCGGATGTTATGGCGATGAGCAAACCGGTGGATACATAAAGCAAAGCTGTCTTCCAGCCGAAAAGGCCAAAGAGTAAAACCAGCGCAACTTCATTAATCATCGGCGCGGCAATCAGAAAAGAGAAGGTAACACCGAGCGGAATGCCGCTTTCCACAAATCCGATGAAAAGCGGGATTGCCGAACAACTGCAAAAGGGCGTTACTATACCCAGAGTACTGGCCATGATATTACCGATAAACAGCGGTTTACCCTCCAGCGTTTTTCTTGTTTTTTCCGGCGAAAAATAAGAACGGATAATTCCCACAACAAAAACAATAACTGTCAGGAGGATAAACACCTTGGGCGTTTCATAAAGAAAAAATCTGATTGATTCTGTCAAATGCGAATTCTTATCCAAATTCAAAATGCCATAGACAAAAAAATCAACTCCCCACTCTAAAAAAATATAGATTAGAACAGCAAAAAGAATCAGCAAAAAGGGAATGTAATAATTTATTTTTTTATTGTCGCCTTTATCTGTAGAACAACATTCAGTCATCGTGCACGCCTTATTAATTCAGTTCTATGAATAGGATCTATTTACCGCTGATCATTTGTTTAATGTCTGCAAGAGATGGAAGTTTACCGGCAACTTTAACCTTTCCGTCAATAACCAAAGCCGGCGTTGTCATTACACCGTAGGCCATAATTTGCTTTATGTCTGTAACATGATCTATCTGCGCGTCAATACCCGTCTCTTTGACGGCCAGACGAACCGTATCTTCCAGTTTGTTGCAGGTTGCGCAACCCATACCCAATATTGCTATTTTCATAAATGAACTCCTTAATCTATTTCTTGCAGCACTTTAAAATTTCAATGTGCTCTTTAGCGTTGGAAGAAAGCACATCCTCCACACAGTCCATAAATTCCATGATGCAGGGGACGCGCAGGCTATAGAAAATGGAATTGCCCCTTTTTTCATCGGCAACCAAGCCGGCATTTTTCAAAATACTTAAGTGCTTGGAAACCGTTGAGGCATCGGCTCCGATCATTTTGGTGAGCTCGTTAACGCAACGTTCTTTTTTGTTGAGTTCCTCGATGATAAAAAGCCTGCTGGGATGTGCCATAGCTTTAATTATTTTTGCCCTTGCTTCATGTTGGGTTTTTACTATTTTCTTCATTTTTATTTCCTAAATATCTATTTGGTAATATAGCCAAATAGCCATGCATGTCAATAATTATTATCATTGATAATGCGTTATTACTGCTTAACCTTTATTATTTTTGGATTTTTCCTATTGGACATATAGCTATGCATTTGCCGCATAAAGTGATTTCTTTGTTAAAATTTTGATAAGGCTCATTTATCATGATTGAGGAATGTATTTCTATCTTCCATGAATTTTTTGTAAATGCGGTAGTGGTCGGTTTCTTC
>JBEKMF010000004.1:0-39942 GCA_050008655.1 Smithellaceae bacterium
ATTTCCGCTGTATGAAACTTATTACCGTAGAAAATGTTTTTGCAGCCGCGCAAAATTTATTAAATAATCACAGGAATTAAACTTAATGAAAAAGAACATTGCTGTATTTCTCGACAGGGACGGAACGATCAATGAAGAAGTTGGCTATCTGGATAGCCTGGATAAACTAAGAGTAATTCCCAACGCTTATGAGGCGATCAGATTGATTAATGTAAGTGGAATGAAAGCATTGGTGATTACTAATCAAGCTGGAGTGGCTAAGGGTTTTTTCACCGAGAAATTTGTAAATTTAATCAACGAGCGCCTGCAAGCTGATCTGCTGCGGCTGGGTGCGAGCATCGATAAGTTTTACTATTGCCCGCATCATCCTACTGAAGGAATAGGAATTTACCGGCAAGTATGCAACTGTCGTAAACCGGCGCCGGGCATGTTGTTAAATGCGGCCCAAGAATTAAATATTGATTTGACGCAGTCTTACTTGATAGGCGATAGATTCCGCGATATGGAAGCGGGCAAAAAAGTGGGAGTCCGGGGAATTTTAGTAAAAACCGGATTCGGTCAGGGTTTATTGCAGGATGATGGTCCCGATGAAGCAACACCGGAGGGGAAACCAGAATTTATTGCAGAAGACATATTGGAAGCTGTACAGTGGATATTAAAGGATAGAAAGTGAATATACTAATCGTCAAATTAAGCGCCATCGGTGATGTCATTCACACTCTGCCTTCGCTTGCCGCATTACGCCGTCTCTATCCTGATGCCCATATAACCTGGGTGGTCGAAGAAGCGGTGGCGGATTTAGTCAAAAATCACCCTTATCTGGATACGGTTTTAATTTCCCGGCGTAAAAGCTGGTTCAAAGATATTCAAAAGGGTAAAATTCTTAAGCCCTTGTTTAACCTGAGCTCATTGATAAAAGAACTACGGCGGCGGCGCTACGATCTGGTGATTGATTTTCACGGTCTATTCAAAAGTTCGATCATTGTTTTTTTGAGCAAAAGCAAAAGAAAACTGGGTTATGATTCTTTACAAGAACTCAGCGGTTTGTTTCTCAATGAAAAAATCCCCGAGGACATGAATATACATGCAGTTGACCGCTACCTGGATTTTCCCCGCTATTTGGGCGCGAAGACAGATAATATTGAATTTATTCTACCTCCAAACGACGATGCCGAAGTAAAAGTTCGACTCTTAATGAGTAAATACAAGCTGAATGATAAAAAATTTATTGCGATTAATCCTGTTGCTTATTGGAAAACAAAACTCTGGGATAATGAAAAATTTGCCCATTTAGCCGATTTAGTCAATAATAAGTTGAAAATAAAAGTTGTTTTTACGGGAAGCAAAAAGGAATCCATCGAAGGAATAACTTCAAGAATGACTACGGAAGGAATTAATTTAGGCGGACAAACTTCACTTCTTGATCTCGCTTATTTTTATAAAAAAGCGCAAATGGTAATAACAACCGATTCCGGGCCGATGCATCTGGCTGCCGCAGTGGGAACACCAGTTATTGCTCTTTTCGGGCCTACCGATCCGGCCAGAACCGGGCCGTATGGTAAAGAGCATGCTATTATTACGGCGCAGCTATCCTGCAGTCCCTGCTTTTTGAAGAAATGTTCGACAAGAAAATGTATGGAAGATATTCTGCCCGAGCAAGTCTTTGCCGCCATTGAGGAGAAATTGACGAAGGAGTGAGAAATAGCTTCAAATAAGAAGCTTTGGGAAATTCTGGTATGTTCGCAATGCCACGGTAACGTGAGGCGAGATGAAAAACTCGGTGGTGTAATTTATAATCAGTGCAAATTGCTGTATGAAGTCAAAAATGATATTCCCATCATGCTTATAGAAGAGGTAAAAAACTTATGTGAGAAGTAAATAATACAGCTGGAAATTGCTCGATCCTATAAAAACGGAAAAACCGCAAGGAGTTTTTTTAAGACATAGACTACCTGAAAAAAATAGACCGCCAAAAATATTTCATATCATCGATAAAACAAAAGGATTAAGCACTATCTGTGACGAGGTTTAGGGTATCTTCGCATTAGAATTCGTTTTCTTTACCATTACGTGTCTTGTCTTTCTTGCCTGCCTGTGATATATGACCCGGCATTCTATTCCTATTCAAAATTACTATTGATCAAGCTATTTAGAAGGAATTGTTGATGCGTTCATATAGGCGAAGATTGGGTATAATCATCTTATTATTGTCGGATCTTGTCATTCTTTTTTTTATCGCTGTTCTGGCCGTTTTTATTCGTACTTTTCTTCCCTCCATCATCTCCGGATTTCCCGCTTTGTCGATAAAAATCAATTATAGCTGGTGGTTTTTCCCGATATGGATATCGATTCTGACATACGAAGGAGCATATACCAGAAAGTTTTCTTTCTGGGACGAAGTTAGGATGCTCTGGAAGGTTACTCTCTTTTCAACGCTCACCCTTCTTGCTGTCTTTTTTCTTGGCAAAATGGGCAATATCGTATCGAGAACCGTCATAGTCATTATCGGGTTATTATCTATATTTATATTCCCTTTATTGAGAATAGCGGTTAAACGTGGGCTTGTTAAATTAGGCATCACAACGAGTAATACCCTTATTCTTGGCGCAAACGATACGGGACGTCTTGCCCTCAATGCCCTGCTCAAAGAGAAAAACCTCGGCTATCGGGTTATCGGCTTTGTCGATGATCTGACGAAGATGAAAAAACGATACTTTGAAGGGGTTAAGGTACATGGCCACATGAAGTGTGTGGAGCGCTATCTAAAAAACGGCGATGTCCAGGATATAGTGATCGCGTTACCGCAATTCGATAAAGAACAACTCTCTCATTTAGTCAACCGCCTTCAACATAAGGCCACAAGCATCCTTTACTTTCCTGATTTTTCCGGGGTGGTGGTTATGGGCACCGAACTCCGTCATTTCTTTCAAGATCAGGCATTTGCCCTCGAAATCAAGAACAATTTGGCACAGCCCCTTAATTATTATACCAAACGACTCTTCGATTATGTATTAGGCTTTGTTTTTTTTATTCTGCTCATCATCCCCATCGGGATCATTTCTCTTGTGATCAGGTTGACTTCCAAAGGGCCCGCTATCCTCAAACAGGAGCGCATAGGTAAGAACAGCAAGTCGTTCATTTGTTACAAATTTAGAACTATGTATCATGACGCTGACGAACGGCTGGAAGTAATCCTGGCCAATGATCCTGAGGCAAAAAAAGAATGGGAGACTTACTGGAAGCTTAAAGATGATCCGCGGATTACCGCGTTCGGAATGTTTCTGCGAAAGACTTCTTTCGATGAAATACCCCAGATACTTAATATTCTGAAAGGCGAAATGAGTCTTGTCGGCCCCCGTCCTTACGTCCCGCGTGAGTGGGACTGGCTTAAAGAGTACAGCGAAACCATCAATTGCGTGCAGCCGGGGATAACGGGATTATGGCAGGTGAGCGGAAGGAGCGATTCCTCCCATGAACAACGCCTGACGCTCGACGCATGGTATGTGAGGAATTGGAACCTGTGGTTGGATGTCGTTATCCTTATAAAAACCATATATGCGGTAATAAAAAAAGAAGGCGCGCGATAAGAAAACTCATAGCTTGTAGTTTATCTTTTATGAACTATCAGTTACGAGTTAAAGGTTTCTTTCGCCTTTTTGTTACGTACAGCATCTACACTAAATAGATTCAGTTGAATAAAATAGCGAGGCTTACCGATTGAAACAAATTATAATATACGGTATCGCCAATCATGAATAACATTTCGCAATAGTTATCGCAAACGGTTTAAAGCGTCTTTAACAAATTCCCTGATATGATTTCCATTAAATTGTGCTTCATTTATTTCCAAAACAATAGCATCTTTTTTTAGAAAGTCAGTATTCCAATTGACGTTGTTCACATCATAAATGCTACTTTCTTTGTTTTTAGGATATACGGAATGATTTATCTTGTAATAATAATAGTAGTCAATTTGATTGAACATTTTATTTTCCCATAAAATGTCAATAATGGTCTGTGTAAAGCTACCGCCGACAAAAACGATATTATTTTCATAACTTCCCTTGCTCTCGGTAGTTATGAAAACCGGATGCGGCGTGATATAGCGAGTGGGAAGAATTGCTAAATTAAGTAATGAAGCTAGATCTTTATCCCAGCCTGTGGGATTAGTATCAAGCTGCACTTTGCTGCATTGAATACGGGGAATGGGTTTTTTAGTAAGGGCTTCAATTTTAGTTATTAAGGGAACTATTGTGTAATAGGCGCCCAAATAATTCCAATGTGTACTGCCTTGGCAGAATAAAGGATAGGTCACAATCTTTTTTGCTTCTAGAGTTATTCTCTGGCCGTCGATATAATTGATTCTATGCTGATCGAATAACGGAAGGATAAGATCATAGTTTCTTTGTTGGCTGATCGGGTTATAAAAGAAAGCATCAGGAATATATTCGGGATAAGTGTATGCTTTGTTCGGAGTAATTAAAACCAGAAAGGGGACTCCGTGTTTTTTAAATAGATTTTGGACTTCGGCGATTTGCTCGGCCAAATTGTTCATTTGAACAAACGTCATTGGAACGACATGTTTTGTATAATCATCTATATATTCCCGTTCGTAAAGCTGCTTTTGTTTTCCGATAATAATGCTTTGATTGTACATGTAAGATTTATCAAATAAAATATAATAGAGCTGATTATTTAACCGTATGAAAATCTCCCTCAGGCCAAAACGTTGATTAAACCAGTTGGTGAATTGTTCCTGATATTTTCCGCTAATCCAAGAATCGATAGTAAAATGAGGTCTCTTTTCCGAAAAAGTAATACCGGCCAGACTGGAATAAGTAAATCTTTTGATGGGAATTATCATATGAATGAAGTTGAAAAAACAAGGAGCAATCATTAAAACGATAATTAGACCGAGCATCGTTTTTTGTATCCGGTTAATCATTAAATACACCCCCTAATGGGACGTCAGAACCTAAAATACAGAAAAGGGTTAAAGGTGGACGTCGAAATTCGCAATATCGACAGGAGTAATAAAACAGAAGCCACGATAATTTCCAGTTTTCGATTAACGGTAGCCTTAAGATAAAACCTTTCAAGTTTCGAATAGATATTAGTAAGCGGAAAGAAGATAAGAAATAATCCTAATGCTAAAAAAAATATACTATCATTGGCTACAAATATAAATCTCCCGTGCGATACGTCGGGATTGAACATTGCAGTAAGGTAGTAACTCATTTGTTCAAAACTGCCGGAACGGAAGATTACCCAACCTATCGTAACAAGGATGAAGGTTACTACGACATTGAATATCCGGGGGAGCTTTTTCTGGATCCGTAGAGTAAATATTTTATCAGCTACAAGAAAAATACCATGATAAGCTCCCCAAAGCACAAAAGTCCAGTTTGCACCATGCCATAACCCGCACACGAGAAAACAAAACCATAAATTAAAATACATCTTTGGTTTCGAACAACGGTTTCCGCCCAAGGGAATATACAGATAGTCTCTGATCCATGTGGATAAGGAGATGTGCCACCTTCTCCAAAATTCCGTAAAATTAGAAGAAATATAAGGCATATTAAAATTCTCCAGGATACGGAATCCCATGATTCTTGCCAATCCGATGGCTATGTCTGAATAAGCGGAAAAGTCGAAGTAGATTTGTACAGCAAAACAGATCGCGCCGAACCAAGAATTTAATAAACCGAGTTCGTTTGCGGGAAGTTTAAAAATGAGATCCGCTAAAGCTCCCAGAGTATCCGCAATAAATACCTTCTTTGCCAATCCCCATGAGAAACGACATACGCCGAGTGAAATATCGTCGAGGCTGCATTTTCTTTTATTTATTTGCCCTTCAATTTCATGGTATTTTACGATCGGTCCCGCTAGTAACTTGGGAAACAAAAATACATATGTAAAATACGAAGTGATTTTTTTTGCAGGAGAGGCCACGCCACGATAGATATCAACAAGATAAGTGATTTTCCCAAAAACAATAAAGGATACTCCAATCGGTAGTACAATGGATGTTAATAGAATGGGATTAAGATGCATATCCGATAATAAACGATTGATGTTGCTGAAAATAAAATTTGTATACTTATAATATGCAAGAACCCCGATGTTTGATAAAAGGCCTAGTGTGAGTGCAACCCTTTTCTTGAAACTATTCTGTGATGAATAAATCATTTTCCCTAAAATCAAATCAAGCAGGGAAGATGCAATAACGACAAAAATAAATCTAGGCTCTCCCCAAGCATAAAACAATAAGCTCATAACCAACACGGCGAGATTTCTGTAGTTTTTGCCAGCCGAAAAATAAATCAAAAGACATACGGGTAAAAAAATAAAAAGGAACAAAGGCGAATCAAATAACATTTTTAAAATCACCCACAGATTTTGAGTTGAGTATACTGATTCCTTCCGATGCTATAGGTTGATGTTTGTTTTCTCCGTTTACCGCCTGATTTACCGAGCGTACCAGAGCCGCGTTTCTATCATTTTCTGCGGGCATCAACTGCTTTTTTAAATACATCAACCAGTTTGGCTGCCGCGACATCCCAATCAAACCGCTTCGCCGAATCTTTTGCATGGGAAGCCAGCCTCTTTCGTAACTTATCGTTCGAAATCAACTCCATCAATCCTTCCTGGATGGAGTCCCCACTCAGCGGATCGACCAGCAGCCCGGCTTCCCCCGCCACCTCCGGCATGGAAGAATTATCCGACGTTAAAACGGGCGTGCCATGCGCCATCGCCTCCGTAAGAGGCAGACCGAATCCTTCATAAATGGAGGGCATCGCCAAAAAAAGCGCATGCTTATAAAGCGCAGCAAGCATCGCATCGTCGACATAGCCCACTAACCGGACATGCCTTTCCAAGTCCAACTCACGGACTGTTTTTTTAATATCAACTCCGCCCCACCCTTTTCCGCCGGCAATCACGAGAAGCGCCTTATCCTTCATAGATGCAGAAAACCGCGAATACGATGTCAACAAACGAAGCAGGTTTTTCCGCGGCTCCAGGGTGCCGACAAACAAAAAGTAGTTCTGATCAATCCCCAATGGCTCCAGATCCTTCTTTGAAACCAGACAGTCCTGATAAGTGACTCCCAGATGAATAACAGAAATTTTGTTTTTACTTGCAGGATATTCATCTTTTAACGCAGCAGCCGTTGCCGAAGCATCTGTAACAATCCAGTCCGCATGGGCGATGGCCGAAGGGGTTTGAATCTGTTCCAGCTTCTTCCTCAACGGGGGCATCGTATCGCTTGCATATTTCCAAACCAAATCGTGAATGGTTACGACTCTGGCCATTGTGTCTGGCAAGAACCGAGGAATTCGATGAGCAGGACCCCAGAAAATGTCTACACGATCACGGGCGGCCCAGAAAGGTAAAAAAGTTTCTGTCCAAAACTGCCTCAATATTCCTGCATCCCAGTTTTTCGTCCGGACATGTGCTTGTTCCAACCCTCGGAAATCAAACCGGAGATCAGCCGGACTGTACAGATAAAGAGAAATACCTTTTATCTTCGATAACGACTGGCATATCTCCAACGTATAACGTCCCATTCCTGTTAACGGACGGGAAAGCTGTCGGGCATCAAGACCTATTTTCATACGGATTTATCCACCAGAGTTACTCGCTCATTCGTTACTTTTAAGATTAGCCACCTCTCCTGTCGGGCATTAATGCTTCTTTAATCAACTTCTCTCTTAATTCTGAAGCTATCGCAATGCTGCTCCCTTTACATTAACAAAAATCAATTAGTTATTAAATATCAATTTTACTTAATAAACCCTTTCTATCCAAGCTATATATTAACGATTCATTCCTATTCAAATCAATATCCACCTTCATATCTATAACCGTTTCACCTTCACTCTCCTCTTCCTTCGTATCATATCTCAAAAGAACTTTCCCACCATTTGCAGGATTTATAACGGCCTCTGTAATTCGTTTCTTTTCCGACGCACCCCGTTCTTTGAATTACCGTCGTCCAGCACACTTGAATTGAGAATTAAAAATGCTGGAAAACTAACAGCGTAGCTGGTACAGTTTTTGGGGAGCCCTCAAAATGGCGGAATTCTAACTTAACGTGTGGCACAAGTATCGGGGGCAGATCAGATGGAGCCGTACTGCAAGCAAACGGCTAGATTAGCTTTTATTAGGGTATAACATGAAGAAACTACTTTGCATCGCAATCCTGTTACTAATTCCATCATGGTGTTTTGCCCTTGTCGGATATACAAATCATAAGATTATTATCTTAACTGGTTCGTCTGCGGCTTCTACGTCTGCTGGTTATGTCGTTCCTATAAGGGTCAGTCCAGATGCCGACCCTGTAGAAAGCGGAACATGGACAGTAAATAATACGGTATATAAATACAGGATTCCAATTACAGTTAAAGAAGTCACAGGGAGTGCCTTAACAAACTACCCTTGCCTTGTAGAAATTAATACGAGAGCACTCTATCAGAGAGGATTTATTTCAGCGACTCAAACAGGTGGCGAATTTGAGTTCTATGATGGTTCTACTAACTATACTTATTATGTATTCGGGACAGACTGCAACTCCCTAAAAGCTGGGTTCCGACAATATAGGACGAGGTACTATGTCCGACTTTCCCTTACTGCCAACCAAACGAAAACGATTTATTTCTATTTCAGTAACACCGTCACGGCAGTATCAAGTAACTCAAAGACGATGGCGGACATATTTACAACGTATTCTTATGACAGTGGAACAACAACCAATCTTGATGATGTAAGATATTTTGGTGCGATGTCATCATATGATGATAATATTGGAGCAATTGGGTCCTATTTTTACAATTACTATCAGACAACCGAAGAAAGTGGAATGCATTTTACGGGAATAAATGTAAATTCTAATTATCTTGCCGACTCTATTATCGGTTGGGCAGGTGCAACTCTTACTGTATCATTATCTGAACTAGGTTATAACCAAGGAACTAATCTTTCCACTCAAATTGTAGCAGAGGACACTGACAATGCGGCTATTTTTTCAACCAAATCTGATTATGAGTCAAGAAAGAGATCGTATACGGCGGTAATATGGAATATTACATCAGCATTGACATATGGAGCTATATATACATCGCCTGATATTACATCCGTGCTTCAATCTGTCATAGACCGTTCTGGTTTTAAGTCTGGAAATAGCATCAACATATATTGGCAGAAAACATCTTATTGTGCAACAGGTCAATATAGAGCTGTAGATGCTCATAATTTATATCCTTCATCGGCCCCTAGATTGCAATTTACTGTATATCTGCATCCAGATTATAAGAAACTGCCAACCGTAACAATGCCACAGCTTGTAGTTGCAGATGTGTTTCTTGATGGTAATTCTAGTTTCTTTCCCTACGATGTAGCTTTTACAGCTAACGATGGAATTACTCAACTTTACCAATCAGATATACCGGGAAGACTTATTTCAGATACGAAGGTGGTTACATGGGGAGTTAAGACTTCTGCGACAATACCGCAAAGCAGAAACTTGAACATTAAGATATGGTACACCAACGCATCTCAGACAACTAAACACGCTTATTGGAGTGCATCAAATACCTTTACTTACTTCAATGATTTTGAGTCAGGTATATCTGATTTTACAACAGTAAGTGGAACATGGGCACAGGGTACGCAACAAAGACCTGTTATCAAGGGTGGTGTAAATGGGTGGACTCGTTCTCCTGTATTGTTTAAAACTGGCTCGACTTATAAGTTACTTGATACTCCTGCTTGGAAGTGGACTGACTTTGGTATGCTTAAGATTTGGGAAACACCGTGGTCACAGGGAACTCTACATACTGCAACAATTATAGATGATTACTGGTACACATCTGGATACCCTCCTTATGAAGATAAGTCACATGGATCGACATATGGACAAGTATATTCGAGGTATCCAAATTGTGTAGTTACCAATAATGGAGGCATGACATATTATCGGACAGACACAAATCCTAGTGGTGAGATAACATTATCAAAATCACTAGATAACGGTGCAACATGGTCTTTTGTTCTAGTTATTTGGACAAAGGGAGACCAGGGTACGTTAGCAGGCGGTGATTCAACTGGCGTTAGTGGTTTTCTATATTGGGAAACAGATACATGGTATCTATATATAAATTATGTTGGAGTAGATAGTCCACCTTTGTATGTTGCAACAAGAGTAAACTCATCACCAGAAGGTTCTTATACTGTTTATGCTAACGGTGGAGTTCCTTACAATCTGCATCCATATACAGATTATCAAGAAGAAGTGAAGGTTGTTAAGAATGGAAGATCCTATTACACTTTCGCTGGAAATCTTACTCCTTGTCCATCTCCCGTCAATAGTACCACGTGTCAACGTATTGTTTATGCTACTGCGAATACACCTCTCGGTGATTCATCTACGCATAAGTTCTCACAACCTGCAATGATTACAATGAATACCTACGATGGTGATTTTGCCGAACAGGGTATGGCATCACTGCTTCAAGATGGTGGTGATTGGTACATGATATATTTCGGACAACCTCAATCTGCGAACAATGCATCTGATGTTGGGGATATAGATAACTTCCTGTATCTCGCCAAAGCCACATCATTTCCTGACCAATGGACACCGCAGAAGTTAATCAAAACATTACAATCAGGTTCTTCTCAGTCTTGTAATACTATCGTGAAGAATTCAACATCTTATTCAAATATAGTCATCAACACTAATTTAGAACTCCCTTACGGGTCTAATACAGGCGGTGTTGTTTTCCGCTATCAGGATAGCAGTAATTACTATTATGCTTTTCTCAATAAAACTTACAATACCGTAGGTCTTTATAAAGTAGTAGCCGGTGTATGGACGGTGCTGAATTATGCTAAACTTAAATTCACAATCAACGCAAGCGGGACATTCTATCCATTAAGAATAGGATTATACGGAAGTCAGATAGTCGTACAGGCAAGTCAATACGGAAGTTATTGGGATACCTATATCAATGTTTCCGATGCTTCATTAGCAACGAGTGGTCAAGTCGGTTTTATAGGATTAAACAGCAAATTATATGTAGATGATATTGCTATATCTCCGTATCTCTATCCAGAGGTATCTATTTCAAAAGTTTATACACCAATGCAACTAACCCCTGGAAAAAATTTTAAGATAGGGACAGGAACAATAATGAAAATAAAATCGAAGTGATTACGAAAAGAATATTACTTTTAATATGCAGTGAGCTGACTATTAATAATGAATCACCCTAGATTCAATAGAAGAGACCACTATTTTAGTCGCATGGAGGTTTAGATGGATCTTAAATATTTATTTGAGCCAAAAACTATGGTGGTCATTGGTATTTCCGCGACGAATGATCGTCACCCCGCCAATGTTATTTTTGCTAAGAACAATCATCGTTACCCCGTTTCTGTTTTTTGCTGTTAACCCCTAAGGAAGGGAAACTCTATGATGACAAAATTTATCCACACGTAGCAGATATTCCCCGAAAAATTTCTCTCGCCGTAATTGCCACCCGCGCGGAATTGGTGCCGAAGGTAATGGCTGATTGTGTCAAGGCTGGAGTAAGGTCCGACACCGTTATATCCGGCGGTTTTACTGAAGGAGGTCGCAAAGATTTACAGGATAGGATAGTTGATATTGCCAGGGAAGCAAAGTTCCCTTTCATCGGGCCCAACTGCTTAGGTGTTTATGTTCCCTTTAAAGTGGATACCTTCTTCATGCCTATTGAACGCATGATCAAGTCAATAGTTTTTACAGATTGACATATAAACATGTTTTGTTACGTTGCGTTGTGAAATAAAAGCTGGAAATTTATGGCATGTTGACGGATCCGCATCTGACTATAAACTGGTAAGAATATTTGAGTGATATATGGCAATTCTGTCGCAGATAGTAAAATTTAAAAATAATCTTTTGGCGCGTGTTAATGCCGAAAGATTGATGCTGGTTCTTTCACTTGCGGCTGTGCTGATAGTAAATTTTCAGCTCCTTTTTAGATTTTTCTACGGGGATGATTTTCTCCATTTCTATCAGATTTCCAACTGGAGTCCTCTCGCATTTATTTTTTATCCGTTTGGCGGCCATCTTTTTATTTTCAGAAATCTGATATTCTATTGCATGTTTAAACTGTTTGGCCTGAATTCAGTTGTATATTTTTCAACAGTTTTGCTTACCCATTTAGGCAGCGCATACATTCTGTATAAAATAATCCATCTCTTAACAGACAAACCATCATTAGCTGCTGTGGGTATGATGATTTGGGGAATCTGCCCTGTTAACTATGCCACACTGGCATGGTACTCTGCATATGGTCAGATTCTTGTCGGTTTTTTCTTTCTATTGTTTTTATATGATCTTCTCCGAATTGAAAAGGGGAAGATTTTATTTTCTATGAAAATAGTGATCCGCTGGTCCATTTACTTTTTACTGATGGCAGCTTCTTTCGGTACCGGGCTGGCTATTGCCTGTCTGTCTCCTGTTGCGATAGTAATTATTCTCTGGAAAAATGATCAGAAATGGAAAATTGCCGCAATGATGTTTCCTGCTATTGCCGTAATTCTGTTATTGTTTATTTTTAAAGACTCCATTTATTATTATTTCAGCGGCGAAGTTTATAATTCAAAGCCTGTCGCCTTGTGTGTTGCATTGAGTAATTACAAAATTATTCTGGAAATGTTCATAAGGATGTGCACGTACAGCATTTATTGTATGGCTGCTTTCCCCATGCTTTTTTTATCTTCGACAATAAAATACCCGACCGCCGCATTTTTAGTATCCTTTCCTTTTATAGCATTATTTATTGTTCTGTTTTTTCGTTCAAAAGAATACAAGCGACATTATGCTGTTTTAAGTATTTTTTTTCTCGGATTAATAGGACTGACTGCATACGAACGAGCTCCTGGTTTTAATTTTTTTCATATTCCTATCAGTTTTATATCGAGTCAATTCTGGTATTATTATGTTATTTTCATTATTGTTGTTATAATACTGGCATTGATGGCCGATGAACTGTTGGATATTTTCCCGAAAATTGCAAAAGTAATAGTAGCAATTGTTTTAATTGTAATAGCAATTTCTATTTATCCCAGCATTAATCTTGCCCCCAAAATTGATTTATTTAATACATCAGTAAAAGAAAAAAAGATATATTATAACACTATTATTGATATTGAAAAAACAATAGGGGCATATTCAGAAGGTTCTACCGTTTTTATTGATAACAAAATGAATGATAAAATTTCTCTTTTTTACCCTTCCGATACTGATTTTCCCGGTAAGGCTGCTATTTTCTCCATCAAATACCCGAATAATACGGTTGAAGGCAGAAGAGTATATTTTATTGAAAACGACTGTCGTGTTGCAGATAAGAACATTGAAAAGAAAAAGTGGCGGATTTCATCACTGATTGTTTCTGCATGTGAATTAAATAAGCAAAGTAACTAATCACTGGTGACGGATTGGGAATATTTGGGGTCTTACTGTGTGGAAAATAATATTTCAAGCTAAGTATGCATTTGGGATAGTTAAAACATATATTACCAATCTTAGCGTTAAAGATGTTCTTTACCCGGTTGCTCCTTCATCCGGTGGTGGGATCATAAGCGAATGCGAAGCTTTGAGAGGGTGGGCGATAACACTGGTATTTTCGCACCATCTTTTAGGCAGTATTTACGGATATAATGCCAATAGCAATCATCCTTACTGGCTCAGTTTTCTTCTTTCCGGGAACATGGGCGTAACATTGTTTTTTGTCCTGAGTGGGTTTTTGCTAAGTCAGCCATTTATTAACCATAGTTTGTCTGTAATAAAAGGTTTTTTCTGGAACAGGTTTTTCCGGATAATGCCCTTGTACACCGTATTCGTTGTTGCGGGAGTTATTGTCAATTCAAACATTCGAGGGGGATTGAGGGCAATCTGTTTCTGGGATTTGCGGATACTTCAGCTTTGGCCGTTCAGCGCCGTATGGTGGAGCCTTGGAGTGGAAATACAGTTCTATCTTGCTCTTCCATTTATTATGTATCTTGTCTTCAACAAGAAAATTCCTTTATTGATTAGAGGCTTAATTCTTTCGTCACTTGCAGTAATTGCTGTGGTATTATACTGGAAAGCATCATGTATTGATCCACATTCCCAACAACTTACGAATACATTTTTTGACCTGAAAAATAATCTTGCTTTGAGATGGCCTAATTTCTTATCAGGGATCTTATTGGCATACATCCAGAAAGAATATGGCGGTATCATTAAGCGTTTTTCGGATAAAATAAACAAACGGGATATCCTTGGAGATTTTCTTTTGCTTGTCTCATGCGGTGCAATTGTGATATTCGGAGCTGAATTATCACGCAGGTACGGCATATGGGCGGGCATATGGGCAGTAAATATATATTTCTTCAACCACTATTTGATTGAGGGCATACTGTTCTGTGTTCTTATGTTCGTACTGATGAATTTCAAATCAAATCTTAGGGCCATTATTGTAAATCCGGTTTTCAATGTAATAGGAGTTATTTCCTATTCAATTTATCTTTGTCATGTCCCTGTAATATATTATACGCTGGGTAAGCTGATGCTGAAAAAGCCGTTGATTACAAACGGAATTACAAAGGAACTGCTGATGACATCTGCTGCGTGTGCAGTTCTGACATTTGTCATTTCAATATTTACCTATACATTTATTGAAAAGATATTTTTGCTATTTAAAATGAGAAGCAGTAGGCAGAAAAAGCCGGTTACAAAGTAAAGCTGCAGTGTTCTCCATCAAATACCCGAATAATACGGTTGAAGGCAGCAGACATAAACCTCTTTGAGCCACTAATCCCGGCAGAATTACGCCTTTCGTGCAATGATGACTTGAGCTTTTGGTAAATATTTATCAAAGGACTCTAAAAGTTTTTCAGAGCCATTCAATTCCAACAATCCCGCCCAGGTGTTTGCCCAGCTCTGCAAAACAGGGTGATAAGGCGGCTTGTTATATTCTAGGATAACACCATTAAAACACTCCTGCTGCTGAACTATCCAGAATAGTGACATAAAAAATGTCCAGTAGAAGCCCCATGAATCATATCTTTCCACTTTTAATCCTGAATTTTCCACCAACCGGATAAAGCTTTTTTTATTAAAAATCTGAATGTGGTTCGGTTCCGAAAAATAGGTAGGATTCGCAAAAGGCTTTTGGAGCATTTCTGATCGGGAATCAGGCACTGTGATTAAATACTGAGCGCCAGGCTTACCCACCCTGACAAGCTCTGCCAAAATTTTTTCAGGGTTGGAAGTGTGTTCCAACATCTCCATCGACAAGATTTTAGTCGCATACTCATCCGGTAGCGGCAGTGGAGTTGTATCACTAACGAAACCTTCGACTTTTCTTGCCATGGTTTCATTGGCTTTCTCCGTCAGTGCCTTAATTTTCGTCGCATTGACATCCGAAAAAACAATATGAGCGCCCTGTCTCGCACAAAACAGCGTAGCGCCCCCGTCACCACATCCTACATCCAAAACGATATCGTCCGCTGTGACTTTAAAGCCAGCACATAGTTCTCCGGTTTCGGACTTGTACCATCCTCGCCTCATTATATCTATTAATCCACACATACGAGGATCTGCATCTTTCTGCGCAGTTGCCGTACGTCTGCTTATTTTCTTTGATTTTGATGCTTTACCCAATCGCGGCGACTGCCGTTTACGTTTGTTTATCATATTAAAAATCCTATCATTGCCCGATGACGTAGGTTAATTTATCAGTGACAACTCAGCTTCGACCATCATCCTGACAACATCTTTCATAAAGAATTTGGCTTTCCAGCCAAGTTCTTTTTCAGCCTTTTTTGTATCGGCCAAGGATACGTTGATGTCCGTCGGCCTGTCAAAATCTGAAGCATACCTTACATATTTATCCATGTTCAAATCAAGCAGGGAAAAAGTTTCCTGGATAAAATCTTGAAGTGATGATGTCTTGCCGGTGGCCACAACATAATCACGAGGTTCTTCCTGTTGCAGCATTCGCCACATGGCATCTACATATTCCGGCGCCCAGCCCCAATCCCTTTTGATGGAAATATTTCCTAAATGTAATTTTTCATCACTGCCTTTAGCAATACGGCAGGCCGTCTGGACTATTTTGCTGGTCACGAAGCGGCTGGGCCGCAGGGGCGATTCATGATTAAACAGGATACCGGAACAGGCATACATGTTATAAGCCTCTCGATAGTTGGCAACTTGCCAAAAAGCGGCTGCCTTGGCGACAGCATATGGACTTCGGGGATGAAACGGCGTCGTTTCGCTGGCGGGTTCTGCATTGGTATTGCCAAAGCATTCGCTCGATGCGGCGTTATACAGCCGGGCAGGTATTTCTAAGAAGCGCATGGCTTCCAGCAAATTCAATGTTGCCACACAGACACTTTCAAATGTTTCCACAGGCTGTTCGAAAGAAAGACCGACCGAACTTTGACCGGCCAAATTGTATATTTCATCGGGACAATATTTCTTCAAAACTTGCAGAACGCTACGAAAATCATTGAGCGCCACGGACTCAATGGTAATTTTGTCACGGATATTCATCCTTTGTAAATTGGAAAAGGACGATAACATGGCATCTCTGGACGTGCCGATGACTGTATAACCTTTATTAAGCAGAAAATCGGCCAGGTAGGTTCCATCCTGACCCGATATACCGATAATCAATGCTTTTTTTGCACCCATGAATACCTCCCTCCTTTGCCTCTTGAAAGGCACTAGAATTTCCCCAATCTTTTGCGAAGAAAAATTTAGCAGCCCACAAGATAAACTGAATAACGCCTCGTGATTTTCTTTATAACAAATATAGTAAAAATGCTAATAGAAACGCCGGCAGACCATGAGACAAAAGCATACTTAAGAAATATCTTACTTGGTTTCTTAGCGATAACTGCATCCAATCTATTGAACACACCATAACTATCATCACCAATAATACCAAAGTTTTCTATATTCTCTGTCGGAAAATATTCTTTCCACTTGCCACCTGCTGTTATACTATTACCAAGCATGATGATGGCGTTTTCTGCCACCTTTTTATCTTTAAACTTTTTAACTTCACCGTAATAATATCCTCCAAGATCATAGTTGCACCCTGATTTTATCAGCGTATCCCTCATCGTGCACGCTGCAAGCAAAACAACTAACAGAATAAGGCACAACCTCTTATACATTATTTCACCTCCATATATTCGGTAGTAACTCTATGATGTTCTCCCTCGCAGATTTCTCTCAATGCGGTTCCCAATTTTCGAAATAGATATTTTAAACCAAGCATAATATTTCCTTAAAAAAGTGAACAATTGTAGCAATCTGGTTTTCACGGGCTCTCTAAAAAAAGAGCTTTTTTTTGAAAATAAACGAAAACACCATATCCTCAATAAAAGTATTCGCTTCAATGCCTCGCGCTCCTTTATGGGAGTTGAACTTAGTATAACTTCCTGGGGCGCCCCGCATTTCTGGAAGACGTTTATTAAACGTTCTTCTACAATTGCTTTTGAACAATATTTTTTCAGGCTTTCCACCGCACAGCCCGACATGCGCGAATAGCGGTCAGGATCATTTTTCGCCACATGATAACTTTCCAAGTAGGCATTGTATAAGGATTCCCAATTTATCCGGTAGCGAAATGTACGCAAAGCACCCCTGGGATCATGCGGCCAAATGGCCCTCTCCAAACTCGACTTGACAACAAAAGAATTACCCTCATTGATATATTCTTCCATGGCCGTATGTGACGGTGCAATAGCCGGTTTACCCGCGGACATATATTCCATCAACGGCAAACATTGACCTTCCCCATGCGCAGCGTCGACAACATATGTAGATCGTTGGACAAGCTTGGTATATTCGTCATCATTCAAATAGCCGTGCAGAATGACCACCCGGCATTGGAAGGGACTAAGCTTAAATATTTCATCAGCTACTGGTCCGCGGACTTTCTCGAAATCGTGATAAATTACTTTCAATACTAATGTTACGTCTTCGAATTTTCTGAATGCCCAGATAAACCCGCGAAGCAAATCCAGCCAATTCTTTCGGCTATCGTTGGGATTAAAAACAGTTGTGTAAATAATCCCTTTCAGGTGCAGGCTAACATTTTTGTCTTTTTTGGAGGATGACCGTCGTTTAATAAAGTCCTTTCTGCTTTCTTCTGATACCGATAGAGCATCGCATCCCTTAAAGTCGATAAGACTTCCTTTAAAAGTCAAATCGAATCCTTTTGATTGGGCAGAGGCTTCTTCTTTTCTATAAAGCTTCGTGTAATCATCCCATACGGGCGCAGGGATGGACCATACCGGAAAGTTGCTTCCCATTGCTTTTTGAACGGCTCTGACAGCAAAGTTGGAATGCGTAATGGCGTAACCATGGTTACGGAATACATTCCTCCAATCATTGCGAGAGTCTCCCCCCCACGTATCTGTCGGTATAGTCGGATACTCCCAGGCAAATACAGATATCGTAAGACACTTAAGCCCTGTGGCAGTTTTGTGAGGAGGCGAAAAGGAAAAGAACAGACACGGCACTCCTCTTTTTTGACACTCATTGTATATAACATCAACTTCTATTTCGGGGTTTTTAACCTCTATAACGGTGGCAAATTTACATAGAACCGCACGGAATTTTTTTAAGACAAAAAAAGAACTATATTCCGGAAGCCCCATATTGGCCAGTATGCTTTTTTCCGTTTCAGCCGAATATATAATAATTACCATAACTGCCAATCTGCCTTGTTAATCTGCTCACAGAACTGTTTCAAATATATAGTATGACGTTCATACATTTCAATTAGCCTTAAAATTGACAACCCAGTTCTTGGGCAAAGAATTTTTGCAGTTTTTCTTTAACAACGATATTGGATGAAAATTTATTCATTTGTAAAGAAGCAGATTTCGCCATTTCCCTGTATACATCGGGTTGGTTTTTAACAATATCATAGCTCTGCCGATAGGCGTTCACCAAAGACTCCCAATTGATACGATACTGCATAGCCCTGAAGACATTTATGGAGTCGTGTGACCATATACATGGTTCAAGGCTGGAATCAACAATAAGCGTGGATGAAGAATCAATATAATCAACCATCGCGGTGTGACAGGGAGATATAGAAGGCTTGCAACAAGCCATATATTCCATTAGAGGCAAGCATAATCCCTCGCGGCTGGAGACGTTGATATAGAAATGGGTGGCAGATATCAATGCCTCATATTCAACCGAATCCATATAGCCCTGCAAGGCCACAATACGGCACTTAAAAGGCCACAACTTTTGGAGAAAAAAATTTAATTCCAACAAATAGGACGATAGAGAGTGGTATGAAATCTTTAGCACCAACGTTGCATCTTCCACATCTTGAAACGCCGTGCAGAACGCTGTCACTATGTCTCTCCATTTTTTTCGGCCATCGCTAGGGTTAAACACCGAAGTGTACACAACGCCCTCAAGGGTGATTTTGTGAGCAAGGTTTTTTTCTTGGTCTACATCTTTTCCAACTTCCACACCTGGATCACCCGATATTTCAATATAACGAAGTCCTATTCCCATAAACCGAGGGTCTTTTGCGAAGGGAAGTGGGGTCAAATCCAAGCCAGAGAATTCAAGAATATTTTCCGGCTTGCTCAGGTGAAAGCTAACAGCCATTTCGGTAAAAAAATCATAGAGGAGTATCTTCTTGCTCTCATTGCCTATAGAAACAAATATCTCTTTATTGACATTATGACCAGATCCGCGGGCGATAATTTTCAAATTGATAGCGCCTTTAAGCTTACAAGGAAGTAAAACCCATGGTTTGGCAACGCTCGACCATGTACCCCACGTTTCGGATGGGTAGAAACCGCCTAAGTATGTACTGAATTCATCTGTCTTGGAAAATCCCAGATGAAGTGTCTCACCGGACCAATTTTTAAGTTGGAAGCTGCCAATAAGTTTTTGTAACTCAAAAGAATCAGGAGTTAGCTGGGTATAATTATGATAATTTCGGCTATCAACAACGCTGCCATTTATTGAGATTTCCGCATGCTTCACGCTTAGTGTATTGCCAATATGATTTCTAAAATTTTCGAAGATATCCCATACCGGGGCTGGAATCACTGCAACAGGAAAGTTTTCTCCCATCGCTTTTTTCACCGTGGCCGCTGCATATTGGGAAAGGGTTATTGTGCGGCCATGGTCGGAAAACACATGCCGCCAGTAGTTTTTACGGTCGCCATCCCACGCTTCATCAGGAATATGATTAAACTCCCAGGCAAACACACAGACGGTTGGACAACACAACCCGATTGCTGCTTTATGGGGAGAGGAAAAGGAGATAAAGACACAGTTTTTCCCCCGCTTCCGGCAACCATCATAAATAGCATCCACTTCCTGTTCGGGATTGTTCACCACAACAACCTGCCCTAACTCCCGCAATACAGGAAGAAACCCCCGGAGGACAAAGTAATAGCTGTATTCAGGCAGGCCTAAGCTGCCATTGAGCTTTTCCTCGCTTACCTGTGAGTACACGATGAAAGTCATAAATTAATTATTTTTTGAAGGGTTATCTTGATTGAAGACCTTTGCACAACTAACCATCAAATTCAACTTTTTTATCCTGATGCTTACAGCGATACTTCTTTGCATATTCGGCCTGTCTTTTCTGCATCGGGTTCCGTAATTTTGCTGAGCCGGAATTATCAGCCAAACTTAATTTACATGCTGGTCTAAAAATTGGGGTCTATCTCTTTGTGACAACCCCAAAACGACTTTGATCAATTGCTCGGCACTTTGCTTCCATGTTAGCCGCGGCATGTTGTCAGACTGGGGAGCCTTGCCCTGCGAATATAGCTCAAGCCATTGCCGAACAGCCTCTGTCAGCGCCTGCGGTTCACGACCTTTAAAGTAAAACACATGATCTCCGGCGACCTCGCGGAATACGGGAATGTCGCGCGCTATAATTGAAATTTTGTGTTGAGCGGCTTCGATCAACGGCAGGCCGAAGCCTTCTTCCTCGCTGGCGGCAATCAGGCAGATACAAGAAGCATATATTTTTTCTAAATATTCATCGCTTATCCCCTCAATCCAGTGCAAACGGCTTCCCCGTTGGGGGTGGGATAATAGTTTATTGACGAAATTCTTCGAACCCCAACCTTTTTTGCCCACAATGACAAGGTTTACATCGACGCCAGCCGCCCAAAGCTGTTCGAATGCAGCAAGCGTTTGCACGTGCCCCTTACGTGGCTCGATAGTCCCTACAACAAGAAAGCTTGCTCCGGAGGCAAGTTTTCCGATCGTGTCATATCCGTCAGCGGGTATACCGAGAGAAGGAATCGAGTTCTCAAAATCGGCGCCTAAATGGAACCAGCCGATCTTTAAAGGCCTTCTACGTCTAGGGATGTTCGTATCCAACCATTGGCGAAGTTCAATTGCCACTGTACGAGATATACACAGTGCGCCATCAGCATACGATACGGCTTTTAACCACGTAACAAATTCATCGCACAATCCGGGCCAGAAATATTGCGGGTATTGAACAGGTAGCAGGTCATACACTACGTGATAAACCGCAATCCCTTTATTTCGTAAATAGCGGGTTTTATCAATGTTAGATATTGCCACACTTGGATGATGATCCAAATACAACAAAATGTCTCCCGAACAAAATTCAATATGAGAATTCTCTGTAGTACCAGCCAAATTACCGAGAATGTGATCGATTAGCAATCCGGCTCGATAAAACTCGTGTTCATCTACATTAGTGTAAATAGGCACTACCTCTATTTTTTTACATTCACGTACAAGTTCGTAACAAATGGCACGCGCTACACGTTGAATACCTGTGTAAACTCTTGTTTTTATAACAGCGCTAACATCAAGAAAAAGCTTACGCGAGCGACCCGTTTCAGTCGAATAAGTTTCTGCTAAGGAAATAGCTATTGCCATCATTTCCCGTGGTTTGAGTTGCACTGCAATGGGGCGAGTCATAATACCTTCAATAACGGCTGGTACAGATTCAGAAATAGCTCCGGCAGAGGAAATGGCAAGACTCTCATTTACAACTGATACATTATTTTTTTTTAGTTTATCACCTACCATATCGAATAGGTCTAGAAGCTTACCGGCGCTATTATCCCACGAAAAAGAGGCGACGCGTGCAATACCGTTTAATCTGAGTTGTTCGCGAAATTCGAAATCACTCAAAGCACGCTCCATTTTTCGCGCAATATCGATCTCGTCGCAGGGATCAAAAAGCGCCTCATTCAATCCCACAACCTCGGGAAGGCTACCAGCCTGCGATGCTATCACAGGCGCACCACAAGCCATTGCTTCCAGTGGGGGCAGGCCAAAGCCTTCGTGAAGCGACGGAAACACAAATAGTTTGCACAAATTGTATAGCGAAATTAAATAGTCGTCATCCACGTAACCCGTAAAAATTACACGGGCATTGATTCCAAGTTTTTTAAGTATTTTTCGATGAATGTCCTGCTCACGGTGCAGATCCTTGCCCACTATTACAAGTTGGTGAGATTTTCTCAGTTCCAACGGGAGTCTAGCGAATGCTTGGTATAGGCGATGAAGATTTTTGTGGACGTCACCACCACCGGAATAGAGCAAGAAAGGGCTGCTAATCCCAAGACAAGCTAGAAGCGCATCACGCTTGTCTGAAGAGATGTCACGCTGTTTAAATTTCAGACTATCGACAGCAGCATAGATTGCTGTTACGCGGTCGGATGGCACACCGACAAGGTCTACAATTTCCTTCTTGGAATGCTCCGAATCAGTTAAAATTATGTCTGACTTTCGCACCCCTTCAATTTTTTCATTATACCAATTGCGAATCGCCTGTGCGGCCAAGTAACGCTCCGGATAAACCAAAGGAATCACATCATGCAGCGTTGTACAAAAAAGAGATCGCGAAGGTAATACTTTGACACTGGTAGGTGCTGGGTCATACCAACCTTCCTGTAAATTTGTCGAGAAGATAATCTCAGGATTAAGATTATTCAAAAATGCCTCTCGAGATACTTCAGCAGCCCACTTCCTTGGTGCTAAGCCAGGATTAATTGCCGAACAATCGTAAAATTGCTGCCATACACGCATGTTTTCTTGTGGTAGTAATCCTTCAAATTCTCCCCTGATTGCATCTATAGCATCTTGAAATGCTCCATTTAGAGCCAGATAAATTTCGTGATCCCGCGGGTCGCGCAAGAGGGCTTTCACTAACCCCATCGTATAACGCCCAACACCGCGATGCCGGGAAAACGGTGTTTGCGCGCCTTGCATATCAATGGCAATGCGCATCAACGATTCTCCTGGTGAAGGTGTTCAATTGCTTTCTTCAAATTTAAATATATCTGCCGAGCACGGGGGGGAAGATGGCTTACATCCTTTGGAATGAAATAATTAAAATTCATTACCGGACTGTATGCATCCATTGTTAAATGCGTATAAACAAAACGCGTAACGCCGTTTGACCCAAGTTTGCGAACAACGGCAGTAACGTACAAAAGAAGCTTCGGATGGCCCTTCACAAAATTCAGCCCCATCAGGAGTCCCACTTTAACAAACTGTTTGAGTGAATTCTTCAATGCCGTCATCTTAGCTTCCTCCGTATAATTCGTAACTGTCGCACTATCCACCGTAGCGGTGCAGTCCACCGCCAAGAGCGGCTGTTATAAACCGCGTCCAGAGCAGTTTCCTTTTTATTAAATGTCTCAAATAATTGTAGATTAATGGATTTTACAATGCTTACTATGTGGCTGTTTTTTTCTTTGTTCGAGGATATATTATCTAAGGCGCGTTGGAAAGCTTCTTCCCGACGAAATGCATTTCGAGAAAAAAGCCAATTTTTTCTTATTGTTGCCTGTGCATTAGTTGCTAATTGAAACCTTAGCTCGTCATTTTCAACCAATTGAATTAAGCAAGCTGTCCATTCATCAAGCGTGGAGGCTAGAAATCCATTTTGTCCGTGTTTTACAACATCTGCATAGGGATCAAGGCGGCTAAATACTCCAGGCGCGCCTAATGCACAATAGTCAAAAAACTTCTGCGGACTTTTGCATTGGTTAAAAAGATTATCAACTAAGGGTGCTATGAAAATGTCAGCGGATTGAGTTTGGAAAAATTCTGTAAAGTCTTTGTACGAATTAAGATACCACGGCGTAAATTTTACATGAGGAAGAGATTCTAAATCAGTAGGCGGTTGCACACCCCAAAAATGAAAACGTAGCTTTTGGGGATAACGCTTAATTAAATCCAGTAAAACTGGAGTAATGTATTCTAAGTCAGGTTTATGCGGGTAAGATCCCATGTAACCGATGGTCAGCATTCCATTGGATGAGTCCTTTCGGACAGGTGGAGTCAAGCGCCACAGATTATCATCAAAGTAATTAGGGAGAACCACTACATTGTCATGGTATTGAGCCAGCACGTCTCGCAGCTTTGGTGTAGAGACGCTGACCAGGTCAACTTCCATTAGTGCCTGAAACATCGGCAGGAGAGAGGGAACACATAATGCGCTTTGTCTATCTGGATGATTTTCAGGCAAATAAAAAAGGGGATCATCCAAATCAAACACCACTGGTTTCCCTTCTTTATGGGCTAATTTTATAATATTATTATAATCATCAATTTTTTTTGGAAATTCACGCTGAATGATAACTACGTCCCCTTCAGAAACACGGTTTATGATAATTTGATTATTTTCAATTCCATTAATAATATTAATTCCTGATTGTCGGAGAGGCGCAATAAGCCGCACATAAGCTAATAGGGCTTCATCATTCAAATAAAATGAATAACAGACTGCATTTTTAATTTTCATAGGATTTCCCATTTTTCATTTCACGTCGTACTTTCTTTGTAAGACGTTCACGATGGCTATCTTTTGAGATCAGCCATATTCGTATTTTACGAATTACTGTTACTAATTTCTATGCCCTGCTACTTTCAATCTCCGCTAATGTCTGATTGAAATTGGCGATATTAGACGTTTGCACAACTGCCGATTGACCGTAACCAATTTATCGTTTATTTTGTTGTTTGGAATGTATGTAATCAAACAATATTTTTTACAAACCGAGCCATCTGAGAAATTTGGCTTTTCTGCCTTGTTTGAACGTGCGTAATGAAACTTCCACCGGTTTTAATTCAGGAGAAGGGGGCTGCGGAATTTTGACATATATAAATTCCGGTGAAATTGTCCCCTTGATGCCGTCTTTTACTCCTCTGATGAAAACCTTCTGTGACTTAAGCGTGGGATATATACTGCGGACGTACGCGCCAATAATTCTGCGATTGGATCTGTAGATGTCTATAATCAAGTTTTTTGTATTTACATATAAATAATAAAGTATCCGAAGAATAATCCCGATGCAGACATTGAAATATAGTTTTGCGATCTGATGTTTTTTCCCGTATTTCTTCGCAAACAGGAATGGATTTCTGCCCAGAAAATAACCATAGGAAAAAACCATTTTCTTGTTCGCTAAATTTGTGCTGGAGTTTCCCTTGTGAAGGATGGCCGCCTCATCCACATATACCGTGCGATATCCTTTTGCTTTTGCGCGGTAGCACCAATCGACATCTTCATCAGCCATGAAATAATCTTCATCAAAGAGCCCTATTTCCGCAAGAGCCTTGCCTCGAATCATACAACCATTGCAAATGACCCAGTCCACATCTTTGGGCGGCTGTTTCTGTGTCGAATCCGGTTCGAATCTGCCCGCCGTCATAACCAGCATAGGGCTCCATTTCACTTCCCCGTATTTTCCCCACGTATAATAGGGATTTTCCATAAGAATATTTTTAGCGCCGGCTATGGCTATGGATGGATCACTCTGCATTACTTGAAGAAGGGTTGAAATAGTATCCGGGAAAACCTTTGTATCTCCGTTGAGCAGGAAAATATAATCAAAATTTTTTTTGAGACAATAACGAAATCCAATATTATTGGCCCTGCAGAAGCCGAGATCAACACCTTCTTCTATGAGTGTTACCCACTGAAAATCCCGCCTGACGATTTCCGACGTATTGTCCTCGCCGTTGTTCACAACAACAACTTCCAGATTACTGTATTGGACTTCTTTAAGGCTGTTCAGGCAATCTACAAGATCCGCTGCCTGGTTCCACGCAGGAATCTGAACGGCAATTTTGGGAAACTGTCCTTCGGACATAGGTTGTTCCTTCATCCATTAACGAAAATCAGTTAGTTATTACAGACACAATTATGGGGAATCCACTGAATTGTCAATAAATTTTATGAATTGACATATAATCATATTTTGTTATGTAATATTAGCATATAAAAATTTTAAATTTATGAGATGTTGACGGATCCGCATCTGACTATAAACTGATAAAAATCTTGGGGAAATATATGACAATTCTGTCGCAGATAGTAAAATTTAAAAATAATCTATTGTCACATATTGATACTGAAAAATTGATGTTGGTTTTTTCGCTTGCGGCGGTGCTAGTTGTAAATTTTCAGCTTCTTTTTACATTTTTCTTCGCTGATGATTTTCTCTGGTTCTATCAGATTTCCAACTGGAATCCTCTTGAATTTATTTTTTTAAGTATTGGCGGCCATCTTTTTATCTTCAGAAATCTGATACTCTATTGTATGTTTAAACTGTTTGGTCTGAATTCAGTTGTGTATTTTTTGACGGTGCTGCTTACACATTTGGGCAGCGCCTACATTTTGTATAAAATAATTTATCTTTTAACAAACAAACCACAAATAGCTGCTGTCGGCATGATGATTTGGGGAATCTGCCCGGTTAACTATGCCACACTGGCATGGTACTCTGCATATGGTCAGATTCTTGTCGGTTTTTTCTTTCTATTGTTTTTATATGATCTTCTCCGGATGGAAAAGGGGAAGATTTTATTTTCTATGAAAATAGTGATCCGATGGTCAATTTACTTATTCCTGATGGCTGCTTCGTACGGTACCGGACTGGCCATTGCATGCCTGTCGCCTATTGTAATAGTAATTATTCTCTGGAAAAATAATCAGAAATGGAAAATTGCCGCAGCGATGCTCCCTGTTATTGCGTTAATTCTATTATTGTTTATTTTCAAGGACTCCATTTATTATTATTTCAGCGGAGAAGTTTCTAATACAAAACCTGTGGCATTGGGTGTTGCTTTGAGTAATTACAAAATTATTCTGGAAATGTTCATAAGGATGTGCGCGTACAGCATTTATTGCATGGCTGCATTCCCCATGCTTTTTCTATCTTCGACCAAGAAATTCTCAACTACTGCTTTTATATCAATTCCTGTTATTATATTATTTATTGTTCTGTTTTTCCGTTCAAAGGAATACAGGCGGCATTATGCTGTTTTAAGTCTAATTTTTCTCGGATTAATTGGACTGACCGCATACGGACGGGCGCCGATTCTTAATGCTTTTGGACTTACTATGGCTGCGGCAGCGATCACGCCTCGGTATTATTATGTTATTTTTATTATGGTTGTTTTAATACTATCATTGATGGCCGATGAGCTTTTTAATAGTTTCCCTAAAATGGCAAAAGTAATAGTTCCATTTGTTTTTATTGTAATCGCACTTTCTATTTATCCCAGTATTGATCTTGCGAAAAGAATTGATATTTATAATTCATCAGTAAAGGTAAGAAAAATATATTATAATACTATTACTGATATTGAAAAAACAATAAGAGCATATCCAGAAGGTTCTTTCGTTCTTATAGATAACAAAATGAATGATCCAATTATTCCTACACTTTTCCCTTCAGATACTGATTTTCCCGGTAAAGCTGCTATATTCTCCATCAAATACCCGAACAATACGGTTGAAGGCCGAAGAGTGTATTTTGTGGAAAAAGACTGCCGTGTTGCAGATAAGAACATTGAGAAAAAAAAGTGGCGGATTTCGTCACTGATTGTTTCAGCATGTGATCTAAAATAAAAAAGATGAAAGAAATAACCGGATGCTTGCCGCCAATATGAAATATGGATATAGCCTGAAAGCGATTGCGGGTCACTTGGGCATTCATTATAGTAAAGTCGGCAAGACAATAAAGAAATTGGGGGAAACTGATATTTCAAGACCTGACCCCTAATTTTTCTTTCTCGGATAGAGGTGAACTGATGATCAAATCTGAGATATTAACTATTATTAGCCCTATATTTAACGATTGGGAATCATTTATTCTGTTGCTTCAGCGAATTGATACCGAGATGGCTAATAAAAACTTACAGGTGCAAGTTCTCGCAGTCAATGACGGGTCAATCACCGACTTTAACATAAACAAAGATTGGCGGCATATAAGCCGCATTCAGAAACTTAATCTAATCAGAAATATAGGACATCAGCGCGCAATCGCGGTGGGGCTGTCGTATTGCTGGCAGGAAGACATTAGTGATTATATAGTTGTGATGGATGCAGATGGCGAGGATAAGCCGGAAGATATTTCCCTCCTAATAGATTTTAGCAAAAAAAAACCAAACCACATCATTTTTGCTCAACGACTAAAAAGGTCAGAGAATTTTTTATTTAAGTTAGGATACATTGTGTACAAGACAGTTTATAGAGTATTGACTGGCGCGCCAATATCATTCGGTAATTTTTGTCTGATTCCAATAAAACTTCTTGATAATGTAGTACACCATTCAGAAATTTGGAACCATTTTTCAGCGGGCATTAATAGATCTATGATTCCCTTTTCTATAGTCCCGACACACCGCGGCAACCGTTACGCTGGCAAGTCTAAGATGAATCTTGTTTCTCTAATTCTGCACGGCCTAAGCGCTATATCTGTCCGTACAGATGTTGTTGCTGCCCGTCTACTATTATTTACTCTTTGGCTAATAGCACTAGGGGTATGCGGAGTGGTCACGGTTATTGCCGTAAGGGTTTTTACTGACTTGGCCATTCCAGGATGGGCAACTTATGTGACAATAGGGCTTTCTACAATAATAATCCAAGCTTTTATCATGTCACTTATGTTGATATTTCTTGTGCTTCAGTACAGGACGCAGGTAACATTTATACCCGCACTTAATTTTGAATCCTTTATAAAATCAATGGAGATTATATTTGAAAGACGATAATCAATACAATTATATAGGATCAGAGTTGGATCTATTTGAAAACGCAAAAAATTGGAAATACTATCTTAAATCCATGATCAGAAATTATTTGAGAAGCCCTGTATTAGAGGTGGGTGCCGGCCTTGGCGGAACAACGGAGGTGTTCTGCGATGCTAACTTTGAATGGTACTGCCTAGAGCCGGACTCTGAATTACTTGAAAAAATTGAGCATAAGGTTATTCAGAAGGAGTTACCCGGATCCTGTAATCCAGTACGTGGAACAATTAATAACATGCCGATAGAAATGAAATTCAGCAGCGTCCTCTATGTCGATGTTCTTGAGCACATAGAAAAAGATGAATTGGAATTGCTTAATGCTTGTGGGCGATTACAGGAGGGTGGTAATCTTATACTGATAGCACCTGCGCATTCTTTCTTAATGACGCCTTTTGACCATGCTATAGGACACTTTCGGCGATATACAAAAAAAGGTTTAAGCGATATAGTGCCAGCTAACATGCAGAGGCTATTCCTTGGTTATATTGACTCATGTGGGATGATGGCATCTTTATTCAATAAAATATTTCTGCGCAATAAGTTACCGAGCAAAGCTCAAATCTTTTTTTGGGATAACGTAATGGTACGAATCTCCATTATACTGGATCGTATGCTATGTTTTACCATTGGTAAATCGGTTCTTGGCATTTGGAAAAAGGGTTAGAAGTTGGGGGCTAGAAATTATTGTTTAAACACTATTTTATCGCGCCTGACGAATCGAGGAACAATTAATAACATCCCAGTAGAAATGAAATTCAGAAGTGTCATCTATGTCGATGCTCTTGAGCACATAGAAAAGGATGAATTGGATCATACCCAGTAACATTTTTATTGTAACAAACCATAAAAGTGGTTTTCCATATGGATTATCTATCGTGTTGGAAATAGATAACAAAATGAATGATCCAATTATTCCTACACTTTTCCCTTCAGATACTGATTTTCCCGGTAAGGCAGCTGTATTCTCCATCAACTACACGAGTAATAGGATAGAAGGCAGAAGAGTGTATTTTGTGGAAAAAGACTGCCGTGTCGGAGATAAGCTCATTGATAAAAAAAATTGGCGGATTTCATCACTGATTCTTTCAGCATGTGATTTAAATAAGAAAAGGAACTAATCACTGGTGAGATTATTAATAACACATCTAAGATAACATTTTTTTGATAAACCGGGCAATGGCCGGCGAAGCGGTTAGTCCCGGTGATTCGATGCCGATTAGATTGATAAACCCGGGAGCATCCTGGTGAATAACAAAATCAGAAAAATTATCTCCCGGTCCCTGAAGTTTTGGACGAATGCCCGCCATTTCGGGATAAACATTTTCCCGTTTCAGGAACGGTAAAAATTTTCGCGCCTGCTCATAAAAAAGGCCGGCTTTTTCCGGTGCCACACGATAATCTTCGACACGCTCAATATAAGTTGCATCAGGACCAAGCTTTAAGCGGCCATTCAGATCCATTGTTAGATGCACGCCCAAGCCCGCATGGTTTTTTACCGGCGCAGGATATATCAATCGCTTTACCAGCCCCGGCTTAATGCCGGAAATACTGCAATAATCTCCTTTGCAATAATGGAGTTGGTAATGGGCGCCCATCGTGTTGGCGATAATATCTGATGACAGACCGGCGGCGTTGATGACCACCGCGGAAGAAAAATCAAAGTCCAGGCCTTTGTCGTTTCTGGCAAATATCCTCCAGCTGTTTGTGTCCCTTTCGATATGCAACACCTGCGTACGGCAGACCAGGTTGGCTTTGTTGTTTAGCGCCTGTGTCAGAAAATAATTCATCAAATCATGAACGCTGATAATGCCGGTTTCGGGTGAAAAAAGAGCGGCCTGGGCCTGAACATGGGGTTCCAATTGCGCGATTTGCCGTTTGCTGATGAGCGAAAGAGATGTCACGCCGTTTTGGCGGCCATTTGCTTCCAGTCTTTCGATGTCATCCATTTCATCGGTGCTTGTTGCTACGATCAGCTTACCGGTCTTTTTGTGAGGGATGCCGTATTTGACGGCAATATCGTAGAGTAACTGCCGGCCAACAACACACAGTTCAGCCTTGAGTGATCCTGCAGGATAATAAATTCCCGCGTGAATAACTTCACTGTTGCGGGAACTGATTCCGCCACCGTGTGACGTATTCTTCTCCAGTATAAATAAACTTAAATCCGGCCGCGCCACTTCAGCGGCAATCGCCAGCCCGATGACGCCCGCCCCTATTATCGTAATGTCTGTTTTATCCATTTTTTCGAAAGATTGCCATTGAACCCTTGAAACATTCAAGCGTGCTTGAATTCCAAAAATTCGGCATAAAATCCAAGTTAACCTTTAGAAAAGAACAGGCATGAAAAAAACACAAGTAATATGCCGATTCCTCTGACAGAATCAAGTTCATCAATATTTTGCAAAGGTCTCATCCTGCCCTAATCCTCAGGAAAATAGGTACAACGTGCCGTCATGTTTTTTGGGTAATTACATCAATGTCTTAAATAGAATGACCCTATCGGATTTGCAGAACTTAAATACTGCCTATTAGATCTTTCTGAAACTACTTTATATGTTCATTAATGATATGTGCTATAATAGTATTTCCAGCTTTATTAAGATGGACAAAATCAAGAAATAATGTGTTGGGGTTGTTCTTATACTCAGGCTGATCATTGATATCAATGAAACGGACGCCCTTCTTAGTTAATATTGCTTTTGATCGTGTAATAAAGCGTTTAGATAAAGGAGAATATTCTTCCAGATAATTATCCACATTCCAAACATGTTGCCAAAAATTAACATAATTACGTTCTTCGACAGTCATTTTTGATTTCAGGCTAATTTCAGGTTGAAATACTACTAAAAATTTTATCCCCTGACTATTACAAAAATCATGCATTTTGATGAGATTTTTTGTATATACATCCAGAATTTTCTCAAAGTATTCATTTTTATTCTTGTCTGAAATTTTATTATTAGATAATCTTGCAGAGTAATTTTGTCGGAGCAACTTTGTAATTTTTTCCCGAATCTTTGAAAGTAAAATACTCCTGTCCATCACATTGTTGAAAAATCGCTGAAAACTTTTGAGGACACTTGTTTGTTGCTGATAACTATAAACAAGCGAATCTTCCATACTGGAGAGAAAATTTGCGTGAAACCCTAATTCAGAGTCTTTTAATATACGATTAGCCCATCTATCATAATACCAACTATAAAAAAGGTCATTGAATCCATCGAAGGCGATAATAATATTAGGATGATAATCAACTAATTCCGTAACAATATAGGTCAATTCTTGACCAGAATAAAATCCTCCGACGCCGGCGTTTATTACTTCATATCTACTATTCAATTTTTCCATTTGTGCCTGAAAGGTCTCATTGTCATTGGAAAGGCTATGCCCGAAAGCAGCAGAACCGCCAACAACAATAATCCTTTTACCCTTTTTGCTGAAATTTGAATATTCCTTTGACCCCCTGAAACCCTTGGAATTAGTTGTAAAATACGGTGTTTTCTGATTTGGAGCGTGCTTATATATGGTATAAGGCGCTATTTCCCATTTAAGCGTATTGGGGTTAGTCCACCAGTAGACTGCTGGTGACCACAGCTTACCGTCGCGGGTATAAAAAGATATTTTGTATGGTTCATTATCTACTTTAATGTTTTTACTACGCAGATAGTATTCTATACTTCCCAAAATCAATATGATAATTACTAAAATCCCAAAGTAAATTATATGATTCCTTGTTGCTGACTTCATTAATTACACCCCTTTCTGCACTAATGCAGGCTTTATCGACAATCCTCAATTACCATACCAAAAAAACGAGAAAGGAACATTTTAAAAGAGTGCGTAGATAAAAGGCGCTATTGCACTACTTTCAGTAAAAACAACCATTGCCCCTAAAAGGATTAGCAAAAAAACAATAGGAAATAGCCAATAACGTTTTCTGGCCTTCATGAATTCCCAAAATTCAATTAATATTAAATTTTTTTTCATATTTAACTCCTAAAATCTTTTTAAAAATCGTTCTTTCTTTGTTTTTGTCAACTCTGGATGAGTCACCCAGTAAGATTCAATATTTTTATCGGGCTGCAAAGGAAGCGGGCGACCGCCTATCAATCTTTTTAATAGTCCGGCAGGGGTAATTACTAAATAATAGGCCAATGAGAGAATCGAGATGGTTACAACCCGAGCCAAAAACGCACCAAATTTTCTCCATACAACATAGACCGGCTTCATTGGAGACGGGATTGCAAGAAAACAGAGGCCTATTGCAGAAAGAAAACCAAAAAGATAGGCAGGAAGCGGTTTTTTCGTCCAAATTGCTACTGCGCTTATACACCCAAAGAAAATAAAACCAATGAGTCCAAATTTTCGAATTTCCCGTGATCCAGCTTGATTCCGTTTCATAAAATATTACTCATTTATTAAATTATGATTGCAGAGAGCAATGAACACAAATAATTTATCCAGATTAAATTTACATTCTTCTTTTTCTGCCGATCATTATATAAAACCCGCCTTCCAGACTTCCCGTAAAAAGAAGGCTGGTTTGAACGAAGAAATGATCAAGCCGATTCCCTCTGGGGTTTGGTTTGAACAATTTTTCATTTTCATCCAGCGGTGCAAAGGCATTTAATTTAGGTATTCCATTGATAAACTCAAACCCTGAAGAATCGAACCATCTCAGCACTTCTCCAATCGTATGTTTTGATTCATGCGGGTTCTTATATTGATCCATGAACCAGGCATGCTTCTTGAGAGAGCCAATCCCTTTATCCCTTAAACGAGGATCCAGTGATTTAAACCGGTCATTTGATAGGTTAAAAATTGCCCGGCGAATATCGGTAGTGATTCTTCCATATTTATTATAAAGGCCGATAATAATATAACCCCCTTTTTTCACAAGCCTCGCAATGGATTGAAATCCCGCAAAGGGATCACTGGTATGATGGAGGACTCCATTGCTGATGACCAGATGGAAGCTCTCTTCTTTGAAGATAGGCCTGAACAGATTCATCTGATAAAAGCCTACTCTATCCAAACCATTTTTACGTTTAAATTCGTTGCCTAATTTTAGTGAATTTAAACATAAATCAGTTGCGAAAACGAAACGATGGGCAATGCCTAAAAAATTGCTCAATTGCCCCGTTCCACATCCGGCTTCCAGCACCCGTATATTGAAGGGTATCTGTTGGTTTAAAAGACGGGCGAAGACGCCTCTTTGAGCTTTTTCCATCAGATCATCGACGGTTTCCAATTCTTCATAATTTGGGAAGGGCGTTTTCTCGTAAAACGACCGTATGTCATTGGAAACGTCCTTCTTGGAATTACCCCATTCGTTCGGGCAATAGAGAAGAGGGATACCATCCTCGATGGCGTATTCATTATTGCAGGAGACGCATTTTATCACTTCATTTTTAATTTCCAGGTCTGACTGGCAAGCCGGGCATGCAAAAATATCAATATGATCAATCAAGTGTTTTGTCATTATACTATTGCGGCCTTTTGTTTCCACACCTGTTCACTTTTAATCCAACGCGAACTCGTTTGCCCAATCACTATCACCTGTCAAAGGTTTCTGATTGTCCTTATCCAGTAAAAAGTTGCCCATCAATAAAAAATCAATATTTGTTCGCATAAAGCACATAAAGGCATCTCTGGGAGTACACACAATAGGTTCCCCTCTCACATTGAAGGAAGTATTGATAACTACAGGACAACCATATTTTTCATCAAACTTAGACAGCACCTGATGAAATAAGGGGTTAGTTTCTTTGCTAACGGTCTGTATTCTTGCGGAGTAGTCCACATGCGTTACGGCGGGAATATGTGAACGGATAGCGCGTAATTTTTTAAGACCGCTGAGATGGAGATCTTCATCTGATAACTCATTTCGGACTTTCTTATTTACTGCGGCCACCAAAAGCATATAAGGACTTTCCCTGTCCAGATCAAAGTAGTCATTACATCTCTCATTTGTTACTGATGGCGCAAAAGGGCGGAAGCTCTCACGAAATTTGATCTTCAAATTCATGGTTTCCTGCATTTGGGGAGATCGAGCATCTCCAATTATCGAGCGGCTCCCCAATGCCCTGGGACCAAACTCCATCCGGCCTTGGAACCAGCCGATTACTTTCTGATCGGCTATTAAATCAGACACTTTCTCCGGAATTTCTTCATCCTTCAGATGAGTGTAACTAATCTGGTTATTATCTAAAAATTCTTTGATATAATCATTCTCATATTTCGGTCCAAGATAAGACCCTTTCATAGAATCTTTCTTCCCATCCGCAACTCTCTTGTTTTCCAAATATTGATACCAAACAAGGAGAGCTGCTCCCAACGCCCCGCCGGCATCTCCCGCCGCAGGTTGAATCCAGATATTTTCAAAAGGACTTTCCCGTAAAATTCGGCCGTTTGCAACACAGTTAAGGGCCACGCCACCAGCAAGGCAGAGATTTTTTTTCTTTGTTTCCTTGTGCGCGTGATTGGCCATTCGTAATACGATCTCTTCCGTTACAATTTGTATACTTGCCGCAATGTCCATTTCTCTCTGAGTAATTTCCATCTCAGGCTTCCTTGGCGGTCCGCCAAAAAGCTTATCAAAGCGTTTGTTAGTCATTCTGAGACCACCCAGAAAATCAAAGTAAGAGAGGTTCAATCGTATAGAACCGTCTTTTTTTATATCTACAAGTTCTGAAAGAATAATGTCTTTAAAGCGTGGCTCGCCATACGGGGCCAATCCCATCAGTTTATATTCTCCTGAATTAACCTTGAAGCCGGTAAAGTAAGTAAAAGCACTGTAGAGAAGGCCCAAAGAGTCGGGGAAATCCATCTCTTTAAGGAGGATAATCTTATTACCCTCCCCAATTCCATAACTTCCGGTCGCCCATTCGCCAACTCCATCGATTGTTAAAATGGCTGCATCTCCAAAAGGTGATGGATAAAATGCAGATGCTGCATGAGCTTCGTGATGCTCGGTATAGAGAACATCTCCCCCGTAACCCGTTTCATTTTGAATAACTTTATCAATGTAGAGCTTCTGTTTGAGCCATCGAGGCATAGCCTCTATCCACGATAGAAGCCCTTTAGGAGCTACCGTCAAATAACTCATGAGGAGACGTTCGAAAGTCAGGAGAGGTTTGTCATAAAAAACTACGTAATCAATGTCACTAATCGTGATATTTTTTTCCCTTAAAATGAATTCGACAGCATTTTTAGGGAAGCTAGGGTCATGTTTTTTACGCGTAAATCGTTCCTCTTGGGCCGCAGCTTGAATATCACCGTCCCATACAAGGCACGCAGCGCTATCATGATAGAAGCAAGAAATTCCAAGAATGTTCATATTGAATATATCACACAGCTGGAAGTATTGAGGAAGGGTTTTTTTAACTATTTTTTGATAACAACCTCATTCAAATATTATGTAAGCCTCCCCCTTTTTTTTATAAATATCATTTATTCTGTTAAATGAATTATTTTTTGTTCTTTCTAAAAATGGCGGTGGATCCTCTAAAAACTGCTAATGTGCTATTATTATATATAACTCGTAATGAATCTATATCGAGAGTCGGCGCTCTTAATACAATATTTGCAATTAGATCATTCATCCCTGCAAATTCTTTGCCCAAATAACCAACACTCCAATCTTCAATTATATAGTAACCTCCGGGCTTTACATAATAAAGAAGCGTATTAAAAGAATTTTCGGTCTCTTTTGCGAAATGAGATGCATCGTCAATAATTATATCAAAAGGCCCGTATTGTTCTGCTATGTTTTTTAAAGTAACTGAATCATTTTGGTCGCATTGAGCAACGGTAACACGCCTTGGAAAAGTTTTTCCTAAAGGGAGTTTTATATCTAACCCAATTATTCTGGTGCCCGGATGTAGAAAAAAATCAGACCAGAACAAAAGAGATCCACCCCACTCAACGCCAAGTTCCAGCAACTTGATTTTTTTAAACTTCATGTGTCTGAAGAGTGATTTATACTCTCCTGTAAGATTGGCTTTAAATTTTCCGAAAGTGAATCTTCGATAATCCAATCTGGTTTTTATTCGCCTTAATTTTTCTAATAAAATCATTTTTGTCGTGTTCCATTCTTAAAATTTTAAAACATAGCAGTTATTTTATTAAAAATTAGTGGACTTTTTTATAAAATAAATGCATTATATATCAAATGATCGCCACAGACATTGCATCAGGAAAAAAGTACTAGCCAAATTATTGCATCATAAGTTTTTTAAATGTTCGTATATTATAAAACTCGTCTTTCTCAAAATCACCAAAATAATTGATATTGTCAAACAGATTATCGATTATATCATTAATTGCGTATAAGGGCTGAAATCCAAGATAGGTTTTTGCTTTATTGATAGTCACCTTATAATTTCTAAAATCCTGAATATTCTTTATATCCAATTTGATTTTATTACCGGTCTTCTTTTCAACTTCATGTTTTACGAGATCGGCCATCTGGCCTACGGTGTAATTATCAGAGGTGGCATTGAATACGCCATTAATAGAATAATTAGCCTGTACTGCCCGCACAAATGCATTTGCTGCGTCACGGACGTCATAAATAGGACGCCAGATAGAAGGATTATTAACTGTTATTTTTTTTTCTTTGACAGCAGTCTTGAACATGGTATTGACGACAAGGTCAAACCTCATGCGCGGGCTGAAACCGCATATGGTTCCCTGTCTGATTGCGATAACTGAAAAGGTTTCATCCTGCATCTGCAGAACACCCCTTTCCCCCTGGAGCTTGGATATACCATAGGGATAATTACTGACGGCCGGCGATTCTTCATCATAGAGCCGATCAACGGTATAACCGTATACCGAGCAGGAGGAAGCGTAGATGAAACGTTTAACACCGGCCCTTTTCGCCATATATGCAAGATATGACGGCAGGGCGCCGTTATCGACAAAATTCTTTGCCGGATTAAATTCCGCCATGGGATCGTTGGAAAGACCGGCAAGAAAAATCACCTGGTCATAACCTACGAAATCCTCTTCTTTGCATTCAAATAGTTCCTTTTTAATAACCTTTACTTCTTTCGGAAGGTGGTTGCCAAACCAAAGCAAATCAATAACTTCGACTTTATAACCATGATCGATTAAAGTGGGAGCAAGAACAGAACCAATATATCCCGCACCCCCAGCTAAAAGAATTTTCATGTTAATTTACCCCTTAATTTAATTAAGATATTAATAATCCTTCTATTTTTTGTTAACTAAGCTGTTGTATAATGCACAGTTCAGGGATGTGTCCGCCGGAACTTTAAAATTGATTTCATTAACCGATAATTCTTTTATTTCTTTTTTTGTATCAAGGCCTTTGGCATAGGCGAACACCGATTTTCTTTTGCCGCCGACATGAACCGTTCCTTTAAAATCGGAATCGAGGAGTTTTGCAATCATCCGGGCCATAGTCGATACGCTCTCCCGGCTGGTCCATTGGTCCACGAAGGCCTTCTCAAAAGGAAACACATTGGGCCCAAACGTCGTCCTTATGATGATCGAATTATCGTACAGGCGCACGGCGCATTCGCCGCCCAGTTTCGACCAGGCGTACTTGTTTACCGGAAACACCGGATCGTCCTCCTTGTAGTTTCCGCAGTCTCCTTTAAATACATAGTCCGTGCATAGATATATCAATTTCAACCCATACTTCATGCACAGCTTAACAACATTTGATGTACCGATTATATTGACGTCGATAGCCCGAAGCGGGTCCTGATCAATTCGGGGTGGAGATGTAAAAGCGGCGGCATGGACAATAACCGACCAATCGCCTTCGCCAAGATAACGATCCATTTGCTCGTATTTGGTAACGTCAAATTCAGTTTTCGAGGGATATTGTATGTCCGGCAGAATTTTTTTAAATTCGGCTCCCAGCAAACCACTCCCGCCGGTAAACAGAATTTTCTTTTGATCGATCATATCCTTCACCCTTAACATTTTCCATAAATAAAATTATCCGAACGATCATCTTTTACCCATGCTTCGAGGGAAAATCCGTTTTTGTCTTTGTCAGTCATCAGGGTGGTTCTGGCTGCAATGGAACCAAATTCTTTCTTCAAGGCGCTGTCGGCCCTGGACCAATCAATATCCTTCGCCAGCGGAGATATGCATCCCTCACACCCCGGACTGTACTCGCCGGTGCAGAAATACTCTATCTGGCTGTCCTCGGTGAAGAAATTGCCGTGTGCAAATCCGGGCGGGATCCATATCCACTCGTTATAATCCCTGTCCAGGTTAGCCGGCATGTCATACATGGCGGCCATTCCAAACGTCGGTGAGCTTTTGCGGATGTCGAGCATGAGGTCAACCATGCGGCCGCGCAAGGTGCGCACCAACTTGCCCATGAAGGGATTCCACTGGAAATGGAGCCCCCGTATAGTCAGCGGCCGGGAAAAACTCTCATTCACCTGTACAAACTCAATACCCTTCATAAATTTCATTTCCGTGTTGCCAAAAAAATCGCTTTTGCGGAATGGTTCCGTAAAATAGCCGCGCTGGTCGCAGAACCGGGCGAAACGGATAATCTTAATATCGGGTATATCAAAATTTTTTATTGATATTATTTTCACTTATTCCTCCATTATCACTTAATGGTTTTTTTATACACGTTTTACAATATAATGATGTGTTGCAAGGATTCAGGATTGCTAAATTCGGTTTGCAAATCACCTTATATCCGGTTCCCGCATACCATAAAAGGAGCGGAAGATGACTCCGCTGGTTGCCGCTCCGGTCTCCATCTATCCGTCAAAAAATATTACTTTTTATTAATTCCTCGG
>JBEKMF010000040.1:0-16567 GCA_050008655.1 Smithellaceae bacterium
ATTGCCGGAGACACGGTCAACTATTCCGTTGGCCATTTTATCGGGCCGAAAGTTTTTCATTACGAAGACAGCCGTTTTTTCAAAAAAGAATATCTTCAGAAAACGCATGAATTTTATGAGAAACATGGCGGAAAAACAATCATCATCGCCCAATTCATGCCCATTATCCGCACTTTTGCTCCTTTCGTGGCCGGTGTTGGTGCCATGAATTATTTTAAATTTATTTTGTTTAATATCACTGGTTGCATCTCGTGGGTTTGCTTATTCCTGCTGGGAGGTTATTTTTTCGGCAACATCCCGGCCGTAAAAAGTAATTTTACAGTAGTAATTATCGCGATTGTTATTGTTTCCGTAACGCCGGGATTCATTGAATACTGGAGACAAAAACGTTATAATTCGGATAAGAAAGTTGGTACCCAATAATGAAAATAAATGTGAGCACGAAATTTATTTATTTTACCATTTTTCTGACGACAATCTTTCTATCGGCGTTTTCCGCGGAAGCAAATAACATAATAAAGATAGGCGGCGATGTGACCGTAGAGACGCAGCAAAAAGCAAACAATGTATTTGTGGTTGGTGGTCAGATAACCGTTAACGGTCTTGTAGAAAATAATGTTGTTGCCGTCGCTGGATCAATTGTATTGACAAACAAAGCTGTGGTACGCGGCAATGTTGTTTGCGTGGGCGGAATTGTTGCCAGAGGCAGTGGCTCGCAAGTTTACGGCAATATCACTGAAATAAATTCTTCCAATATATCCAGCGCTATTGCTTCCGTTCTCAGCGGAGACTGGGAAGGCTGGCCATTAATTATTAATTTTATTTATCTGTGCTTTTTGGCCATCATATTTATTATCGCCCTACTCATGGCTATTTTAATACCACATCCACTGATCGCCATCGCCAACATGATCCAAAACAATAAAACAAAATCTTTTTTTTGGGGATTTTTCGCAATCCTTATGATTCCTCCTTTCTTCTTTTTGCTGGTCATATCAATAATAGGCATTACTTTAATACCACTAATATTTGCCGTTTTATTGCTGGCATTCGTGCTAGGGTTTATAGGCGTAAGTGTGCTTATTGGTAGTTTCATCGTAACAAAAATATTTCGAAAACATAAGAAATCTCTGGTACAAGAAACCATTTTAGGATTAATTTTACTTTGGTCGATAGGTTGGCTACCCTATATAGGCTGGACGGTAAAAGTGATCGCTATGACATTTGGCCTGGGCGGCGTTTTGCTCCTACTCTTTAATCGCAAGCATCAAAGCGCAACTCCATAGCTATTTCTGAAACTCCCGTAAAATCTGCTACTTCGCCAACCTACCCGCCGCACTTATTTAAAATATAGTGATTGGTCTTAAAAATTGTGATTTAATTTTCTCGACACATTAATGCCTTTTTCATAATTGGAAGGAATGTAAAACAATTTCGTGTCTAAAACATCCTCCTGCAGATTTCTTTGATATTGTTAAAAGTAAGGCAAGAATTACAAAAGTATTATAGCAAAACTCAAAAGAGCGAAATAGTATAAATGACTCTCAAAGCTGATCAAAAGCCGATAGAAATGGATATCGATTACCCGAAGTCACTTTATCAAAGGTATGTGCAGGCGGCTGTCGTAAGATCAGCTGCCAGTTTTATTATGTGGTTGACTGCTTTGATGGTGTATTTTTACGGCATTATTCGGACCAATAATTTTGTTACTGCCAGCGTTGCCGTTTTATACCTCATCCTGGTGAACCCACCGACCCTCTGGATTCTAAAAAGAATTAAAAATCAAAATCTTGCCCAATATTTTGCTTATTTCATCAGTTTCCTAGAAATTATCGGATTTACCGCCATCATCCATTCTTTTGGCGGCATTGAAGCTACTTTCCTGATACCCATCTACGCAGCCGCTATAGCCTATGTGGGTTCGATGGAACCTCGCAAAACGCCCTTCATTATCGCCGGGTTAAGTAGCCTTTGTTTCTGTCTTCTGATTATCTTCGAACACTTAGGGATTCTTCAGACTTTGAAAGTTAATCCTGATTATTATATGCCCTGGCCGTATCAAGTAGCAATAATGTTTGTGGAAGTGCCTTTGTTGTTTACTGTCGCTTTTATATCATCTTATACGGTTCAACTTTTAAAGAATAACAGAGAGAAATTGCGCCGGCAAAATGAGAAACTTCAAGTGGCGTTAATTAAGGCTAGCGAATCTGACCGGCTTAAGTCAGAATTTTTAGCCAACATATCCCATGAACTGAGAACGCCGCTCCATGCTATTATCGGATTTTCGGATCTGCTCAACAATCATTACCTTGGTGAATTGAACGAAAAGCAGAAGGATTCGATAAAAGATATAAACACAAGCGGAAAGCACCTGCTTGCCATTATTAACGATCTTCTGGATCTCGGCAAAATGGAAGCGGGTAAAATGGACTTGGATATATCGGAAACTAATTTGAAAATTATTTTGGAAAACAGCTTGAACATTTTTAAGAAGCTGGCACAGGGACGCGGAAATAAACTGTTGTCGGATATTGATGATTGTCCCGAGACCATACGGGCTGATGAACGAATGATCAGACAAATCATATACAATCTCCTTTCCAATGCAATTAAATTCACGCCGGAGGAAGGATCAATCAAGTTGTCGGCACATCATCTAATCAAGGCAAACAATCACTGGTTAACAAAAAAGGGGGAGATGGTATATTTGCCTAGCCTCTATAGTCACGAACGAATGAATCATAAACACTTAGCGAAAGTTTCTGTAGCAGATACCGGCATAGGTTTAAAGACAGAGGATATGAAACTGATATTCAAACCCTTTGTACAAGTTGACGGATCTAAAAGTCGCCGCTATCAGGGGACGGGATTGGGCCTATCCTTGACCAAGCAGTTTGTGGAACTTCACAATGGGAGTATATGGGTGGATAGCGAGGGGGAAGATAAGGGATGCACTTTTCACTTTGTAATTCCAATCTAGATGCGGAAATATAATCCCTGCATTTTCCTGTTAATCAGCTATGAATAAAAATCTCCAGAAAGGGCTTATCATGGACGAAAAAACTATTTTAGTAATCGAAGATAATGAAATCAACATGAAGCTTATCAGGGCATTCCTCCAGATAGGAAAATATCGTATATTGGAGGCGAAGGATGCTGAAAGCGGCATTCGCCTGGCAAGAGAACAGCATCCCGATCTCATTCTAATGGATATACAGTTACCGGGCATAGATGGATTGAGCGCGGCTCAGTTCATAAAAAGTGATTCTGATTTAAAGAAAATTCCTGTTATTGCTGTAACCGGTAATGCCATGCATATAGATAAAGAAGAGGCCATGAATATCGGGTTTGCCGATTACCTCCTTAAACCATTCTCTATTGAGGTTTTTTTAGAAACAATTTCTAATTTTTTCAAGAACCAGAAGTAGAAATAACCGCCTGGATATCAGAGTTTTTCTAGAGCTTTCTGTATTTAAGGTATTGACTACAAATTAAAATAAAAATATTAGAGATTTAGTCTAAATCCACTCTTCAGAAATGATATCACCGCATGTGCCGACAATAACTGCTTTTAACGGAACTTTTCGTTTTGCCGACTGCAGAGCCGTTTGCGCAACCTGCAGAAGGCCGCGGCAGCAAGGAACTTCCATCATAACCACGGTCAATGTGTTGATTTTGGCTTCATCCGCCATTTTACGTATTTTTTCTATGTACACATCCTGCCCTTCGTCAAGCTTCGGACAGGCAATGGCCAGGCTTTTGCCTTTTAGAAATCTTTCATGAAAATCAGGCAGAGAATAAGCAACGCAATCGGCGGTAAGCACAACATCTTTGCCGCGGAAAAAATCAGCGGTCGGATTCACCAGATGGAGCTGAATAGGCCAGTGAGTAAGTTCGGATTGTTGAATATTTGCCGCAGTAGAGCTTGCCGGGCTTGGAGCTTTTCTTTCAAATGTTGCGTGCGCTGATCCCGGACAATTGTGTGCTGCATTATCTATTACTCTCAGATTATGCGGGACTGTTTTGCCGTCATGAATATTTTCTGCCATCTTCCCCTTACGGGCAATATTCTCCTTAACTATTTTTTCGTCAAACGGTTTCGCTTCCCGCTCTTCAATAGAAAGAGCCCCTTCCGGACATTCGCCCAGACAGGCACCCAACCCATCGCAAAAAACATCGCCGACCAGTTTTGCTTTGCCGTCAATAATCTTTATTGCTTCTTCCTGACAATTAGGCACGCATAAACCGCAGCCAGTGCATTTTTCTTCATCTATCTTAATAATCTTGCGCTTCATGGCATCTTTTTCATTGCCTCCACCAACTCTTGCACAGCTGCTGCCGATTTATTCAGGGCTTTTTTCTCATCGGCGGTGAGTTTTAAAGGAATAATTTGTTCGATTCCATTTTTACCGAGTTTTACCGGCACGCCGACAAATAATCCGGAAATACCGTATTCGCCTGTGAGATAAGCCGCGCAAGGTAATATTTTCTTTTTGTCTTTCAGTATTGATTCGGCCATCTCGACAGCTGCCGAAGCGGGAGCGTAGTAAGCACTGCCGGTTTTTAAAAGACCGACTATTTCCGCGCCGCCATTGCGCGTGCGCGTTACCATGGCCTCAATTCGTTCGGGTGAAATAAGCTCGGTTATCGGCACTCCGGCGACCGTGGAAAAGCGCGGCAACGGAACCATTGTGTCGCCATGCCCGCCCAAAACGAGAGCGTGGATATTTTCCACGGAAACATTGAGCTCCATTGAAATAAATGCTCGAAATCTTGCGGAATCCAGAACACCCGCCATGCCTATTATCCTTTGTTTAGGAAAGGCGCTTTCTTCCATCGCCACGTGACACATGGCATCCAGGGGATTACTGACAATAATCAGGATGGCATCAGGTGAATATTTCACTGCCTGCTTGGTCACATTCTTTATTATCCCCCTGTTGGTGGCTAAAAGATCATCGCGGCTCATTCCGGGTTTCCTAGGTATGCCCGCAGTGATAATAACAATATCGGAATGGGCCGAAGCCTCATAGGAGTTAGCCCCGGCCAGATGGGCATCATGTTTTTCAATCGGCGCCGCCTGAACCAAATCCAGTGCTTTTCCCTGCGGCACTCCTTCAATAATATCAACCAATACGACATCGCAGAGTTCTTTTTCGGCAAGTCTCTGCGCCGCTGTAGCCCCGACATTACCCGCGCCCACAACAGTAACTTTTTGCTTCATCGCTATACACCTCGGTTCTTTTCTTTATTTCGCTAATTTTTATTCTAATATAACAAAACCAATTTTTAGACAATCGTTAAATGCTTTTTTCTCTGTTGCAAAAACAAATGCTGTAAGGTAAAAAACCGCAATGACAAAGAAACTATTCGGCACTGACGGCATTCGTGGAATTGCCAACGAATATCCCATGACCGCGGAAGTCGCCCTCCATGTCGGGCAGGCTATTGCTTACCTATCCAAAAGAAAAGGACATTCTCCCCGAATCCTTCTGGGCAAAGATACCCGCCTCTCGGGAGATATGTTTGAAGAAGCGATTATTGCCGGTATTTGTTCGATGGGCGTTGATGCTATTTCCGCAGGTATCATTCCCACGCCGGCAATAGCTTTTTTAACCAGGAGCATGCGGGCTGACGCGGGCATTATGATTTCCGCCTCCCACAATCCCATGCAGGATAACGGCATAAAATTTTTTAACAGCGACGGCTTTAAACTATCTGACGAAAAGGAAAATCAAATCGAAGAACTCGTTTCTGCCGGGAACATTTATAAGCTTCACCCCACTTCCAAGGAATTGGGCAAATTATCGCGAATGAATGACGCCATGGGACGCTATGTGGACTTTGTCAAACAGACATTCCCACGGGAACTGAACCCGGAAGGAATAAAAATCGTGCTGGATTGCGCAAATGGCGCGACTTATCGTGTGGCTCCTGCCGTATTTACGGAACTGGGTATTAAGGTTACTACGCTATTTGATCAACCCGACGGCAAAAACATCAACCTCAATTGCGGCTCGCAACATGCCGATGCATTGGCCCAGGAAGTATTACAGCAAAAAGCCGATGCTGGTTTTGCTTTTGACGGCGACGGCGACCGGGTGATTGCCGTGGATGATAAAGGAAATATTCTTACCGGCGACAGGCTATTGGCCATCTGTTCAGCAATTCTGAAAAAAGAAGGCAAACTGAAAAACAATTTGGTTGTCCGCACGGTCATGAGTAATTTGGGGTTATCTGTTGCCTTTCAGAAACTAGGCATTGATTCTGTATTTACGCAGGTTGGTGACCGCTTCGTTCTGGAAGAAATGCTAGCTAAAGGCGCCATCATCGGTGGCGAAGATTCCGGCCATATAATTTTTTTGCAGCATCATACCACCGGTGACGGCTTGATTACCGCCCTGCAAGTATTGGCCGCTATGAAAAGAGAAAGCAAATCGCTCTCCAAGCTTGCCTCCATCATGACGGTATTTCCGCAACTGTTGATCAATATTGATGTAAAAAAGAAACCAAAAATTGAATCCGTGCCGGAAATCATGGCCGCGATCAAACAAGCTGAAGAAAAGCTCGGCGACAAAGGCCGGGTGCTCGTGCGCTACTCCGGCACGCAGAATATGTGCCGGGTAATGGTCGAAGGCCCGACTGGAAAAGAGACTGAAATCTACTGCCGGCAAATCGCGGATGTTGTGAAAAAAATACTCGCTTAAATAATAATAGGAATGTCTACAATCGCTACAAACTATATCTTATGCGTGTGGTTTATTAGTAATAGATAATATGTCTCTTATACGGGACAACAGCGCATAGTTATTATTTGGTAAGCACAGATGGAAAAAATAGTAATAGAAAAGCTAGATGCTGCTTGCCGCCAACTTAACACGGCAATATCCCTATAGTTTTCTGATGGCGATTTAGTTTCAATTCATACTCTTGCGTGCTCTGCTCATCAAATAGTACATGACATTAACCAAAAAAGAGGCGGGCGTGATCTACTCTATGATAGTTTGGTTATCAAGGATGAATATCGACGTGAGGCAAACAAAATATTTAAACAAGCCTACAACTTCTTTAAACATGCTGACAATGATGCATATAGCACATTAGAGTTTGAACCATATTTAACAGAAACCTTCATTTTGTTTACGTCTCTGGGATTAGAAATACTCGGTTGCCAACCTGATCCAATTCGTTCAGCATTTAATATTTACTATGGATTGATTAATCCACATCTTTTAACAGAAAAAGGTAAGTCCGAATGGCTTTATACTATTGACGAAGATCATAGAAAACAGGCTTTAAACATGCCCAAACATGAATTCTTTGAATTATATTTAGTTCTAAGAAAGCACCATTTAACAAACATCAAACGCACTGATTGAATGGAATCTATATCTACTCATAAAAAGAACAGCTTGTTGCCCAAAAGATATCCATTTGAGCGGCCATTGAAAGCGTTTTGGCTAACCACGGGCATAATGCCCTCCGCTTTGCGGGATTATTCAACTTACCAATTCCGCTACGCTACGCTTGCGCAATTGGAGTTTCACAAATAAATCTTGACGAAGCGTAAGATCAGCGATTACAAGTGTCTGAGCCGCAGGCGAGTTTTGTAATCGCCTGAAGCAAGCCTTAGATTTAGCCAAAACGTTTTCAGGCAGCGAAAAGGATTTTTGGGCAACACACCTCAAACTTTAAGCGCTACTTATCCACTCGAATGAGCATTGCATCCCCTTGCGCATGCCCGGAGCAAATACCGCAGACGCCCCAGCCGCCGGCGCGACGCTTAAGTTCGTAGCCCAGCGTCATCGCGATTCTGGCCCCAGTTGCTCCGATGGGATGGCCGAAGGCAACCGCCCCGCCGTTTACATTCACCTTTTTAAACATGTCTTCTTTGGACATACCGAGAATCGACCGGCAGCTCACCAGCACCACTGCGGCAAAGGCTTCATTTATCTCGATTATATCCATTTGCGTGAGCGTCATATCATTTTGTTCCAGAATTTTTTTGATGGCCAAACCCGGCACTGTAGCAATGTCCTTGGTTGGCTGCGATACTTCGGCATAGTCAACAATGGTAAAGATAGGCTTCAGACCCAATTCATCGGCTTTTTCCCGGCTCATCAAAAGACAAACATCCCCGCCGTCATTTACGCCCGGTGCGTTTCCGGCCGTCACACTTCCGGGCTTGCCGGTTACGGTGCTTAAATGACCAAACACCGGTGGAAGTTTCGCCAGCCCCTCCAATGTCGTATCCGGCCTTGGTCCCTCATCTTTATCCATTACCGCAACTTTTTTCCCCTGTTTTACTTCCACGGGAAATATTTCGTTATCGAGTTTGCCCTCATTCATCGCTTTGACCGCGTTCATCTGGGAATTCAAAGCCCATTCATCTTGTTCCTGTCGGGTAAAACCAAACTCATCGGCCACTTCCGAGCCATTGATTGCCATATGCCTGTTGTAGAAGGCATCCCATAGGCCGTCATAAACCATGGCATCCACAACGCGGCCATTGGGCAAGCCCATCTTTGCGCCCCAGCGCATATCCGGCAGAACATAGGGACAATTGCTCATACTCTCCTGACCACCGGCGATACAAATGTCCGCACGACCTAAAAGTATCATCTGGAAAGCCAGATCAATCGTTTTGATGCCGGAGGAACAGACTTTATTCACAGTAATGGAAGGTACTGATTCCGGCACTCCGGCTAAAATTGTCGCCTGTCTTCCCGGTATCTGGCCGCAACCGGCGGGAACAACCTGTCCCATAAAGATATAGTCCACATCCCCGGGTTTTACTTTGCCGCTGGTTCGGCGCAGAACTTCCTTAATCGCCATAGCGCCCAGCTCCATCGCCGAAAAATCTTTCAGCATGCCGCCGGCGCGTCCATATGGTGTCCGGCAGGCTTCCACACAAACGACCTCACGGAATTTTTTATGCGGATTTTTCATTTTTCTGCCCATTGTGCTGAAATCAGGTTTCCTTTGGCCAAATTTCGCAATGGGCGCGTCTTTGTAAATATCCGCTCTTGTTTTTTCCAGCTTCTGCGGCACTTTTGCCATATTATCTCCCCCTTAATTATCTAATAATCAGTTATTGTTAAGCACTATTTTATTGTTTTTTTGCATATAGAATTTATTTAGTCAACTATATTTAGTCCGGAAAACCGTACTTTCCCCTAACAATCAATTTGACGAAAGCAAATTAATGTTATAGAGATGTATATAAGAAGGAGGTAATTTCCATGTTTGAAGGACTTTTTCAGCCAATGCACTTAATCATCATTCTGGTGATAGTTCTGATTATTTTCGGACCAGGCAAACTTCCGGAACTGGGAAGTGCAATCGGCAAAGCAATTAGAGGTTTTAAGAAAGCAATGGATGATCCCGAGAAAAAATCTCCGGAAGAAACGAAAAAAATCGAAAAATAAAGTTAAGAAACGATACCGACTAAGATTCTTTGATGAATAAACGTTTAGCTTTCAGTATTCTATTCCTGCTCCTGTTAACCGGTTTATCAATTTATCTATTGATTCACTTTGATATATATTTACTCTTTAAAGATAGAGAAAAACTGGTAAACTTCATAACATCATACCCTCACGATGAACTCATTTTTATTTTGCTTCAGATCATACAGGTCGTGGCGGCTCCAATTCCGGGAGAGTTGACCGGTCTTATCGGCGGTTACCTCTATGGGTCTTTTTGGGGAACTATATATTCCACTATCGGTCTCACTGTCGGTTCCTGGCTGGCTTTCCTCTTGGCACGATTTTTTGGTATGCCCCTTATAGAAAAAGTTGTTAAACCGAAAACCATAGAAAAATTCGATCACTTCATGGAACACCAAGGCATTCTGGTATCATTTCTTCTCTTTTTGATTCCGGGATTCCCCAAAGATTATTTATGTTATATTATGGGTGTCAGCCGCATTCCCACATGGATATTTATTATAGTTGTTACCGCCGGGCGCCTCTTCGGTACGATGATGCTTTCCATTACCGGTAATTGTGCGCGTCATGAACAGTATCTTCTGTTAACCGCTATGGGGAGTGTGGGTATAGTAATTTTTATCGCGGCATATTACTACCATGATAAAATTCTAGAAATGCTGAAGAGGAAGAAGTAGCATCAACAAAAATTATTTCAGCTTTTAATTGGTGGCAGGCCGAGCAGCTGATAATTTTCATATCTGCCTTTTGTCGACCACCCGCACAATTTTCCCCTTCTGCCGTAGAATACTTTTGGATTCGACCAACTTAACATCGACATTAATACCTGTTACCGATCCAATGCGCTTTTTAAGTTTTTCCAGAAAAGACCTCTGCTTTTGCAGTTCCAGTGAAAATATTTTATCCGTAACCTCGACAATAACCTCCAGGCTATCCATTGCCCCTTTTCTTTCCACAACAATCTGATATGGGGGTTCGCCCTGCGCGACGCTAAAAAGCGCCTCTTCAATTTGCGAAGGAAAAACATTTACACCCCTGATGATGAGCATATCGTCGGAACGCCGCAATATTTTTTCCATGCGCACTAAAGTTCTTCCGCATTCACACGGGGCAAAGTTGAGGCTAGTGATATCCCCTGTCCGGTAGCGGATCATGGGGAAGGCTTCTTTGGTTAAGGTAGTCAGCACCAGTTCCCCGGATTGGCCGAAAGACTTCACCGCTCCTGTTTCCGGATCAATGATCTCGGCAATGAAAGCGTCTTCATAAATATGCAAGCCTTTCTTGCATAAACATTCGCCGGCGATACCCGGACCGATTACCTCGGAAAGACCGTAATTGTCTGTCGCGCTCAACAATAGCCTTCTTTCAATCTCCTCACGCATCTTCTCCGACCACGGCTCTCCGCCAAAAAGTCCGATTTTCAGCGAAAGAGTTTGGGGATCCAAGCCAATCTTTTCAAGGCGATCCGCCAGAGCAAGCGCGTAACTGGGTGTGCTGACCAATACAGTCGTTTTATAATCCTGCATAATCATGATCTGCTTTTCCGTGTTGCCGGTACCCATCGGAATTACCGATGCGCCGATCGCTTCCGCTCCATAATGCAGCCCGAAAGCTCCGGTGTAAAGACCATAACGAAACGCTATTTGTACCAGATCGTCGCGGGATACACCGGCGGCAGTCATAAACCGTGCCACCAGATTAGACCAAATACGTATATCGTTTTTCGTATAACCAACAACGATCGGTTTGCTGGTGGTCCCCGAAGAAGAATGAATGCGGACTATCTCTCTGAGCGGCACGGCAAACATGCCGTAGGGATAGTTTAGGCGCAAATCATCCATGGTAGTAAAAGGAAGTTTCGTCAAATCGGATAAGGAACGAATATCTTCCGCTATGATACCTAAATCATCAAATTTCCTTCGATAACAGGTAACATTTTTATGAACCCTATTGATTATAGCCTGGAGTCTTTCCAGTTGCAGTTGTTCGAGTTCATCCCGCGAGATACACTCATGTTCAGGATCCCAGATATTCATAAAATACCTCCCTGTAAATTGTGCCCGCCTTCACCTGGAAGGTGGGAATCGTTTCCCTTCGTTGCCGATAGATTTTTTACCGTTCCCATATTTCTTTCTTATCTTTACCCAGATACGCACGCTGAACTTCTTTGTTTTGTAATAAATCGGCGGCCGTTCCCTCTAAAATTAACCGGCCCGTTTCCAGAACATATCCGCGATCGGCCAACTTCAGCGCTGCCCGCGCATTTTGTTCGACCAGAAGAATAGTTGTTTTCGCCTCCCGGGCCAGGTTTTCGATAACCTGAAAAATTTCCCGAGCTACTATAGGCGCGAGCCCCATGGAAGGCTCGTCTAAAAGCAGAAGTCTTGGTTTGGCCATAAGCGCTCTACCTATAGAAAGCATTTGCAACTCGCCTCCCGATAATGTTCCGGCAAGTTGTTTTCGCCTTTCTCGGAGAATAGGAAACAAGGCGTAGATCATTTGGTTTGTTTCTTTTGCGGAAGTCCGGCCTGCATGTGTCTTGTACTGCAAATAGGCGCCTAACTCCAGGTTATCCTCCACGGAAAGAGGTTTAAAAACCTGTCTTCCCTCCGGAACATGGGAAATTCCCATCTTGACAATTTGATGCGGGGCAAGATTACTTATTGGAACCCCATCGAAAATAATTTGACCGCTGTAGGGAGAAACAATTCCCGATAAAGAATTAAGAAGCGTTGTCTTACCGGCGCCATTAGCGCCGATAAGAGTGACTATTTCTCCCGCAGCCAGATGCAAGGAAACATTCTTTAAAACATGCATCTGACCATAATATGTATTTATATTTTTTATTTTCAGCATAGTTTTTTAATTTAACGACCTTCGGAAAAAATGCCGGAGGCAAGGTATGCTGTGGTAGAGTAATGAGAGGTACATTTTTGTACGTCGCAATGACGAAAACCATAGCGCAACGCCGTATATGGCATTTTAAATAGGCCGTAATCAGCCCTCTCCCAGATACGCAGAAATAACCTCAGGGTTTTCCTGAACTTCCCTGGGTGTTCCTTCCATCAGCTTTTTCCCCAAATTCAAAACAATTATGGAATCACAAATATCCATAACCAGTTCCATATCATGCTCCACAAGCGCTACTGTTATACCGGACTCTCTGATTCTGCGGATGAGATTAGCAAGCTGTGCCGTCTCCCTGCTATTTAACCCCGCAGCCGGCTCGTCCATTAAGATAATCCGGGGTTCTACAGCCAGTGCACGCGAAATTTCCAGAAGCCTTCCCTTTCCAAAAGGTAAATTGCCGGCCTTGATGTCCGCTAAATGAACCATGCCCGTAAATTCCAACCACTGCAAACTTTTCTTCTTAATATATCTTTCTTCCATAATTTGGCCGGGCATTTTAAAAGCACAGCTGAAAATACCGCTGCGGCTCTTGGTATGGAGCCCAACCATTACATTTTCCAGAACGGTCATTTGTCCGAATAGTTCCACATTTTGGAATGTGCGCACCAGACCCAGACCGGCAAGAACCTCCGGCGCAAAAAGCGAAATATTTTCCCCGCCCAGATAAACATCTCCTGACGTTTGTGTATAGAGCCCGCTGATGATATTAAAGAGCGTGGTTTTTCCTGCGCCGTTAGGACCGATTATGCCGGTTATCGAACCGCCCGCTATGGAGAGTGTAACATCTTCCAGTGCGGTCAAACCGCCGAAAATTTTGGTTATAGAGTTTAGTCTAAGCATTATTGCTGGTCTTTCCTTTCAGCTTGGCATAAGCATTTTCTGCCATTGACTGAATGCCTCTGATAAGGCCGCCGGGCATAAACATAGTCATTAAAATCAACATCAATCCATAAATAACAATGTCCAGATCCTGAAATACACGCAAAAATTCCGGCAATATCGTTAAAATTGCCGCCCCGAGGAATGAGCCGTAAATACTGCCCAGCCCACCGACAACCACCATCGTAACCAGCTCTATGGAAAAGTTGAACCCAAAGGATGCCGGAGAAATAAAAGACATGATATGAGCATACAAGCTTCCGGCCACAGCTGAAATAAGAGCAGAGGCAGTGAAGATTTGCACTTTCAAAACCCGGGCATTTATACCCATAACTCTGGCTGCCACTTCCGAATCATGAATGGCTCTCAGAGCTCTGCCGATTCTTGATTGAGACAAATTTATAGATAACAACATTACAATAATGGTGATTATCCAGATTAAATAGTAATTATATAAATCATTGTCGAAAATCCAAGACCCGATACGGAGATTGGGTATGCCGGATAATCCCGATGGGCCGCCAGTCCAGCCGACAGTTTCATTAAAAATGATATACATGATAATACCGAAGCCGAGTGTGGCCATCGCCAGGTAATGACCTTTCAGTTTTAAAATAGGAAAACCGATAACAAATGCCAGTCCTGCGGCACAAATAGCTGCAAAAATAATTACCAGCCAAGGATCAAGAGAGAATCGAGTTGTGAGTATACCGGATATATAAGCTCCCAAACCAAAAAAAGCGGCATGCCCGAGCGAAATCTGGCCGGCATATCCCAGTAAAAGATTGAGCGCGACAGCCAGCATGGTATTTATACCGACAAAAACCAGAACGTTTATAAAATAACTTCCCTGAAGAAAAAACGGCGTGATCAGCACGGCGAGCACAAAGATTAAAAAAATAATTATCTGACGTTTTTCTGTTGTCATGATTTTTAACCGCAATCTTTCCGGCAAAAGCTTTTCTACCGCATTACGTTAAAAAGGTTTGGAGTTACTGATTTAAACTCTTTCTGTTTCCTTTTTCTTGAACAAGCCTTCCGGCCGGAGAAAAAGTATCAACAATAAGATGATAAAGGCGATGGCATCTTTATAACTGGCAGAGATAAAACCCGCGCCCAAAGCTTCCAATAAGCCCAGCAGAAGTCCTCCCAGTACTGTACCCAAACCGCTGCTCATTCCACCGATGATCACCGCACAAAACCCTTTCAGACCCAGCATAATACCAACATCATAGGAAGTCATGGTAAGCGGGGCAATGATTATCCCGGCCATTGAGCCAATAGCCGAGCTGATAACAAAGGAGAGCAAAACCATAATTTTAACATCAATGCCGACCAAGCTTGCTGCCTGAGAATTATAAGCGCAAGCGCGCATGGCTTTGCCGACAATGCTGTAATTAAAAAAAATCCTGCTGGCAATAATGATCAAAATAGTTACGGCAAAAATCCAGAGATGTTGGGGAAGGATAGTCGCGCCGGCTATATGCAGAGGATCGTTGCCCGAAAAAGCGGGCAGAGCATGGGTATCTTTTCCCCAGATAAGCATCGCTGCACCGCGTATAAAAATGCTGGCTCCGATAGTAATGATAATAAGCCTGAGCGGCTTAGCGTTCTGGAGTGGCCTGATGGCCAGGCGTTCAAAAGTTATGCCTACAATTGTCGAAATAAGAATGGCCAGAACTATTGCCGGCACGAGCGGCAGGTTTAAAATAGCCAAGAAAAAAACTGTCAGCATTCCGCCGAGCATGACAAACTCACCTTGGGCGAAATTGATAATACCTGTTGCATTATGGATGATGGCGAATCCCAAACCAATCAGTGCGTAAATGGCACCGTTAGAAAGGCCGGATAAAATATATTGAAATAATTGCCGGGAACTGTTCATTTATAATTTACAATTTTCAAATAGATATTAATGCGGCGCAGGCGTCATTGCCCGCGCCGCTATTTTAAGTTACTCTATGCTAAATAACTTCTTTATTTAATCAATTTCCAGTCGCCTTGCTTGATTTGCACCAGAACAAAAGCATCACTGGTCAATCCGGCATGATCCTGTGGGGAATAACTGAAAGTCCCTCCGATGCCCGCGAATTTTTTTGTTTTCTCGAGCTGATCACGAATTGCCGCAGGCGAATAGCCTCCTCGTTCGATAGCGCTCTTGAGCAACATTATGGCATCCCAGGCATGCCCACCAAAATGATCGCCTTCAACTTTATAATGTTCCCGGTACTTGTTTACATAGTTAGTCAGCGCCTTTTTTTGCGGGTCGGACTTAGGCAATTGGTCGGCAACTATGACCCGCCCCGAAGGAAGGATGATACCTTCGGCTCCGTCGCCGGCAAGTTCGATAAACTTTTTAGAAGAAACGCCGTGGCTCATATACAAAGGGATATTAATATCCAATTGTTTGGCGTTTCGGGCGACAATGGCCGGACCGGGATTTGTTCCCCAGCAAATAATTGCCTGCACTCCACTGTCGCGTATTTTTGTTAATTGAACGGTCATATCCGTATCTTTTGGACCATATGTTTCATCGGAAATTATTTGCATGCCGAATTCTTTGGATTGCAAAGTAAGCTGTTCCCTACCGGAAGAACCAAAGCCATCCGAAACCGTTAATATTGCTATTTTAGTGATTTTTTGACTTTTTAAATATTCATAAATTTTAGCTACTGCAAGAACGTCGTTTTGTGCTGTTTTAAAAACCCATTTTTTTACCGGATCGGTTATCTTAATTCCCGCCGCGCAGGAAATAAGCGGTATTTCGGCTTTTTCGACCACTGGAATCACGGCCATACTGTCACCGGTCGTACTCGGGCCAATGATAGCGACAACCTTATCATCCTTAATCAGCTTGTTTACCGCCTGCACAGCTTTTGTGGCATCACCCTGAGTATCATAAACTATAAGTTCCAGTTTACGCCCTTTTATTCCGCCAGCTTTGTTTATCTCCGCCACCATCATTTCCGCCGTATTGCGTTCCGGTTCACCGAGGAAAGAAGCGGGCCCGGATACAGAAAATAACGCCCCAATCTTTAGGGGAGGAGCGGCTGAGGCTACTCCAACGATCACGCCGCTAAAAAATAAAACAAAAATTATTCTAAAAATATTTCTTGACATACACACCTCCATTATAAAAAATTTAGTCGCCTATAAATCCAAAAAATCAAAAAAGCCACGGTATTTTCATTTCTGCCCGTGGCTTTTAATACGATCTGTTTTCGAATCATCTCAGCAATGAGCAGATATAGATAGGACAACGTAATAATAACCATAATAGTTAGTATTTAGTGAATCGCTTATTTTGTATCTATTTCTGCTAACCATTT
>JBEKMF010000041.1:0-16303 GCA_050008655.1 Smithellaceae bacterium
ATCTTATTATATTCCGGACAGAGTACAGGAAGGTTATGGTTTAAAAACACCGGTGATCGACAAATTTAGAAGCAGTAATATCGATTTGATTATTACCGTTGATTGCGGTATTTCCGATGCGGAACAAATTGCCTATGCCCAATCAATTGGCATCGATACAATTGTTCTGGATCACCATGAGATATCAGGAACGCTTCCTCCCGCTGTCGCTGCTATAAATCCCAATCGCGAAGACTGTGTTTTCCCTTTCAAAGATCTGGCCGGCGTCGGCATTGCCTATAATTTTCTCATCGCACTGCGCGGAAACCTGCGCAAGGAAGGATTCTGGAAAAACGAAGATTATCCTAATTTAAAAGATTATCTCGATATTGTCGCCTTGGGAACTATCGGCGACATCGCGCCGCTTGTCGATGAAAACAGAATTTTTGCTAAAATCGGATTGGAGTTGATTACAGAAGGCAAGAGACCGGGAATCAAAGCTCTCAAAGAAGTCAGCGGTGTTGACGGCCAGACAATAGATTCATTCAAAGCTTCTTTTTGTCTCATTCCCCGCATTAATGCCGCCGGACGCGTTGCCTCTCCTCTGGATGCCGTAGAATTGCTTTTGACGGAAAATATGGACGAAGCAAGAATGTTGGCAGAAAAACTGGATGGATATAACCGCCGCCGGCAATCAATCGAAAAAAATATTCTCAGCGAAATTCTCGAAAAAATCGGCAATATTCCGGACATGGAAAAAATGAATGCGCTGGTTTTCGCCTCCGATAAATGGCATCCGGGAGTTGTCGGCATTGTCGCCTCGCGTCTGGTTGACCTTTTCAGTCGTCCGGCATTTGTCATTAGTTTGAATAAAGGTGTGGGCAAAGGTTCCGGCAGAAGTATTTCCGATTTTAATATTTATAAGGGAATTCAGCAGTGCGCTTCTCTATTGCTTTCTTACGGCGGTCACAGCCACGCGGCAGGCATATCCATCAAGGAAAATGATATTGATGAATTTGCCAGTCTTTTGGATGAAATAATTCACGATAGCGTTCAATCCCCGGATCTTGTTTCCCAAACATTCATTGATTCGGAATGCCAGCTTTCCGATATTAATTTGAATTTAATCGGCCAGATGGATATGCTCGCCCCCTTCGGCAGCAAAAATCCGGAACCGGTCCTTTGTGCCCGTAATATTAAAGTTTCGTCTCCGGCAATAGTCGGCAATAATCATTTAAAAATGAGACTCACGAGCAAAGGGATTTCTTGTGATTCCATTTGGTTTAGTATGGGTAACTATCTGAATGCTCTTACGGGAGCCAATCTTGACGTTGCTTTCACGCCGCAAATTAATTACTGGAACGGTGTTTCCGATATTCAACTCAAGATGAAAGACGTTACTATTCTTTCCTAGTCACTAAACCTATGTTTCATGGAGGAGGAGAAGCTATTAATCCAGCCACTAAAGCAACACTGTTAAACGCATTGTTATTCCCGGGCTGGGGACAGCTTTATTTAAAAAGATATAAAAGAGGATTAGCATTCCTTCTTCCTGTTGCGGCCGGAACTCTATCCATTGTCTGGGCAGTAGTTCAAGTAGCTCGTGCTATTTTGAAAGCCGCTCCTTTTAAAAAAGGCGCTGTTCATTTCAACGATATAGTCACTCTAGCGATTAATTCCGTCAAGGCGCTGAACTTACTCTACATGCTGATTATAATAATTATGATTTTTCTGTGGATTTATTCTACTGTGGACGCCTATTTTCTGGGGAAAAAAGAAATATCCGTCTCTAATACTGACGTTGATCAACAATCAACTTCTCGTCCGGTTTGATTTTACCTTTATCCACATACTCCACTTGATCTACTTTAACCGTGCAAATTTCTTTGAACACTTTTTTGAATTTTTCTTCCCAGGCAGGTGTGCCAATTTCCGGTGCAATTATTTCCACTTTTACTTTCAGGACATCATCATTGCCAACACGGCTCACAAAAGCCTGCAACGGCAGATTGTTGAATTTTGACTGAATCATTTTAAGCTGGCTGGGTGCTATAAACAGTCCTCGAACTTTCACCGCATCCCCTATTCTGCCCGAAATTCCGGCCAGCCGGTACGACGTTCGGCCACACTTACATTTATCGGTAATTATTCGCGATAAATCCCCCGTGCCGAAACGAAGCAGGAAGAATATTTCATTTAGTCTCGTAACGACTATTTCCCCTAATTGTCCCGGAGCAACATTTTTTCCTGTTGCCGGATCGACAATCTCGACGATCGTTTCTTCACAAATATGCCAGCCATTCTTTTGCGAGCATTCATAAGCCACATCTCCAACTTCAGTGGCTCCGTACATTTGGTAAGTATCAATGCCATAATCATTTTCTAAAGAACGGCGCATGTCCGGAAACAAAGGTTCCGCCGCAAAGCATGCCTTTTTCAGGCGAAAATCTTTCTTAAAATCAAAGCCCATCTCTTTTGTCTTGGTAATTATCGCCATTAAAAAGCTGGGTGTGCCGATATAAGCAGTTACTTTTAAATCCTTGATTAATTGCACTTGAATCTGGGAAGAAGATGTTCCGGAAGGCACCACTGTAGCGCCAACTTTACGCAGTCCATTATGAAATGTAAGTCCTGCCGCTACCAGATGATAAGAAAAGGCGTTGAGAGCAATATCGGCAGCACCAATTCCCGCGGCAAAAAAAGCACGTGCCCACAAATAATCATTTTCGGCAAGATGCGGCTCATAGACAGGTCCGGGTGACGTAAAGATTCGATTAATCGGCATCGCCGGGTTTTCCAATCCGGCGTAAGGAGACTCCTGCATCTCCATATCCACTAATTTTTCACGTGAAGTAACCGGCAGTTTTTCCAAGTCCTCTCTTGCTTTGATGTTTTTGGGATTGATTTTGTTTTGATCCAGTATTGCTTTCAGACGAGCTGATTTCTTATAACCCAGCTTCACCATTCTGGTGAGACTCTCATCCTGCTTAATCTTTCGCTCTTTATTAGTCCACGATTCTTTTTTATCAAATAGGCGCTTCATATATTCCCTTCTTTAGTTCTTAGAATAATTATTATGTTTCCAGAATATCAAGAATATCCTCCAACGTAAAGCTCGGTAAATCGAACCGCTGAAGCTCATCAAAAAGCGAAAAAACTGTTTTACAAACATCAAAGCATCGTGGTTCGGTTTGATTGCAGCGTATCATCATGTTTTCCCTCTTAAAGAATTATAATAATGCATCGTGATATACCTGTTCTTTGGTCCTATTTTTATCTCTTCAAAATGAAATCTTAATTTGGTCGTTTTATAGAGAGAGCAGCTAACTATCTCTGCTAAGTCTATGTTAAATAGTATAATATTTTGACCAGCACCCAAATTGCTTTGGTACTTTATGCCATCAAACCCCTGCGTCTTGAAGAGTTCAGCTATAATTTGAGTCGGAACATAATCTGCTGTATTATCGCTGGATTGGATAGGCCTGGCAAAAGCTTTATCTATGAATGCCCAAACAACCTCTTCGCGGATCGAAGGCTCAAGCTCACAGCAATAAAATGGTATTTTCAAGTTATGACTAACCGAACAATCAACAATCCTGATTTCTTGCTTAACTTTAAACTTAGAAATCGAAATCTGAGTTCCAACCCAGGGACGAACTTCAGCAAGTGCTGTATTCTTATTATTTGAAAGATACAAATAAGGAATACCTTTTGGATTTGCTCGCCCTTCAGATGCCTGCCCAATTAAAGGCTTCATCCTATCTGGTGGATATGGTAGTATTTCCTCCGCAATAAGTCTATTTGCTTCAGTATCTTTATGAGTATCACACCCAAGTTGCGCTCGCCAAAGCAAAGTCCCTTTTTCGATCACGCGTATGCGTGCATCACAAGTTTTTAATACTGCACGGAGAAAATCTCTAGTCTCTTTATCATGAATAAAACGGTTCTCTTGAAATATTTTTTGAGCGAACGCTGTAAAACTCCGCCATGATTTAAACTCTATACGTTTTTTTGCCATAAATTTCTTGAGTGCTGTAAATCATGATTCTTCTTCAATATCCTTTTTATTCTCTCTATACAATCTTCTGACTAGTTGAACGTCCATATCTTCAGCACTTTGCTTTTGGTAAACACCATTATCTAATTTGTTCCAGAAATTTCCATGCGCAATTTTGAGAACCTTCTCAGCGTAAATCTGTGACTTCTTGGCCTTTCGATCCCAGTCTACCTTATCCCACTCTTCTCTGCTTAACATGCAGTTATCAAAAAGACTATGGTGCGTAGGACAGAGAAAAAGGATATTATTAACTCCATCGCTCCCTCGTAATCTCCTCGGGATAATATGACACATATGTATAAGCCGACTTTCTCCGCATATTTCACGGGGGACAGCTTGGTCTTTGATAGAACCACACACGCCGAACCTCACGTATGTTCCAGCTTTAAAAGGTTTATTAACCGCAGGCTTCAAGAATGCCTCCCTGAAAAGCCATGTAACACTTACGTGTAGCTCGGAGGAATACATATTAGAGGCAACAAAGAGCTTATCAAGCTTTTCCGAGAACTCCTCGAACTCTTCATTCGTTATCCCGGCAGGCCGCGTTTCATCCTCATCACTTGGGATAGGTATCCATGAACTTTTAGGGTTTACTGGTTCCTCGTTATGTGAGAACGAAACAAGTCCCGTAGAATCAATCGGAACTCCGTATTTTTTCTTTATTGCGGGTTCATTGAGAAAGCTTTCAACCGACTGCACGACAAGATTGCGGACGTCAAGCAAGGCATTATGTTCTCTGTAGTCGCTTAGGGGATGTTTTTTGAGGTGTTCTTCAAAAAGGTTATGAATGTGAATTGTAAGCCTACCAAGCGGTGTTTCCTTCCATGAAGTAAAAGGGGACGATTTTATTTTCATAATGATTTACTCACTAGCACGCCAAAATGTCATTTAACCCGCCGTTTATAAATAGACGTCGGTGTCCACTCTTCGTTAAATGTCATTTTCTTATTCGTACAACGAAAAATTCATCTGCCCCACGCCCACCTCCAAAATGCCTGTGCGCTTTCACGCAAGCAGGAAGTGGGATCAGGTGAATTGACTTGTTGAGTGTTTTTAATCTCTATTTTGACACCAACGCTGGATGAATTTATATTCAATTTTTGCGTATAGCTCACTGTTGTTCCATCATTATAATTCTCCAAATATATTGCTACTGTAATTCCATAATTGATTACCTTTTTTTTCACAAGGTTCTTAAGCTTTTCCAAATCATCCCTAATTCCCTTTGATACCCACGCTTTATCTTTTGATGGCCCTTTTAATTCGACTGCATAGACCTGTTTTTCTCCATTAATATTTAAATAGCAAATGCAATCTGTTTTTTCTTTTCTATTTTTATACTTCCCGTAACCAATACCATCAATAGTTCTGTTTAATTTTTTCCTTATAAGCTCATTCAGGTATGGATATAACTCCTCTTCATTTCCTTGATTGTTGAGCCAATTACGTTTTGCTGCATCGGCAAAAATGTCTGTTTTAATTAATTCACAAACTGATTTTTTAATTAATTTATTAAATCGGCAAATATACATTTATATCCACCTAACATTTAATATACCAACTTTGTATTTTAAGAAATTTGGTGAAAATATACTTTATTTCCCAATAAATTAGAATATAAATTTGTTTTAAAATCAATAGGAAACGGAAATTAATTACTTTCATATACCCTTTCGATTTTGGAGTAGAGCTAGGCATGAAAGAGGTGGGCAACTAGGTATATCGAAAAACTATTATTTTATGGGCTGCTCAAAAAGGCTTAGAGGCAAGGCGCGCGAGAATCGAGCAGCGGAGCGTACTTAAAAACGTACGTGAGCAGTGAGATTCGAAGCGCAACGTAGAATATGAGCTTTTTTCAGCAGTCTGCTATAGCCAGCGTTTACGGCGTCTATAAGCTTTGACATCTTTATAGGATTTGGCAATGCCGGAAGCCGACATGCCTAAATAAAATTCTTTAACATCAGGATTTTTTGCCAAGTCATCAGCGATGCCTTCCATCACTATTTTGCCGTTCTCCATAACATAACCGTAATGAGCTACTTTTAGGGCCATATTGGCGTTTTGTTCCACCAGTACTATAGTTGTTCCATGCTCTTCGTTGATCATCTTTATTATACGGAATATCTCTTGAACAACCAAAGGCGCAAGCCCCAATGAAGGCTCATCCAGCATCAAGAGCTGCGGATGGGCCATTAAAGCCCGGCCGATTACCAGCATCTGCAATTCACCGCCGCTGCAATATCCGGCCAGTGATTTTCTCCTGGGTATTAATGCAGGAAAATATTTATAGACAAGCTCTAAATCTTCTTTATAAGGCTTACCTGAACGTGTGGCAGTGCCCACGCGCAAATTCTCTTCGATAGTCAGATATTTAAACGGCTGACGCCCCTCTAAAACTTGAATTATGCCCTGTCGCGTGATGTATTCCGGCGCCTGATTTTGGATATTTATACCGTTGTAGATAATTGATCCATCTGTAACTTTACCGTTTTCGGGCTTAAGCAATCCCGATATCGCTTTTAGGGTAGTAGTTTTCCCCGCGCCGTTACTGCCTAATAACGAAACGATATGCCCCTTTTCCACAGATAAAGAAACACCTTTTAATACCTGGATAACATCCGAATATACAACGGAAATATTATTCAATTGTAAAATATTCTCGCCCATTGTCATCCTAATCCCGCTATGCGGGATAAAAAATTTAGGTATTTGCTTTCTACCAGAACGCAAATACGAACGTACTAATATGAAAAAGGCCAGAGCCGGAAATTGGAACGGGCAATTCTCCATAGTTCGGCCAGTCCTCGCGGTTCCAGCAATATAAATAAAACAATAGCCAGTCCAAAAGTAAATTCTCGAAGTGGCGCCATATTCAAGCCTAAGCTGGTGATGAAGGTTATATTCATGAGCAGACCGGTCAAGAATCTCAATAGTTCATTGAGCAAAGTAATAAAAGTAGCGCCGAAAATAGCGCCGGGAATGTTGCCCAATCCGCCGATTATGACCATGGCGATAAATTCAACGGAGAGCCCCAAGTTAAATGGTTCGGTAGTTATGCTGATCATATAGTAAGCCCAAAGCGCTCCGGCAAAACCGGCATAAAAGGAGCTGATCGCAAAAGACAACAATTTATATTTAAAAATAGGGATACCCATGCCCTCGGCGGCACGGTCGTTATCGCGAATGGCGATGAAAGCCCGACCGTATTTACTACGCATGATGTTTACCGCAAACCAGGTCATCAGAACCAGGCTGATGAAAATCAAAAAGAAAAATGCTTTATCACCGGTAATTGCCCACTGGATAATTTTCGGCGCCGGCAAAGTAATACCCATCGTTCCTTTGGTCAAGCTATCCCAATGAATCAAAACATATTCAATAATAAACTGTCCAGCCAGAGTGGCAATGGTCAGATAAAGTCCCTTTAAACGTCCCGAAGGAATACCGAATATCATTCCGACAAGAGCGGTTATAATACCCGCGGCCGGTATGGCTAAATAAAACCCCCATCCTAATCGGGTGGCCAAAATAGCGGCGGCATAAGCTCCCACTCCGAAAAAGGCACCGTGTCCCAAAGATATCTGCCCGGTATAACCGATAAGAATGTTGAGCCCGATGGCGGCGATAGCCATGATGCCGATCATGTTTAAAATATACAGCATGTAAGTGCTCACAACAAAAGGTGCAACGGCAAAGAGTAAAATCAAAAATAATCCCAGGCAGGTCCGGCCGAAATATGTTTCAAATATTTTTAATTCTTCAGCATAGTCTTCACGAAAATTGCCGCAGGAATGAAAAGAAAATTTTCTCATTTCATTTATACCCTCTCAATTTCCACCAGACCGAATAAGCCATAAGGCTTGATCAACAAAATAAAAACAAGCACAATGTAAGGAACAACATCAATCAGTGAAGGTGACAAGTAGCCGCCGGTAAATGTTTCTAAAAGACCGATTATGACACCGCCTACTATCGCTCCGCCGATACTGTCCAGTCCGCCTAAAATTACCACGGGAAATACCTTTAAACCGATGGAACTCAAATCATGAACATTGACGCCATTGATAATTCCTAGCACAATACCGCTCATACTGGCTACCAGCGCGGCAATGGCCCAGGATAGCGCAAATACCCGCCGGACGTGGACTCCCAGAGAAAGAGCCGCTTTTTGATTATCGGCAACGGAACGCATATAAATTCCCTGAGCCGATTTTTTGAAAAAAAGCCCGAATAAAACCAGAAAAATAATACTGATAACCAGGGTTGCTGTGTACACAGGTGCAATGTATATGGCTCCCAACCTCAGGGCAATCGATTCATTTAAAAATTCGGGATACGTATGCAAATTTCCACCCCAAATCAGCAGAATAAATCCTTTAAACATTGCCGCCAAACCGACGGTTAGCATAATGACAAAAATCAGTTTTTCTCCGATTAGCGGGCGCAGAAATAATCTCTCGATTACAAATCCTAGAATAAAGCTTCCCACAAGCGTCAAAATAAAGGCAATTAAAACTGGCAATTTAGCCCAAGTAATCAACGCTAAAAAGAAGAAGGCTCCTAAAGCTAGAAGTTCGCCATGAGCAAAATTCAGAACGCTGGAAGACTTAAAAATCATTACAAAACCCATTGCCGATATGCCATAGAGAAGCCCTACGCAAATTCCGTTAACCAATAATTGCAGAAAAAAATCCATATATATTCCTCAATCGACATTAATAATATTTACTGTTGTTTCAATCTCGCCTATGCGCCCGTCACGGTAGCGAACTTTTCCAATCACCTTGACATTTTTTTCATCGCGATACATTGCCTCAATGATTTTAATATATAAACCGTAAACAAAGCGGCGCCGGACTTTGCCGGTGCGCGTTAATTCCTCTTCGTCGGCGTCCAAAAGTTTATACAGCAACGTAAACTTTTTTACCTTCATCACATCGGGCAGTTGTTCATTGACGCTATGCACTTCTTTTAATGCCAGTTCTTCCACTGACGGTTGCTGCGTCAGATCCATATATGTCGTGTAGGGAATCATGCGATCTTCAGCCCAATTGCCGACATTGCCCATATCGATATTGATCATGGCGGTGATGAATGGACGGTTCTCACCGAAAATCACCGCTTCTTTAATGTAGGGGCTGAACTTTAAGCGGGTTTCGATAAAATCCGGAGAAAAAGCCTCACCGCTCTTATTGCGGATAATATCTTCTTCGCGGCCAATGATTACTAGATGGCCGTCGCCATCTATATAACCGGCATCACCGGTCTTCAACCAGCCATCGTCATAAGCGGCCTGCGTAGCCTGATAATCATTGTGATAACCGGAAAAATTAGCTTCGGATCGCACCAACACTTCCTGATCTTCGGCTATCTTTACTTCCGTCAGCGGTAAAGGTTTACCCACGGTCTCCATCTTCACTTCACTATCCGGCTGAATTTGAAATATGCCTCCCGCTTCGGTTAGTCCATAGCATTGTTTTAAATTCAAACCAATGGCGCGGAAAAACAAAATTACATCGGGGCTAATCGGATGGCCGCCGGTAAAAGCGCTCCGAAAGTGAGAACAGCCTATCCTGTCTAAAAGCGGACGGTAAACGACGATGGACATTAATTTATACAAAACATTTAGAGGTAGAGGAACTCGGGCTCTTTTTGCTCTTTTTTTAACAACGGCTTTACCAATGATCTCTCCCCAGTAAAATAAATTTTTTTTGATCCAGCCCGCATCGGATATTTTTACACGAATGAGTGAAGCCATATCTTCCCAAAAGCGTGATGCCGTAATCAACATGGAAGGACCAATTTCCCGGAAATCTTCAATTACCGTCTCCGCGGTTTCCGGAAAATTCATTGTCATTGCACCTAAAAGCGCCACGCCCATACCCCACATCTGATCAACTATCCAGGCCGCCGGCGACATGGATAGCCAATTTTCTTCGGGTTTAATCCCTGCCGCTTCTACCCATTGAGAGGCCATTTGCGTGAAATTGCGATGGGAAAGCATGGCTAATTTGGGAATGCCTGTCGTGCCTGAAGTTTGAATCATGACGGCGATATCGTCAGGCCGGCCTTTTTCTATTTCCTCATCAACAAAAACAGGATTTTTTAAATTAAATTTTTCGCCGATTTCTAAAAGCCGGGCATAGCTGATTAACCATTGATCATCCTCATAAGACGTCATCCCCGTGGGATCGATATATACAACTTTCTTGATTTGCGGCAGTTTCTCTTTAACTTCCAGAAGTTTATCTATTTGTTCTTGATCCTGAACTACCACGATTGAGGAATTGACGCGCTTGATAGATGTGCATAATTCTTCGGCGATAGACGATGTGAATAAATTCAGTGTGGTTGCGCCCAGAGCATGAGCGGCAATTTCGCAAAAAAGCCATTCTGGATGATTTTCGACGTTAAGGCAAACAGTTTCCCCGCGCTGAAGATAAAGAGCAGCAAATCCGCCGGCCGTTTTTTTCATATAACTATTATAATCAGACCAGCTATATTTTTGCCAAATGCCGTAAACTTTTTCCCGAATAGCAGTTTTTTTTCCGCTGTATTGGACAGCGTTTGCCGCCAAGATTTGCGGTATCGTTAAATTATATCCGTACGATTGTTTTTGTGTCACAATGCCCAAATTGTCTACGCCTTTTTTTATATCTTTATAATGTATCGGAATCGCCCAGATATGCTCTGATAACCTCGGGATGGCCGCTGATTTCGTAAGCGGTGCCCTCCCCTATTTTTTCGCCAAAATTCAAAACCATAATGCGCTTGGAAACATTCATGACTATAGACATATCGTGTTCGACTAAAATCATAGTCAGGCCCCATCTCTGATTTAATTCCAGAAGAAAGCGAACCATATCCTCTTTTTCTTCCAGATTCATTCCGGCGAAAGGTTCATCCAATATAAGAAGCCGGGGCTCCAAGGCGAGTGCCCTTCCCAGCTCAACCCTTTTCATCATCCCGTAAGGCAAAGAACCAACCGTTTTTTTCCGGATTGACTGCATCTCCAGAAAATCAATGATTTCTTCTAATATTTGCCGGTGGCGAATTTCTTCTCTTTTTACAGATGGAGAAAAAAGACAAGAGTGAATAAAGCTGTAATGGCAATGAATATGGCGGGCCAGCGTCATATTGGCCAGCACCGTCATTCCCGGAAAAAGCTCAATATTCTGAAATGTTCTGCCGATACCCACCTCAACAAGCCGGTGAGTATGAAAATCGGTAATATCCGTACCATTAAATATTATACGGCCTTTTTGGGGGTGGTAAAATCCCGTAATGCAGTTGAGCAGACTGGTTTTACCAGCCCCATTCGGGCCAATGATTGCCATCAACTCTCCGGTATGAACGTTGAGATCAACATTTTTTACAGCCGTAACGCCTCCAAAACTAAGGTGCAGACTTTTAATTTCCAGTTCAGCTTTTTTATTTTCTTCTCGCCTGCTGATCATTATCGATGGCCGGCTGCGGAAAGCTTTCATTATAATCCTTCAGTTACTTCGCAAAAAAGTCAGCTGCGGCGTTTATCCTGCATAGAATTGGGTTTTGCCGCATATATATTTTTTTCCACAATTAAGAAATATTTGCGATTAACTATTTCTTGAGCAATTTAATTTTGTCTTTGCCCGGAACATAAAAATTAGTCAGCGGTACATATGTTCCGTCTTCTTTTACCTGTATCATGCGGGCAGTAAATGACGCTCCATGATCATCCTTAGTGTATGTTATATTGGGAACCAAACCGCCAAAATCTTCATTTTTAAATGATTCCATGGCGGCATTGATTGTTTCCGGATTTATTTCCTTGCTTTTTTCATAAGCACGCATAAATGCTCTTTCCATAATCATTCCGATAACAACTCCTTCCCAATAGGAAGCATCAAATTTTTCCACTGTCTTATAACGCTTCCACAATTCCTTCAAAATTCTAATCCCGGCAGATTTATCTGTTGGCAGCGCTCCGGGAAATTGAATGATAAGCCTATCACGAATCAGCCCACCGCTCATTTTAAAGAAATCCGGATCGGTAGATGTCCATGTTCCTAAAAACAAAGGGCTGTAATTAATGCGGTCGGCACTTTTGAAAGCGGTTATTATCGCTGAAGGCAGCATCTGCATAAAGATATATTCCGCTCCGGCTTTCTGCAGACGAAGCAGTTCGGTGTTCAAATCAACTGTTTTCGGCGGAAATTCCTCAATGGCAACGATATCAATATTTAATTTAGTGGCGTACTCTTTGCTGGGCTCATGAATTGACCGGCCATAAGCGTTATTGTAAGTGAGCAGGCCGACTTTAGGAGCATCTTTGCCTTTGTGGATTGCTCTAATATATTCCAATACCGCTTGACAATCCATTTTATAACTGCCGAAAGGAAGGTACATATAATTCACCGGTTTTTCGAGTATTTCCCAACTGGTGGAATAATTGATCGTCGGCACCTTGTATTTTTGAACTATTGGTTTTGCCGCCAATCCTTCACCGGCGCCCCAGGTAGCGATCATATCTACTTTATCCTGCAAAACGAATTTCTGCACGGCAGCCTGAGCCTCCGGAACTTTATAAGCCGTGTCCACAGTGATCATTTCTATCTTATTGCCGAATACTCCTCCCTTAACTTCATTTACATAACGGAAATAATCGCGCTGACCTTTTTCATGAAACTGGCCCCAGGTCGAAGCTGGCCCGGTTAAGTTGATCGCCGCACCTACCTTAATCGTCTTGGCCTGCGCATCGACAAGAGCGGCAAACAAGAAAACAGCAATCACCAATATCATTGAAATACCAATCTTCTTTTTCATTTTCCCCTCCCTTGATTATTCCAAATATTTGTTTTCCAAGCTTCACGACAAAAAAAAACCGCGGGCTGATATTTATCTGCCCACGGTTCATTTTCCTTATGTAATCGGTCATGACTCAATCAGGCAGACCCTTATGTTGATAAAGATAAAAAAGTATATAAAAGCTGCCCCTTTAAAAACCAATTTATCAATCATACCAATTCATTCCTCTTGTAAGGCGCATATAGAGCAAATATGCGGAAAAAGTCAAGAAAAAAGTAAATAATCATTTTCGACAATCTTAATATTATCTGCTCATTGATAACCAACAATATTGTATTTAAGCAAAAATCCCTGCTATTGACCTTATGTTTTCTTGACCAAACTAATAAGTTTTTACGCTAAAACTACAATATCATGTAGTTTAAATTTCTTGACACATATGCATCATTTTCATATAGTTAGCATAGGGTACAGTTTTTTGGATTAGGAAGTATCTAATCATTATAATAGCATAATAGCGCAAGCAGCCCGCTAGGAAATAAATATGAATCAGCGTTTCACAGATTTGATCCTTGCCGCCATCAAACAAAGACTTTCCGACCTCCACATTACAGGAGGTTTTCCCTTGATTTTCCGTAGCAATGGCGTCATCCATTTCGATAAAAATATTAAATGGTCGCATACGGAAATAGACGCAATGGTCAAGGAAATGTTGAGTGATCGGCAACTGCAAATGCTCAGAAAAAGATGGTCTGTTGATTTCGCCATTTCTTTCAAGCATGTGCGGGTGCGCATCAACGCTTTCTATACCACTCGTGGATTGAGTCTCGCCATTCGTCTGCTTCCGGAAACAATTCCCGACCCCATCTCGCTTAATCTGCATCCCTCGCTCAGCCAAATTCTGGAACTTCAATCAGGGCTGATTCTGGTTTGTGGGAGCACCGGCTCCGGCAAATCGACGACCGTCGCCTCCATTATTGAGGAAATTAACCGTACCAGGTCCGCGCACATCATAACAATAGAATACCCCATTGAATACAGATTTAAGCCTAAGAAATCTTTCATTGAACAGCGTGAAGTAGGCATTCACGTGCCGTCTTTCGATCAGGGACTTCTGGATGTATTGAGAGAAAATCCCGATATTATTTTCGTAGGCGAATTAAGAGAGCCGGATACAATTAGGCTTACCCTCAACGCCGCGGAGTCCGGACACCTCGTTTTCGCGACACTTCACGCCACCCATGCGGAAGACGCGGTTTATCGTATCAATAACTGTGTTACCGGCGAGAACCAGGATGTGATCCGCTACCAGTTTGCCTCAACACTTTCCTGGCTTATTGTCCAGCAGTTGACCCTTATTAAAAGAGTTGGCTTCCGTGTGCCTATACTCTCCATTTTGAGAGCGACACCGTCTGTTCAAAGTACTATCCGTGAAAATAAGCTGACCCAATTAGAAAATATCATGTCAACCAGCAAAAACGAGGGCATGTTTACGATGAAGCTATATGAAAATGAGTTCATCAACGAACGTTCCTCGTTTGTCCATCCCTACAAGAGTTTCGGCATGGGAACTGATTCATCTAAAGAACAAGATTATGTTTCCTCTCTTATTGATCCCAACGCCGTTCAGGATGTGATTTATATGTCCTCGGTAGATGACGCCTATAAAACCGACGACGCCTCAAAATTAACCGGCGGTGACGACGATGAACAGCGTTACGTAATCATTGAAGACCATGACATGGATCTCAAAGACCTTCTCGCCCAGTATGATGAAGCAAAAGAAGAGAAAATAGAGAAAAAGCGCCCGAAAAAATAGCGTAACGTGGACGTAATCCGCCGGGCGTCATCCTCGAAGAACTACTAATTTGTGATAAATTACCAGTCCATGCATACTTATATAAAGCCGCGACGTAAGCCCGGGCGGCGTTTACTGAACTGTGCTACCTGTAGATCATTTCATCGTCCTTCAATTAGCTTATAATACTCCTTGATTGTACGAATGGAATCCATCGTAGCTTGGAACAAAATCCAACTGAGAACAAGGATTCCAACAGTAAGTCCGATCTTCCATGCCCGCGACGTTTGTGGACGCCACCAAATCAGGGGCAACGCCAGAGGCCCCACTGAGCAGACTGCAATGATAATAAAGGATTTTCGGAAATACCATGGAATTTTTTTTTCTGCCAAACGTCGGGGAATGGAGGCATCCAGGAACTCACCGCAGTGTTTACACTTTATAGCATCGTCTTGAATATTTTCAGCACAGAAGGAACATTTTTTCATCATCATCTCTCTTGTTAGAACAATGTTTATATGTATCTTGTTTAATAACCTAAACCTCTCAAATTTGCTGTATAAAGCCCCGGGGAAATACTTTGTTTATATAGGCCTAATACTTTAATTTTGTAAATATTATCAACAAAATTAAACTTTTTTATCCGAGATGTTTTCAGATCAATATTATACCCGTACGATATAATCATTATTTACTTCACGTCCAATTTTTCCATACGGTAGCGGAGTGAATCAAGGGTGATGTGCAAAAGTTCCGCGGCTTTTGTTTTTGAGCCTTTTGCTTTTTGCAAAACTTTTTCGATCATCATTTTCTCTATTCTTTCCAACTCTGAATTCAAGTCAATTCCTGCGTCTGTAATACCAACATCATAATTTTGCACACCGGAGGCGGCATTAGCCGCCAATACTAAATTTTCCGGCAAGATTATATTGGAACTTTCCATGGCCACGCCACGTTCTATGATATTTTCCAATTCACGGATATTTCCGGGAAAGGCATAATTCATCAACAACTCCATCGCATAAGAAGAAATTGTTCTTATTTCTTTGTCAAATTCTTTCGCATATTTCTCAATAAAATGCTTCGTCAGAAGAGGTATATCTTCTTTTCTTTCTCTCAGCGGCGGCATATGAATAGGGATGACGTTCAACCGAAAGTAAAGATCCTCTCTAAATTCTCCCTTCTTAACTTTTTCTTCCAAATTTTGATTGGTAGCGGAAATTATTCGCACATCAACTTTGATATCCTCTGCCCCACCGATGCGCCGAAAGGTTTTTTCCTGAACTACACGTAAAAGTTTTACTTGAAGTACAGGAGGTAACTCGCCGATTTCATCAAGAAATATTGTGCCTCCCTTTGCCATTTCGAAAAGTCCCTGTTTATCAGTATAAGCACCGGTAAACGAACCTTTCATATAGCCGAAAAGTTCGCTCTCGAGCAGATTTTCCGGTATTCCGCCGCTGTTGATGGCATTAAAAGGCATTTTAAAACGTGGTGAGTTTTCATGTATTGCGCGCGCGACCAGTTCTTTACCTGTTCCGCTTTCTCCTAAAATCAAAATGTTTGCCGGAGTGTCGGCTACTTTTTTGATCGTCGCAAATACTTTCATCATTTCCCGGCTTGTTCCAATCATTCCGCCAAATGTTGTATCTTCGGCTTGCTCTTTTTTTACAGTCTGGTTT
>JBEKMF010000042.1:0-16275 GCA_050008655.1 Smithellaceae bacterium
AGATTCGGCTGGAAGATCGGAGATACGGTAACCCTTAAAGGAGCTATATACCTGGGCAATTGGGATTTTGTGCTCCGCGGTATTTATCATGGTCGTGACGAAACCATCGATGAAACCCAATTTTTCTTCCACTGGAACTACCTCAATGAGGTAATAAAGAAAAGGTCTACTGCATGGGCTGATAAAGTAGGGTTTTATATGATCGGAATCAGCAGGCCGGATATTGCGACGGATGTGTCTTTAGCTATCGATAACGCCTTTAAGAATTCTCTGGCCGAAACATTGACGGAAACGGAAAAGGCCTTCAACCAGGGTTTCATCGCTATGAGCGGGGCAATAGTTACGGCCATCCAGATGGTTTCATTTGTCGTCATCTTCATTATCATGGCGGTAGTTGCCAATACAATGGCCATGACGACACGGGAGCGCACTGGTGATTACTCCATTATAAAGACACTGGGCTTCGGCGCCAAAGATATAACCATTCTTATTTTCGGCGAATCGCTGGTAATTACTGCCACCGGATGCATCATCGGTATGATTCTGACTTTTCCCGCAGCCAAAGCCTTCGGCCATAGCCTGGCTAATTATTTTCCGGTCTTTCTCGTCTCTGTGGAAACTCTTTATTATGATATTATGGCCGCGTTTCTCATCGCGTTTCTGGCAGCGATCATCCCCACCCGGCACGCAATTCGCATTCGAATCGCCGATGGTTTAAGGAGGATTGGCTGATGGCTGTTCCCATTTCCTACAGCATACGCAACCTCTGGAAGCGCCGATTGACAACAGTGCTAACCGTGTCCGGCATGGTGTTGGTCGTCTTTGTTTTTGCCGCCGTGTTGATGATGGCCACAGGCCTGCAAAAAACACTGGTGGAAACCGGATCGAACGACAACGTCGTGGTCCTGCGCAAAGGCTCAGCGTCGGAAGTCGTTAGCATTATAGACCGCAATCAAGCCTCTATTGCGGAAATGTTGCCGCAGATGGCGATGAGCGCCGATGGAAAACGGTTAGTCGCCAAGGAATGCGTTGTTCTCATTGCTCTGCAAAAACGCGGGACAGAAAAGACAACAAATCATTCCAATGTGGTGGTACGCGGTGTGCAGGCACAGTCGCTTCCTCTGCGGCCGCAGGTCAAGCTTGTCGCCGGACGCATGTTCAGAATGGGGTCATCGGAAGTTATTGTGGGAAATAGCATTGCCAAAGGATTCCAGGGTGTCGGACTACAGGGCACGCTAAATTGGGGCATGCGGACATGGACGGTTGTCGGAATTTTCGACGCGGGCAATACGGGCTTCAGCTCCGAAATCTGGGGTGACGTAGATCAGATCATGCAGGCCTTTCGGCGGCCTGTTTATTCATCTTTGATTTTCCAATTGCAAAATTCCGCGGATTTTCCGCAAGCAAAATCCGCCATTGAAACAGATCCGCGATTGAAATTGGAAGCCAAAAGAGAAACAAGGTATTATCTTGATCAATCGGAAATGATGGCAAAGTTTCTGCGAATTCTTGGTATGTCGCTTACCGTCATCTTTTCCATCGGCGCGATCATCGGAGCGATGATCACCATGTATTCGGCCGTGGCCAACCGCACAGCGGAGATCGGCACATTGAGAGCACTTGGCTTTCGCAGACGCAATATCCTTCTGGCATTTCTGGCCGAATCACTTTTGTTGGGTTTTATCGGTGGCTTCGTGGGATTATTTTTTGCATCATTCATGCAATTCATCACCGTTTCCACTGTAAATTTTCAGACCTTTTCCGAACTGGCCTTTAAATTTACTCTTAGTGTTCGCATTATTCTGGAGGCGATGGCATTCGCTCTGATTATGGGACTCCTTGGCGGCGTGCTGCCGGCATTACGCGCATCACGCATGAACATCGTCGATGCCTTAAGAACGGCATAGATAATCGATGGATACGTAGAAATTCCATCCACCTTGCCTGTCTTTTCAATCTTATTGATCTATAGTTTACAGGTCATTGTTATATTTCAAAGCCAATAAATTTTACCTTCATTTTCATCAAGTATAGTTATTCTTCATTAAAGAACAAAATTGTACAATTCTTAAATTTGAGCTACGTCTTTGTTGCGTTTTGATGTTTCTTTCCAGAGCCTTATTCATAAAATATTCAATATAATTGGAGCATTAATTATTTGGCATTCCCATTGCTATATGTCTTCCATGTAGAGCGATTTAATTTGAAAATTATTTTAAGGAGGTTAATATAATGAATAGTGGTGATACCGCGTGGGTTCTTGTTTCCACAGTACTGGTATTTGCGATGACTATACCAGGTCTGGCTTTTTTTTACGGAGGATTGGTCAGGAGAAAAAATGTTCTCTCCATTTTGATGCAGTGTTTCATTATCATGTGCGTGATCAGCCTCCAGTGGGTATTGTTCGGTTATTCTCTGTCTTTCGGCCCCGATACAGGAGGGGGGATTATTGGAAGCCTTAAATGGGCTGGTCTGAATTTTGTGGGCAGCCAGCCGAATCCCGATTACGCGGCAACGATTCCTCATTCCGTTTTCATGATTTTCCAATGCATGTTTGCCGTAATCACTCCGGCTTTGATTATCGGCGCTTTTGCCGAGCGCATGAAATTTTCCGCGTTTTTGATTTTCACTGTCCTGTGGGCTACTTTTGTTTATAATCCTCTGGCCTACTGGGTCTGGGGCGTCGGCGGCTGGATGAAGGCTCTTGGCGGCCTAGACTTTGCGGGTGGCATTGTCGTCCATGCGAGCTCCGGCGTATCGGCGTTGGTTATCTGCCTTCTTTTGGGTCGAAGGATCGGCTATCAGCATTCCCCTTTCCGGCCGCACAATCTGCCTTTCTGTGTTTTGGGCGCCGCTCTGCTCTGGTTCGGCTGGTTTGGCTTTAACGCCGGCTCCGCTCTGGCTGCGGACGGAATCGCGGCCAATGCTTTTGTAACCACGCATGTAGCCACGGCCGCAGCAGGATTAACCTGGGCTTTAATTGAATGGCAGCAACATGGCGCACCGACGATCCTTGGAGCATGCACGGGCGCTGTCGCCGGACTTGTCGCTATCACGCCTGCCTGCGGATTTGTAAACCCCATGAATGCCATCTTTATCGGCATACTTGTCTCCGTATTTTGTTATATTGCCATCGCGATTGTCAAAGCCAAACTGGGCTACGACGACGCGTTAGACGCGTTTGGCGTTCACGGTGTGGGAGGTATTTGGGGCACAATTGCCGTTGGTCTTTTTGCGGAAAAAGCGGTTAACGCCGGCGGCGCCAACGGGCTTTTCTTCGGAGACGGTCACCAATTCCTCGTACAATTAATGATGGTGGCCGTGGCACCTGCTTTTGCGGCAGTGATGACCTGGATACTCTTTAAGTTTGTGGATGCCGTATTCGGTATGCGGGTAGAAGAGAAACAAGAAGTGATCGGCCTTGACCTGACTCAACAGAGTGAAACAGCCTATACGGTTATTGAATAAGGAGGACATAAACCATGAAATATATTGTCGCGATTATACAGCCGCATAAACTGGATGATGTAATGAAAGCCCTGGAGGATGCGGATGTAACTTTGATGACCGTTTCCAATGTTTTGGGCCGGGGGCGTCAGAAGGGCATTACAGAAGTTTATCGTGGCGCCAAGGAAGTAGGCAGTCTTTTGAAAAAAGTAAAGATAGAAATTGCCGTCAATGAAGACTTTGTGGAACCCACGATAAATGCCATAATGAAGGGTGCACGCACCGGCGAAGTGGGTGATGGAAAGATATTCGTTACTGACCTTTATGAAGTTCTCCGTATCAGCACCAATGAACGGGGCGGCAAAGCCATCGGTTAGGAGGAATTTACGATGAGTCTTAAAGATTTGACAAAATATTCCAAGGATAACCGCCTGGAATTTATTGATCTGAAGTTTACGGATGTTCCTGGATTGTGGCAGCATATTACTATTCCCATTGAAGAGCTCACGGAAGACCTGATGGTTCACGGCACCGGTTTTGACGGATCGAGTATCCGGGGATTCCAGCCAATCAATGAAAGTGACATGCTGATCAAACCTGATCCGGAAACAGCGTTTGTTGATCCTTTCATGGCCGACCCGACGCTGAGCATGATCTGCAATGTCAAAGATCCACTTACGCAGGTGCCTTACTCGCGTGATCCGCGCAACGTAGCTCAAAAAGCAGAGCGTTATCTTTCCTCTTGTGGTATCGCCGATCAGATTTTTTTCGGGCCGGAGCCGGAGTTTTATATTTTCGATGATATCCGTTTTGAACAAACATACAACAGTGGATTTTACAAAATAGATTCCAAAGAAGGGTTTTGGAATACAGCCCGGGAGGAAAAACCCAACCTGGGTTACAAACCGCGTTTCAAGGAAGGCTATTTCCCTGTTCCACCGACAGATAGTCTGCACAATCTTCGCGCCAAGATGACGAAGGTGATGAAAGAAGTTGGTATTGAAGTGCTACTGCACCACCATGAGGTCGCCACAGCGGGACAGTGTGAAATCGGCGTTCGCGTAAATACACTGACCAACACGGCTGATATGCTCATGAAATACAAATATGTCGTTAAAAACGTGGCCATAGCCAATGGCAAGACGGTCACCTTCATGCCCAAACCGATCTTTATGGACAACGGCTCCGGGATGCATGTTCATCAAAGCCTGTGGCGGGGAGGAAGGAATCTTTTTTATGATACCAAAGGTTATGCCGGCATCAGTGAAATATGTCGGCATTATATCGGCGGAATTTTGCATCATGCCCCGTCGCTTCTGGCCTTTACTTCGCCGACAACAAATTCGTACAGAAGATTAGTTCCCGGCTATGAAGCGCCGATTAATCTAGTGTATTCCCAGCGCAACCGCAGTGCCTGCGTGAGAATTCCCATGTATTCGCCCAGCGAAAAGGCAAAGCGCATCGAATTTCGCTGTCCCGACTGTTCCTGCAATCCATATCTGGCACTGGCCGCTATGCTGATGGCAGGCCTGGATGGAATAGAAAACAAGATAGAGCCCCCACCGCCTATAGATGAGGATATATACGAACTTTCTGCGGAAGAAAAAAAGCATATCCGGGCAACTCCCGGATCGCTCGCGGAAGTTCTCAATAATCTGGAGAAGGATCATGATTACTTACTTAAAGGCGGTGTATTCACCGAGGACCTCATCGAAGTATGGGTGGAATATAAACGCAAAAAAGAAGATGACATGATTCGCCTGCGGCCGCATCCTTACGAGTTTGCCATGTATTTCGATATTTAAACGCAGGTTGCAGCGTCATAAAAGAAGAAAACTTAAATTAAATATTTTACAAGGAGGAAAGATATATGAACACCGATATGATAGAATTATTTGTTGTTATTTTGGCCGTCATGGTCCTGATTATCTACATTAAGGCAAACATGAAGATTTGTGAGCCCAATGAGATCATGATTTTTTCCGGACGTAAGTTCAAACAGAAAGACAAGATATTGGGTCCCCGTGTGTTGGGCTATAGAGTTATCAGGGGCGGCCGGGGGATGAAAGTGCCCTTGATTGAAACGGTACGCACCATGTCGCTTAGCACAATGCCCATTGAACTGGATGTAACCGGCGCTCTGACGAAAGGCACGATACCCGTAAATGTGAAGGCAATGGCCAATGTTAAGATTGCTGGCACCCTGGAGGAGGGCTTGGGTAATGCTATTGAACGGTTTCTGGGAAAAAGTTCCACGGCTATCGCCAGCACGGCGAAGGATATATTGGAGGGAACCCTGCGGGGCATTCTCGCGACTATGGAGCCCGAGGAAGCCAATGCGAATCGTTTAATTGTTGCTCAGGATGTGGCCAGAGAAGCCTCTGAAGACCTGAAGCGCATGGGTTTAGTTTTGGATATGTTCAAGATTCAAATCATCAAAGACGACAAGGGCTATCTGGAAGCTATCGCTCGAAAGAAAAATGCCGAGGTTCAGCGGGATGCCAGAATTGTGGAAGCACAATCCAACGCCGAGGCCAGCCGTAAAGAGGCCGAAAGCAAAAAAATAGCAGAGGTTGCCGATATTGAGGCAAAAAAGGTAGTTATCGCTTCAGAAATGGATTTCCGGGTGAAACAAGCGGAATTGAAATCCGAAGCCAACAAGGCGGAAGAAAGAGCGAAGATGGCCGGAGAAATCGTTCGGATGGAAGAAACCACAACACTGGAAAAAAGGAAAGTAGAGACCAATAAACTGAAGTATCAGGCCGAAGTAGTGGTGCCCGCCGAGGCCGAAAAAGAAGCAAAGATAAGCAAAGCCAAAGGCGATGCGGCCTTTACATTTGAAGAAGGAAAATCCAAGGCCGAAGCGTTAAAACTCTTACGCGAGCAGTGGCAAAAAGAAGGTAGCAAAGACCTCTTCATGATTCAACTGCTGCCCGAATTGGTCAGGCATGTATCCAAGGTAATCGCCTCCAATCTGAATGTTGAACGCCTAACCGTTGTGGACAGCGGTAGCAGTTATGGGAGCGGCGGTGGATTACCTCATTTGGTGGGTAACCTGGCTGGTTCCGTGAATTCATTTTTCGAGCAAATGAAAACACTCACGGGACTGGATGTGGTTCGTCTGGTGGAAGAGAAATACGGCGCCGCACAATCCACTAAAACCAAACATACTGTGTAAAACGTTTGGCTTGTATAAAGTGAAGAAAGATAAATATCTGTAAGCATGTGAGACAGGGAATTATCCGTCATGAGTCGTAAAAAATATATAAATATAAAAGGGATTATCGGATCATTCATCTTATACTTCTTTCTTACCCTTACTCCGGCTTCGCCATTGTATGCGGAAAATGCGAAGCCGGAGCAAAAGCCCGTCGAACAGACTCAAGAGGAAGATAAGGTGACGGGAGAGGTAGATTTAAGTGTACTGAGCGCCTATATCTGGCGCGGGTATGAACAGACCCGCAACAGCATTGTCATGCAGCCGGCGGTAACGGCAAGCTATAAAGGATTTTCGGTGAATGTCTGGGGAAACCTGGATACAAAACCATATTCGGTCACTAATGCCAATTATGGTGCTAAATACACCGAAACTGATTATACTGTTTCCTATTCTAAAAAATTTGGAATTTTACAAGTGACTCCGGGGTACATTTACTATGCTTTAGGAGCACCTTATGCCGGAGGAACTGCCCCACTTGATGCTCAGGAGCTCTTTCTCACATTGGGGTTGGATACGATTTTATCGCCGACATTGACTGTCTATAAAGAAATTGATCATTACCATCAGTGGTATTTTTTGCTGGGGGCTTCTCATACCGTTGAATTCAATAAGATCATTAGTTTAAAACTATCAGCTTCGGTAAGTTACCTGCTGTCGACCGATGAAACCACTTATGCCAAATATGACAGCAATGCTTTACCGACGAAGGATAAGTACAATAACTTCCATGATGGAACAATTTCCATCTCCCTCCCCGTGGCGGTTTATAAGACCTTGTCGGTTACGCCGATAATTTCTTATGTTTTTCCACTTTGCAACGATGCCCGGTACGAAATGGAAGGACGTGGCCTGCAAGGAGCAGCTAGTCCATCCGACAGGAATAGTTCTTTCCTCTACGGAGGTGTAACGTTCAGTTTTAGTTTTTAAACATATATTAGGGAAATCAGGATAGAAACAATAATGAATTAGTCGCTTTTATTGGGTTATTTACTTCCGCATATATTTTGATATAAAAGAAGGCTATATGAAGAATTTTATTTTTTTTGTCTTACTATTTGCGTCCTCGACTTCATCTTGCTTTGCGGATGAATTAAAAAATCCCAAAGTAATTAAGGCGCAGGTGGGATATAATATCACCATTACTTTGAAATCCAACCCGACCACAGGTTACCAATGGCAAATCGCCAGGCCGCTGGATGAAAGTATCATTAAATTAATAAGCTCAGAATATTTAGCGGATAAAGGCAACCTTGTCGGCGCGGGCGGGAAACAGGTGTGGCGCTTCAAAACATTAAAACCGGGTCAGACTAGTATTTCTTTTAAATATGTGCGTCCTTGGGAAAAAAACACTCCGCCGCAAAATGAAGAATCTTATCTGGTTATCATAAAACAGTCATCAATATAAATCTCACAAATTTTCTTAGCTGCTAACAATTAACAACAAAGGTGGAGGCGGCACTAAACGTAAGCAGACTGACGGCGGGGTTCATCTTTATTTTCCCCGCATCGATTTACTTTAATTGTTAACCCTCTTCAACCAGAGATTCCTCAAAAAACTCTTTATGCCAATTAAGCTGCGTTCCTGCGGACTGCAACGAAGCAATAAGTATAGCTTCCGCTATTTCTTGTTTTGTAGCGCCCGCTACCAGAGCATCTTTTATATGATGTTCTGTGCAGTGTTTGCAGCGAAACACGGAGGCGATTGCTAACCGGAGAAGCTCTTTTGTTTTTGCATCCAAAACAGTCTTCTGTTTAGCGACATTGGAAAAATGCTGGTAAGCGGCGCCTAAAGGCGATTGCTTTAAATACCATGGACTTTCATTACTCATTTTATTTCTCCTTGTTTTGTTTAAATACAAATAAAATTCTAAGTAAGCCTGCAATGCCGACTCTTGTCAAATGGCCACGGACGAACAATAAACCAGCTTCCAACCACCGCGAGGCCAAACACTGTATAGCATAAGGTAAATACCCACCAGGGGGCTTCATAGTACAAAAGCACTCCGAGCCAATGCGACACAAAGCTTCCTGTATACACGGCCTCGCCGGCTTGCGTCCGCAGAGCATTTTCCAAGATGGTAAGCGGACATAACATTCCCCACCAAGTTTGCGCTACAATTATTCCAATAGCTAATAGATGAGCCAATCTGAACCACGGATTTCTGACCCAGCGCCAACCGCGAAACCCACCCCACAAAATCAGCACTAGCCCAAAAACAACAAACATGACGAACGACGTATGCAGCAACAACACTAAATCCGATAAGACTCGGAATAGAACATTCTCACCCATTACTGCCACCTAACATTGTTTATATAACTCGATATAACATCTCAGAAAAACATAAATTATGTAGCCTGTGCTCTTCATTTGTGTTTCTTTTTTTGTGAATTATATTTTCGTTTTCGGAGCGTGAAACCGATAATTAAATCCAGCCTGCAGCGATATATTTATACAACCGTTCGGCGTGCTCTTTGGCCCTTTTTCCCACTTCCTCCTTCTTGTTATACACTCCTGGAACGTAGATCATATTGTAAGACACAAGAGGGGTATTGTATTTCATTCCAGTAAGGTTGGTCATTTGCTGCAAAGGTTTCAGAAGATCATTAATCGGGAAGTTGTTGTATCCGCCGACTCCGTAAGCATCTTCCGGTCCTCCTACGGTCATGGAGACAAGAAATTGTTTTCCTTTTAATTTGTTTCCCGTGGAACCATAGGCAAAGCCATAGGTAAAAACCTGATCCAGCCATTCCTTGAGAATGCCGGGCACGCTATACCAATAGAAGGGAAACTGAAAAATAATTGATTCTGCATCAATGAGAGCTGCCTGCTCAGCTTCAACGTTAAATTTGAAGGACGGGTAATTCTGATAAAGATCCTTGATCTTCACACACTCTAGTGTTCTGATTCTTTCTATGATTATTTTATTGGCAATGGATTTTTTCTCCATACCGGGATGAGCCAGCACTACAAGCGTCTTTTTCATAAAACTTCTCCTTATCGTTGTTTAATGCAAAAACTCACATGCTACTGCTGATCACAGCGGAGTAGCTGTCAGGTATAGTGCATTGTTAGGCGGTCGCCTCTTTTATGAACTCCTTGAGTTCGCTGCTCGTCTTAAACCACTCTCCTTTTTCGCGAAGACTTTCAAAACGCCGATGTAGTTCGGCTTCTAATGCCGCGCCACCGCTAATCTTCCCAAGAATCACGAGCTGATTCGGTGAGCCTGTTGATAACTGCGCCAGCCGTTGGTCAGGATTAGCCGATCTTCCAATCTTGATGTATCCCGTATTGATAGCTTCTATGAAGTACAAATAACTGTCTTCACTACACGACTTGCGGATTCGAACAAAGGCATTGGTGTGACCTTTGTGAAACCCGAAACAGATTTCCCATTCGCTTCCACATTCTGCCGTGAATGGAATCACCAAGAGATCGCCTCTACCTTGCCAAGCATCATAATTGTCGTTTCCGCTTACCTTCCGAGGATCTCCAATGTGGTTGTATTCAAAGCTGCAGACCGGACACAGAAGAAGGGAATACAGTTCTTCCCGAAGATGAAAGTTTGACAACTTAAGAACCACATCAAGCGGCTTGATATTTGGCGGAACGTTCACTGGATTACCTCCTAAGACCGCCTAACGGCAGGCATCAGCGGCGCGGCTCCGTCACGTCCGTCTGAATACCTTGGTTAGGGCCTTTGAAAAGCACTGACGTATAACAATCAATATATGTCCTGCCACAATTAGTAACATGCCCCCAACAACACCTATAAGCACGTGCTCGCTCGCTGTCATCTGAACGAAAAATAATTACTGGCTCCCCTTTATGCTTGCCACGGGTTGCCGTGCTTACTGAAACAATGAAAGGTGTTTGATTTCCAGAAGTATAATATTCAACTTCAGGATTATTCTGAGCCATTGCATAAACTTGATTAAATGTAAGTTTGTTAGCCGCTTGGCCACTATGAGCGTCACGAGAAGGTTTAACAATTTTTCTAACCATTTTATCTCCTCCTCATTATATTCATGAGAGCCCTAACAATAATTATACAGTCTGAACAAATCGGGAAATATAGACTGTTATTCCCCCCTATTAAGAGTTTCCGCGTCTTCCCATTTACTTAAAAATATATCAATAATATTATGTTGTTACACAGCAATGAGGCCTTTTTTTACTCTTACTTTTTCAGCAACTCCAGCCGTTCTTTGATACTTTCGGCTTTGGCCGTTTCTCCACGGTCGAGATAATATTTTTGTAGTTTGTTTAAATAAGCCCGCAAAGGCCTCTTCCAGCCATTATCGGCAGAAGTGTTAATGGCAATCTGTAAAATATTTTCATCGTAGGGCAAATATTTTACCCAGATACCGCAAGCAATCAAACGGGAGAGGGGATCATCGATGGAAGGAATTTCCTGGAGAGCTTTGGCCAAATCTTTATTCCGGACGAGCTGGATAAAGCTTGAATATTGGGAAGGCAGTAGATTATCTTCTACGACAGTGAAGTTTCCTTTCAAAAAATTATAGTAGGCGAAATTAGGGGCAAGAGGATGGAGTTTATTAATTCGGACAAATTCGCTGTCGTCAAAATCTTCCAGCGCCGCTGTATGCAAGGCATACTTGTTTAAATAAATTCTGGCTAAGAAATTTAAATCGTTGTTTCCGGATGCAGCTTTTTTTGCTTTATCAAAATGAGGCTCCGCAACATCTTCTTTCCCAGCTAAAAAATCAACTTTATAATTTTCCAACTGCCGGAAAGAGGTATATTCCCACTCAGGAATATGTTTTTGGTTCAAGCTACAGGCGCAAATAAATATTACGATTGCTGCAGTTAAAATTTTTCTCATGGCACTTTAATTTCCGTTTCTTTTTTCTGGAAAAGGATCGCGTCAATTTTATCGGCCGCATCGTCCAGGGCTTTAACCGCATCACCTATATCCGGACGTAGTGCACTAAAATCCTTCATACCTTCCGATGCTTCTTTACTTATCCTGTTTATATTATCCAGCGTTTCACCGGTAAGATGGTTAATTCTAGCACATGATTATCCAAACTTCAAACCGCCAATACCAATATTTCATTGACAAATACAAGACAATCGTTATATTGACCGCGACACTGCGAAAATAAGGTCTTTGGCGCGGCATTCATGGCCGCAATTTTTTACCAACAAAGCGGAGGATTATATGAAAAGTCAAAACCGTAAAACTTTTTTCATGTTCTTAATGGCGTTTTTGGTCGCCTTTTTTATTGTTTCCCTGGTGGAAGTTCTACGTTCTTCTTTTATGCCTTCAGGAGCGCCGGAAGTTCAAACGGCTGCGGCAATTTCTTCTTCTGAATCATCCAGAGTTCCTTTTTCTTTTTCCGATCTGGCCGAGCGTGTTAAGCCCGCGGTAGTGAATATCAGCACGACAAAAACATACAAAGGCCGGAACGGTTTTGGTTCGCCTTTTGGGCGGTCGCCTTTCGGCGACGATTTCTTTGATCGCTTTTTTGGCGATATTCCCCAACGTGAATTTAAACAGAGAAGCCTTGGTTCGGGATTCATTATCAGCAATGACGGTTATATTTTCACCAACAATCACGTGGTAGAAAGAGCCGACAAGATTGTGGTAAAGGTCTCCGATGGGAAGGAATATGAGGCAAAAATTATCGGCACCGATGCTAAAACAGACATTGCCTTAATCAAAATCAAACCTAGCAACAGTTTACCGGTTGCAGAAATCGGCGATTCCGACAAAGTAAAAGTAGGTGAGTGGGTCATTGCTATTGGCAATCCTTTCGGTTTGGAGCAAACAGTTACTGCCGGCATCGTCAGCGCCAAGGGACGCGTTATCGGAGCAGGACCTTATGATAATTTTATTCAAACCGACGCATCCATTAATCCGGGCAATAGCGGTGGGCCATTATTTAACATGGAAGGAAAGGTCATCGGTATCAACACGGCCATCGTAGCTCAAGGTCAGGGTATTGGCTTTGCCATACCGATGAATATGGCAAAAAGCATTCTAGGGGATTTGAAAACCAAAGGTAAAGTGACCCGCGGATGGCTGGGCATTTCCGTGCAGGATATTACAGATGAAATCGCAAAAAATCTGAACCATAAAGACAAAAGCGGCGCTTTGGTATCCGATGTTTTTAAAGGCGATCCGGCGGATAAAGCGGGAATTAAAGCAGGTGACATAGTGACAGAGATCAACGGGAAGCCGATTAAAGACACTCATGATCTGCTCCTGACAATTGCCGAAATGCACGTCGGCGAAAAAGCATCGATTAAAGCATTGCGCGATGGCAAGGAAATGATGTTTCAAGTCGTGGTGGCGGAGCGCAAGGATAAAGCGGAAATGGCATCGGCAAACGAGTCAAAAGGATATTTTGGAATTGCCGCCCAAGAAATAACTGCGGAAATTTCTCGCCAGCTAGGAATCCCCCGCGAAGCCGGTGTAATAGTCACTGATGTAGCCAATGGCAGTCCGGCCGACGAGGTCGGCATTCAGCCGCAAGATATAATCATCCAAGTAAACAAAGTAAAAGTCGCATCAATAAAAGAATATAACAAGGAAATGAAGAAGGCTGCCGACAAGAAAAGTGTGACGCTTTGGATTATGCGCGGCAAATCAAAATTCTTCGTATCAATAAGTATAGATTAAATAAGAAATGACGTCATCTTCATAAAAAAGGCAGACTATCGTAGCCTGCCTTTTTTATTTTCCGTAATTTTGGCCTGGCCTGGGAATAAAAAATGTTTCACGTGAAACATTGCCCTTAAGTTGAATGGAGGTCGTAGAAGTATGGTCAATGTGGGTTTGGGAATTTAATCTTGCCGAGGCAATTATTTCTTACCCTTTCAGCCACCGGGCATATTTATACATTTTACCCAAGGCCTTAACAGCTCGCTCCGGAGTAATAAAGTTTACTCCTTTATATTTGCAGCCCTCAACTTCGGTGATCGTCCGCGTTTTATCATCATTCAACAAATAAACCCCTATTACCGGTTTATCATATTTCTCCATTAGTCTTACCGTGCGTTCGACAAACTGTTTTTCGAAATCATCCAGAAACAACAAAGAGTCCTCGACAAATTTATCATCAAAATTCTTGTCTAGAGCAACGGTGGATTCCAGCACGGCTTTGATCATTATTCTTCTGCCGATCATACCCATGTGGATTACCGCGTCGCAGCCATCCCACTGAAGAAGTTCCTCGAGAATAGTCATATGTAATTCAGTATTCATTTCCGCCACCAGATCTATCGGATTGGCATGGCTCCAAAATGGCGGCAGTAATTTGTTAATGCGAGAAATTACATCCTCGGATAATTTTGGTACTTCCAAATCATTCTCTATGCATAAATCTGAGGCGACAACGCCCCATCCCCCTCCTAAGGTCATAATACCGATTCCTTTCCCTTGGGGAAGCGGTAACGAAGAAAACGCAGCGGAAAGATCGAGTAAGTCCATGGATTGTTCCACTAATATAACTCCTGCTTGCCGGCATGCTGCTTTAAATACTTTTACATTGGAGGCCATGGCCCCAGTGTGGCTGGCCGCAGCATGGGCGCCTGCTTCTGTGCGTCCGCCTTTTAAGGCGATAATCGGTTTCTTTCTGCCCACACGTTTTGCCGCTTCAAAAAATCTTCGGCCGTTTTTAATACTTTCTATGTACAGAACAACTGTTTTTGTCAGCTCATCAACTTCAAATCCCTCCATAGCGTCTTCAATAGTTATCATTGCTTCATTGCCCGAACCGCCGAACGCACGGATGCCAATTCCTTCTTTTTCGGCAAAAGCCAATAACTGGGTCCCCAAATTACCTGATTGCGTCACTAAAATAGTACTTCCCGCTTTTGGCCGCACATGCGTTCCTGTGCAATAAAGAGATATGTAAGGATTACATATTCCCATTGTGTTGGGGCCGAGAATTAAAATTCCCGCTTCTCTTGCTTGTTTTACCAGCTCATCTTCCAGGGCTTTGCCTTCCGGACCTGTTTCGGCAAAACCAGACGAGATAAGTAATACATTTTTTATTTTCCTTTTCTTCAGTTCGGGCATTAAGTTTAAGACGTTGCTTGCGGGAATTGTAATAACAGCAAGGTCGACCGGATCGGGTATCTCGGTTACAGATTTAAATACATGCCTTCCGATAATTTCTCCGCCTTTGGAATTTACCAAATAGATTTTCCCCTGATATTTTCCCGCGAGAACATTAGTGAACATTAATTGTCCCCATTTGCTGACCTCTGCGGAAGCGCCAATAAATGCAATTGATTTCGGATAGAATAAATGTCCTATCGCCTTTGGTTCTACGGCAACATGAGTTACTTTTTTATCGGGTACCTTTCCCAAAACTATAAGGGCGTCCACCGCCGTTACTTTGCCGTCGGCAGTTACTAATAATGGATTAATATCAATTTCTCTTATTTCGGGTATCTCTGTTCCGATTTTTGATAAACCGACGATTGTTTTGATAAGAGCTTCTTTGTCCACAGCCTTTTCTCCGCGAAACGCTCCTAGCAATTTTTGGGCATCTAATTCTTGAATCATTTTTCTCGCATCATTTTCATCAAGAGGGGCAATGGAAAAAACAACATCTCCGATTGCTTCGGTAAAAATTCCGCCCAATCCGAACATCACCGTAGGACCAAACTGATCATCATGGAAAAGCCCAGCAACAAATTCTCTTTTACCCTCCAACATCGGCTGGATTAGGAATCCTTCTAAATCACTACCGGCTGTATCCTTTATATATAGCGCGGCAGAGTGGATATCTTCCTTATTCTTTAAGTTCAGCTTCACCAGGCCTCTTTCCGTTTTGTGGGTGAGACGAGCGCCTAAACCTTTTAAAACAAGCGGATAACCTGTTTTTTCCGCCATGCTTTCTGCTTCCTCTATGGACGTAACAATTTTTTCTTCCACAACCGGAACACCATATTTTTTTAACACTTCTTTAGCTTCCGCTTCCGTTAGCGTCGATTTCCCCTGAGACTTTGCTCTATTGATTATATCCAACTTCTTCCCTCCGAATAGACTGGTAAACAGATTTCCTTACAACAGTATATTTAAATTATATTAATAATATTAGATACTTATGCTATATGCGGCTTGCCGTTCTGACTTTTAGTCACTAACACATGCTGTCCGATAATGCAACTATCTTCTTTCCGTGTCAATCTAATCTCCCTATTTACAAAACAAATTTTTCTTCTTGACGAAACAATTTTGCACCAATACATTTATATAGAAAAATTATTGTCCTTTTACCAAAAATGTACAAGGATATTCCAACTCTTTTATTGAGGATACTCTATGGCTGAAGATGAAATTAAACAAATCATGATTCACGGCCGTTTGATCAGTATTCTCGGCTTAGAGGATTCAATAAAGAAAATAGCTAAAAACTATAAAGGTAAAAGCGATGAAGAAATCAAAAAAAGCTTGCTGCAAGAGATTTCTATTAATAACTATGTACCTCCTACCGCAATTGAAGCCTATGGACATGCGCTTTTACGCGAATTTAAGATGGCACAAGGATTGCCTGTTGCTGAAGAAAATACACCTGGACTTAATATAGCCGTTTTAGGAATGGGTTGCGCGCGCTGCAATCAATTG